>DIKD01000036.1:0-18247 GCA_002421585.1 Dehalococcoidia bacterium UBA5627
GGGTATGCGATGTGCACAATGTACCACTTGCCACCAACCTTGCCAGCGCAGAGGGAATTCTGCACCTGATTAACAATCACCCCGATGTACTGATAAAAAACAACATACGAGCACAAATAAATAACGAACTTTCAACCATCTGTTTATAAAATAATGATATTAAAGGATATAAAAGGAGAAAATAAGTTGAAAGAAACACTAAAAAATAGAGTTTCCAGAAGAGAGTTTCTGGCAGGAACGGGAGTTGTCCTGCTTAGCGGCCTCCTGGGAGGATGTAAAAGCGGAGGTGCTGAGGGTACCACCACCAAAACAGTTACCGAATCGGGAGAGCTTTCGGGGACTATCTCTATTGGCGGGTCTACAACTGTACAACCTGTATCGGAAACATTATCCAACGCTTTTATGGAAATATTCCCGCAGACCACGGTAACAATCACAGGCGGAGGCTCCAGTGTCGGCGTAAAATCGGCAGCGGACGGCACACTCGACATTGGGGCTTCTTCCCGCGAGCTTAAAGAATCGGAAGAGAGCTTAGGGCTCGAGGTACATATTCTGGCTTATGACGGCATTGCTGTTATTACGAATACATCACAAACAGTAAAAGAACTCACACTGGAACAGCTAAAACAAATCTTTGCCGGTGAGATAACCAACTGGAACGAACTGGGCGGAGCAGACGGTGATATAGTAGTAGTCGCCCGTGAAGAAGGTTCCGGCACCAGGGGCGCATTTGAAGAAATGGTAATGGGCAAAGACACGCTCATTACGGATAGAGCTATCCTGCAATCATCCAACGGGGCTTTAAAAACCACGGTTGCCGGCAGCAGTAATGCGATAGGATTTATATCCTTCGGCTATCTCGATTCCAATGTCAATTCAATCGTAATAAACGAAGTAGAAGCAACGGTAGAAAACGCTAAAAACGGCACCTATCCTATAGTGAGGCCTCTGCTTTACCTGACCAAAGGAGAACCCGACGGGTTGGTTAAAAAATACATCGATTTCTGTCGGGGTATAGCGGGACAGGCGATTGTGGCAGAGGATTATATTTCTATTCTTTAGTAATGAAACCAGTAAACATGAATCCATCGCACTTACAATTTAAGATGGCAGATACGGGCGGCTTGGAAATGGCTGTTATTCTGCCGTTAGGATATTGATTAAATGACACGCTATTTTACAGACAAACTGGCAAAATATATCGTCTTTATAAGCGGATTTACTGCCGTTGTTATTCTTTTACTTATAGCCCTGTTCATATTGAGAGAAGGGCTCCCTGCATTCTCAGAAATCGGTGTTTTCGATTTCATATTCGGCAATGTATGGCGACCGGGTATCGACCAGTACGGGATTCTTTCTATGATAGTCGGTTCGATTGCTGTTACCATCGTTTCAATGATAATGGCGGTGCCGCTGGGTATAGCCTGCGCCATTCTGCTGGCTGAGGTTGCCCCGTCGAAGGTTCGTAACATTCTTAGACCGGCGGTAGAACTATTAGTTGGAATCCCGTCGGTAGTTTACGGTCTGGTAGGGCTTGTCCTGCTGGTACCGATTGTAAGTAATATCGGAGGGAGCGGTTTCAGTATACTGACAGCATCAATTGTTCTTATGGTGATGGTACTGCCTACTATTATCAGCATCAGCGAAGACAGCATCAGAGCGATTCCCGCTTCCTACCGTGAAGGAGCGCTCGCTTTAGGTGCAACAAAATGGCAGACAATAAAAGGGGTTATTTTGCCGGCGGCAAAATCCGGAATAGGAGCAGGCGTCGTACTGGGAATGGGGCGTGCCATCGGCGAAACTATGGCAATGATAATGGTTATCGGAAACTCTATCGCTTTCCCGAACTCACTTTTAGACGCCGCACGAACTCTTACCGGAAACATTGCGCTTGAAATTAACTACGCCACCGGAACTCACGAAAGCGCACTCTTTGCCACCGGTGTAGTGCTATTTGTCTTTATTCTGCTTTTAAACAGCGTAGCCACAGTCTTTTTAAAGAGAGGTTCAAATGCTCAACGTCTCGGCTAAACAAACACAAAAACTGGCTATGGCAGGCATCTGGGGAGGCGGTGTTATAACACTGCTTTTACTGATTGTAATAATCGGCTACGTACTTCTACAGGGACTTCCCGGTATTAACTGGGAATTCTTAACAACCAATCCCAAAGGCGGGCTTTCCGGTGAGGGGGGTATTTTATCCACAGTCGTCAGCACGCTTTACCTGATCGGCATTACCCTGGTTTTACTGGTTCCGATCGGCATCGGTTCAGCCGTTTATCTTTCGGAGTATGCGCCTAACAACCGCCTGACCAGAATTATTCGCTACGGCATTGAAACACTGGCGGGCATACCATCCATTATCTTCGGTTTATTCGGTTATGCGCTGTTCGTTACGGTTCTCAGTTTTAACTTTTCCATACTATCGGGAGCGCTGACATTGGTATGTTTGCTTCTTCCTACAATGATAACCACCACAGAAGAAGCTTTAAAAGCGGTGTCTTATTCATACCGCGAAGCCGCACTGGCGTTGGGAACTACCAAGTGGCAAATGATATCGAGAATAGTACTTCCTTCGGCAATCCCCGGAATAGTAACCGCTGTTATTCTCTGCATCGGCAGGGCAATCGGCGAAACGGCCTGCCTCTACGTTACTATGGGCGGCAGTGCCGCCATGCCATCATCACTGCTCGAAGGCGGTAGAACGCTTTCGCTGCATGTTTTTTACCTGGCAATGGAAACCAACGCTATGGACAAGGCGATGGCAACAGCGGCAGTGCTTATTATCATAATTATACTTATCAATGCGCTGACAAACTTACTGGCCGGACGCTTCCAAAAAAGGTTGAAAGGGATTTCATAAAATGACAGAATATAATTTAAACGGACAAACCTGCCGCGGCGACAAGATAAAGGCTAAGAACCTCAACTTCTACTACGGCAGTTTTCAGGCTCTCAGGGATATAAATCTGGACATTCCCGGTTGCGCCATCACCGCTATTATCGGCCCTTCCGGATGCGGCAAATCCTCGTTTTTACGACTCCTTAATCGTATGAACGACCTGATATACGGCAGCCGTATCGAAGGAACCATTGAACTGGACGGCAAAAATATCTTCGATAAAGAAGTGGATGTGGTCGACCTGCGAAAAAATGTCGGCATGGTTTTCCAGAAACCCAACCCCTTCCCTATTTCTATTTTCGATAATATCGCCTTCGGGCCGAAACAGCACGGCAAAAAGAGTAAAATAGAACTGGAAGAGATTGTCGAAAACAGCCTGAAAAAGGCAGCTTTATGGGATGAGGTAAAGGATAAACTGGGACAGTCGGCATTGGCTTTATCCGGAGGCCAGCAGCAGAGATTATGCATCGCCCGCGTTCTATCGGTAGAACCGCAGGTAATATTGATGGACGAACCATGCAGCGCGCTCGACCCGATGGCAACCCTTAAAATCGAAGACCTGATGCGCACCCTGGCAAAGAATTACACTATTATAATAGTAACCCATAATATGCAGCAGGCCGCCCGTGTATCCGATACCACCGCCTTTTTTATGATGGAGCCCGACCGCGCCGGCTCGCTGGTCGAATACGGCTTGACCTCAGAGATATTTACCAATCCCAAAGATAAACGCACGGAAGACTACATCACCGGACGTTTCGGTTAAGTTTACAAAGGAGAAAAGTAAAATGGAAATAAGAACGGATTTTAACAGAAGGCTGCGCGAAATACAGGACGACATCCTTATAATGGGAAGTATGGTCGAGACAGCCATAATAACTTCGATAAAGGCATTGAAAGAACGTGATATCGACATGGCACAGCAATTAATCAATGATGACGCACTTATCAACCGTAAAAGATTTGAAATCGAAGAAAAATGTATAAAGCTGATTGCCACACAGCAGCCTCTGGCAGGAGATTTGCGCACCATTATCAGCGTACTTAATATTCTCACGGAATTGGAACGTGTCGGGGATTATGCAGCCGGAATATCAAAAATCGTGCTAATGATAGGAAACGAAGAACACTTAAAGCCTCTGATAGATATACCGCGAATGGCCGATAAGACTACCCTGATGCTTCGAGAAAGCTTGGACGCCTTCATAAAGCAGGATGCCGACAAAGCCAGGGCAGTAATTGCAGAGGATGACGATGTAGACAACCTTTACGACCAGGTTTTCCGTGAACTTTTAACTTTTATGATTGAAGACCCCAGGACAATCACACGCGCCACAAGATTGATATGGGCGGCTCACAATCTGGAACGCAGCGCGGACAGGGTCACCAATATTTGCGAACGCATAATTTATATCGTAACCGGTAAAATGGAGGAACTGGGTGCTTCCAATTACTAAAAATAAAAGTTATCTTGACAAAATATCAAAGCCGCTCGTGGTCTTGTCCCAGTATAACGCGGGATGAGTATTTAAAAAGCCGTTCGTGGAGCCTGTCCTGAGCTTGACGAAGGAAGCTTGTCGAATCCATAGCGGCGTCAATTATCGATACAAGTTATACCTTTTAATTACCGTTAAAAGCATTTATACTTATAGTGATTTTGAGACATAATTATGGCAGACAAGATACTGGTTGTCGAAGACGATTTAAACCTTCTTGCCACTCTCAGATACAATCTGAGAAAGGAAGGGTATGATGTTGTTACCGCTGCCGACGGTGCAGAGGCGCTGGAAGCGGCGCGCCGTCAAAAGCCCGACCTTTTAATACTGGATGTGATGCTGCCGAAACTGAGCGGACTGGAGGTCTGCCGCATACTGCGCAGCGAAATGCCGGTTCCGATTCTGATGTTAACGGCTAAAGCTGATGAAACGGATAAAATAATCGGGCTGGGTATCGGTGCGGATGATTATATGACCAAACCCTTCAGTATCAGAGAACTTATGGCACGCATAGCCGCCATGCTGCGCCGTGTTAAGATGATGCAGCAACCTGCAGAGGACAAGGACACGCACTTAAAATACCACGGCATAGAAATCGATACCGCATCACACACAGTAAAAATCAAAGGGGAAACGGCAGATTTTAACCCCAAGGAGTTCGACCTGCTGAAGCTCTTTATTAAAAACAAAGGGTTGGTTCTTTCACGCGAGCAAATACTGGAAAAGGTCTGGGGATACGATTACGATGGCGATACACGTACCGTAGATGTACACGTTCGCTGGCTTAGGGAGAAGATAGAAGAGGACCCGCAAGAACCGAGATTACTTTTAACCGTACGCGGCAGCGGTTATAAAATGGAAGGCAATTAGTGTTTCGCAGTATCAGATGGCGCATCATTTTCTGGTTTGTTTTACTGATTGTTGTCAGTATGACCGTATTCGGAATACTTCTTACCAACTCTGTAAAAAACACCCAACTTGCCAATCTGGCTAAACAGCTTGAAAACGAGGCACGGATTGTTTCCGAAGTCTGTCTTCCCTACTTAAGTAATACAGCCGACATAGATGATATAGATGCGCTGATAAAAACGCTGGGGGCGGATATCGAGGAACGCATAACAATTATTGCAATTGACGGCACCGTTATCGGGGATTCTGATGAAGCTCCTGTTTCTATGGAAAACCACTCAATGCGCCCGGAGGTAAAAGAAGCTCTGGCATCGGGGTATGGTGAAAGCACACGCTACAGCACAACACTTAATGAAAAGATGATGTATGTGGCTATAGCGATTAGTGACGGAGAGGATGTTTTCGGAATAACCCGAATGGCGCTTCCGGTTACCCAGGTCGATAAACTTGTAAGCAATATAATAAATACTATTATTGTAGCAACAATAGTGACTGCCGCACTTATAATCATTTTAATACTGGTAATTACGCCGATTACAACCCGCCCTATAACCGAGATTACAAAGGCAGCACGTAGAATTTCTGATGGAAATTTCGACTACAAAATAACCTCCGGCGGCAGTGATGAATCAGGACAGCTTGCCAGGGCATTCAACGAAATGAGCCTCAAAATCAAGAATATGATTGAGGAAATAAACGCTGACAGAGCCGAGCTGTCTACTATTCTGGAAAATATGACCGACGGCATTATTATGACCGACAGAGACGGTAACGTAACCCTGATAAATACGGCCTGTATGAAAATATTAAACATAGAAGGTGCAGTAACTACGGTAAAGCCTCTGATAGAAGTCTTCCGCGACCATCAGTTAAGCGAGATATTAAAACAATGCTTAAACACAGGAAAGCAACAAACCACTCAATTCGAATCGATAGCCTTAAAAAAGTTCATACAGGCTATTGCCATTCCCATAAGTAGTGACGGATTAAACGGTGCGTTAATCTTGTTGCAGGACCTTACGGAACTGAGGAGTCTGCAAACAACCAGGAGAGAACTAATCGGTAACATCTCCCATGAATTCAGGACACCGCTGGCCGGAATCAAAGCTATGACGCAAACGCTTCAGGACGGAGCCATTGAAGAACATGATACTGCAAAGGACTTTCTGTCCCGTATAGAAGGCGAGGTAGACAGCTTGACGCAGATGGTTTCGGAGTTGACAGAGCTTTCACGCATCGAAAGCGGTAAGGTTGAATTAAAAACAGAAATCGTCGATATAAATAAACTAATCGAAGAGGTTTTAGCTCAACTCAAGCCTCAGGCAGACAGGCAGAAACTGGCTCTGAAATGTGAATTTAAATCAGGGCAACTGCCGGTAAAAGCAGACAGAGAACGCATCCGGCAGGTCATTATAAACCTGATACACAACGCTATTAAATTCAGTAAACAAGGACAAACCATAACCGCTGCCAGCAAAAAAGAGGGAACCTATGCCGTTATAGAAATAAGAGATGAAGGTATCGGCATCTCGAAGGATGATTTATCACATATTTTTGAACGCTTCTACAAAGCCGATAAATCCCGCAGCGGACAGGGAACGGGTATGGGGCTGGCAATCGCCAAGCATCTGGTTAAGGCACACGGCGGAGCTATTTCGGCAACCAGTGAAGAAGGTAAAGGCACCACTATTACATTTACGCTGCCGCTGGTATAATTTGATTCCGTTATCAACAATCTGAAACTGATAGCATATTGCTCATCATGTATTTGATACAGATAAGTCGAATGACCGGCTCTGCTTCTTTAGCAGATACAGCATTATATCACCGACATTTGTTCCGGTATCGCCGGTGACTATCAGGCTGTTGCCGATGCTTTTCAAGAGGCTATTGCTGTCATAGTGGCGGATATAGGATTCGACATCTATAGAACTGTTCTCGATGCTTTGTACAGTACCGTTGTCCGCTATTGCCCCGGCAACTCCCGGCATATAATCCGAGCCGTCCGTTCCCACAGCGGCAACCAGCCACTTACCCGGCAGGTTTTCTAATATTGACATCGAAGCGGCAACGTAATGCTGATTGCGCCCTCCGATGCCGCATTTTTCGGGCAGCACCGGAGTCGTTTCCCCACCGATAATCAGGGCATCGTATTGCCCGTATTTTCCGTTTAAAATTTCAAATGCCCGGTTTACTGCAACCGCCGTTGTTTCACCTTTCTGCTCGGATGTGATGACAAAAGGATTGAAACCCAAATCTAAAGCCTTCCGCCTCATCGCTTCAAGAGCAGATTTGCTATCGGCAATAATATAGTTATCACAATTATCGAGTTGTTTGGGAGTTTCCGGAATTTTACCTTCCGCTCCGTTACGAAGCAATTCAATGACATTGAGCGGCAATTTATCGATGAGGTCGTACTTTTCAAGAACAACAAGAGCATCGCTATAGATAGTCTTATCGGGATAGGTCGGACCGGAGGCTATGCTCGAAAGGTCGTTGCCGATGACATCCGATATTATCAGTGTTATAACTCTGGCAGGTGCAAAAAAGCGCCCCAGCCAGCCGCCCTTTACGCGTGACAGGTGCTTGCGGACGGTATTTATTTCAGCTATTTCCGCCCCACAGCACAGCAGTTTAGCGGTAACAGATTGTTTATCTGCAAGAGTAATGCCTTCCGCCGGATAAGGCATCAGCGCCGAACCGCCACCCGATAGCAGACAGATTACGGTATCGTGCTCATCGATTTTGTACTTTTCCTTTAAAGAGAGCATCTTTTTAACCGCCTGCTCCCCCCTGCTGTCCGGAATGGGGTGTCCGGCGGCGGCTACTTTTATTTTTTGGGTGTTAAAATTTGAGCTTTTATCGATTACCAGCCCGTCGATAAGAATTGACTGCGGCAGGATTTGTTCTATAGCTTCCGCCATTTTTCCGCTTGCTTTTCCTCCACCGATAACAAAGATACGCTTACCCGGGTTATAAAAACTGCCGTTTACGGCAAGCATATTATGACCGGCATAATAGGTAACCGCTTTCATAAGGACATCAGAAGGTAAAACCGCTTCGATTCCGGCTTCCAGTATCTCTACTGCATACCGGCGTAAAGGCGTAGAACCGATTTCTGAGCTATTTTTTATTATCATCAGACCTTTATAAACTCTATCAGATTGCAACTTTGTTAACAAGATACTTATGAGTTAATAATTCTACTCTTGACACAAGTTTTAGTTGGCTCTAATATAATCTATATTTTATGTATAAAATACTCAGATAAGTGAACCGATGACTTATATAAAAAAACATATCCCTGAAATTATCGCCCTGACCGGGGCGTTGTTTATTATTGCCTTCTTTATATGGGCTTTTTCACAGCACGGAACTATCGGGCTTTTCCGCGTAAACGGATTCTTCAAAACGATCTTTATCATATTCGCAATATTCGGATTAATACTTTTAAGTCTTGGATTATCGTATTTATGGATTAAAGCAACAAAAAACACCGCCGGGGCGAGATGGTTCTCCGTATTAATTATAGTAATCTCCATTCCCGCAATCATAGTCCCTACTGCCGTATTTTCGGTTTTAAGCGGTATATTCTCCCCGGAGTTTATAGGCACCCCGCCGCAGCTGCTTCTCACGGGTGATACCGGTGATTACGGAGTGCCTGATATGGCTGTCTATTTTACCACTGCTGAAGCAGTGTCAGGTTCGAAAATGACATGGGGTGATGATAATAACTGTCAGACTAAGACAGAGGATGTTAAAACCAGAGAACACTTGTTTATCATGAATGACCTGAAACCGGACGCACGATATCATTATTGCGTGAACGATGGGCAGATTGCTTATTTTTCAACACCATCGATTGACGGCGAGCTGCGCTTTGCGGTAGCCTGCGATGCTCATTACGGTTCTCCTTATGCATCACAGGATTTAAGAGAAAAAATGCTTTACGAAATTGCCGACCCGGCTAACGGATTCGATATGTTCTTCTTTTTGGGAGACTTTGTTGAATACGGCTTTAATGGCAGCGAGTGGGATGAAGCCTTTCGCTCACTTAATACAGCTACTTCGATTATTCCTACCCGTTATGCCGCCGGCAATCACGATACACTCTTTTGCGGGCTTGATAGTTATCTGAATTACTGTGCGCCGGAAGGTCTGGATAAAAAAAAAGTGATTCTCGACTTTGGTACAGAATCGATGTGGGAAAGGTTCATTTTCTGGTGCTGGACGTTGAATGGAGCGCCGAAACTTATACCAAAGCTCAAGCAGAATGGCTTGAGCAGCAGTTGAAAGAAATTCCCGAAGAGGATTGGACTATCGTTTTAAGCCACGGTTTTTACTATGCCTCCGGCATATACGCCTTCGGATGGGAATGGTACGACAATCAGGAGACCATAAACAGCATAACCCCTCTTTTTAATGAATATAATGTCGACCTGGTATGCTCGGGGCATGCACATAATGTAGAGCTGCTGGAAGAAAACGGAGTGCCGTATGCCGTATGCGGAGCTTTCGGATGTCTGCCGGATCCGGGTCGTACATATACTTCCCCGGCAAGCGTCTGGTATGCCGACAATCAGTCTGCACTGCTGGATATCACGATAATCGGAGACCGGTGCAGCCTGACATTCAGGGATTCCGATTTTGGATCTCTTTATACGATTACGTTTGATAATAACAGGTAGATTTATATCCGGTTTTTGTCCATCTTCCGAATTAAATGTATGATCTGTTCCGTAAATATCTTTTGTCTGAAAGGAGAATAAGATGTACATCACCGATTTATCCAAAGTCGAAAAGACAATTCCGAAAATGGAGGGGGCAAAGGATATCTATAAACAGATTCCCCTCTCGAAAGACGATGGAGCTCCTACCTTCTCATTTCGGGTTTTTACCATTAAGCCGGGGGGCAATACTCCCTTCCATAAGCATCCCTATGAACATATGAACTATGTAATCAAGGGGAATGCAATCCTTGTTACCGAGAACGGTGAAAACCTGGTTAAGGAAGGAGATTTTGCGCTGGTGCTGCCGGAAGAAAAACACCAGTATAAAAACAGCTCTTTAGATGAAGACTTTGTAATGATTTGCGCCGTACCCAAAGAATATCAGTAGTGTCATTCAATTTTATTATTGACTGTTACAAATATCGGCTTATCTACCGAAGCGAATATGGCATGTCTACAGGCATAATTCAGCCTTGACAGTAAAAATTCTAAATGCTATTATTCCATTGAATTAGCGTTCAATGAAAACAGTATTAGAAAAACCAAACTCCAGAAAGTCTCAAATGGAAAAGCGCAAGCTTATTCTGTTGGATACTGCTATATCCAAGTTTGCCGAAGGGGGATTTGCCAAAACTACGGTTAAAGATATTGCTGCAAGCGCCGGCATATCCAGCGGGCTTATGTACCACTATTTCCCCAGTAAAGAAAAATTACTGGAAGCAGCGATTGAAAAGCACATTTTTCTACCCCAGATGAGGAGAATCTTAACGGATACCAAAAAACCCTGCCGCGAGGTTCTCATAAATATTGCCGTCAGGTTTTACGATTTACTGGAGCAGGAAAAGAACTCCATCCGGATACTGCTGCAGGAAGGACATTCCAACACAAAAGTTAAGAAAGTCTGGGACAGCTTATCGAGTGAGGGTTCGGCAATATTACAGCAGTTTTTATCCTCCAGAATTGCTACCGGTGAATTGAAAACGCATAATACCGAGGTTACTGCCCGCTGTCTTTTTTCGATTATATTTATGTTCAATTTTACCAAAGATATATTTAAATCCAGCAGTCTTAACGACAACCAGTTCATAGAGCAATCCATAGACAGCATTTTAAACGGAATACAGAGTAACAAATAAAATGGCTGTATATTTTTACGGTTTAATTTATGGCATTATACAGGGGAAAAGAATATGTCCTGTAAGGTAGGAATACCAAGAGCATTACTCTACTATAAGTACTTTCCTATGTGGAAAGCTTTCTTAGAAAAGCTCGGCGCTGAGATAATCGTTTCGGAAAATACCAATCAGAAGCTGATTTTACAGGGAGCTTCGCTGGTCGTTTCGGATACCTGTCTGCCGGTGAAGGTATTTATCGGGCATGTGCTTTCTTTGAGTGATAAATGCGATAAGCTTCTGATTCCCGTGGTACGCAGCACATCAGAAAAAGTCTATAACTGTTCCAGGTTTCTGGCTTTACCCGACCTGGCCAGAGCGGTAGTGCCGGGTGTTCCTCCGATACTGGAAATAGAGTTTGATTACAGCCGCGGCAAAAGCTATTTATACCGCCAGATTTACTCGCTGGGCAAAAACTTTACGATAAACCCGTTTAAGATAAAAGCCGCCGCCCTGTATGCCTGGGAAACGCATCAACGCTACCATGAAATAACCGCCCAACAGCATCTTACAAGGCTCGAAGCTATTGATTTAATTCATAACGGCAAATCTATCACGATAAAAGAAACTAAAAATGACGGGTTGACTATCGGCATTGCAGGACACCCTTACGTACTGCATGATGAGCAGGTCAGCCATAATCTGATTAAAAGACTGAAAGCGGCAGGAGTAAATATCCTAACCCCCGAAATGGCTCCCGAAGCCCCTGATTCCAACGGCAACGGGCACACACAGTTTGCCGGCCTTGCCAAAAATTACTGGGAATCGGAGGAGGATGTAGTGGGAGCCGGAGATTGGTATACACGCATCAAGGTTGACGGTATAATAGGTATAATGGCATTTGCCTGCGGACCGGATTCAATGATGATGAGTCTGGTACAAAGACAGGCGCACTCTGCCAATATCCCCTTTATGAGTTTGACAGTGGAAGAACATACGGCTGAAGCCGGTATCGTAACCAGAATCGAAGCGTTTTTGGATATGATACACAGAGCAAGAAGAAGGAACGAACAATGCGTATAACATTTCCTCATATCGGCAATGCTTATATAGCCGTTAAAGCCATGCTGGACCCGCTCGGTGTGGATTACGTAGTGCCGCCCAAGTGCAATAAAAGGACATTATCCCTGGCGACCAAATATTCACCCGAAGGAGTTTGCATTCCGTTCAAACTCAACCTCGGCAATATGATAGAGGCTGTTGAACTGGGGGCAGACCATATCCTGAACGTTACAGGGCACGGCACCTGCCGTATGGGATACTATTTCAAAGTTCAGGAACAAATCCTGCGTGATATGGGTTATGACGTTACGATGATGCTGACCGGGCTTTCGGAACATAAACTTAGAGGCTTTTTGAACCTTTTAAGAAGCGTATCCAACAATGCCCCCTGGAGTAAAATTATCTCTTCATTTACGTTCGGTATAGCTAAAATGACCGCCCTGGATGATATGGAAATCCTGGCTAACAATATGAGAGCCTTCGAAATAAAAAAGGGAACGATTACTCCCATTTACCGTAAAAGTTTACGGGCTATCGATGATGCTTCGGATTACCGCGCGTTAAAAGACGCCGTTAAGGAATACGGCGAAGAAATGAGCGGGGTAGAAGTAATACCCGATTATAAACCGCTTAAAATTCTTGTAGTCGGTGAGATTTATGTCGTTCTCGACCCGTTTGCCAATATGGATGTAGAGATGGAACTGGGCAAGCTCGGCGTGGTTACCAAACGCAGCCTTTACCTTTCGCGATGGGTTAAAAAGGGATTGTTCTTCAATCCGATGGGAATCGACCAGTGGCGCGATGTCCATAAAGCCGCTATGCCCTATCTGAAACGTGATATCGGCGGGGACGGCTGGGAAACGGTCGGAGAAAAGGTCATCAGTACCGGGCATTACGACGGGATGGTACATCTGGCTCCCTTTACCTGTATGCCGGAAGGAACCGCTCAGTGTATAATGCCTTCTACCAAAGAGGATTTGCCGGTGCTGGCAATCTACTGCGACGAACAAACCTCAAAAGCCGGAATGATTACCAGGCTGGAGGCTTTTACCGATATGATAGCGATGAAAAAGGCCGGATGCTTGAGCCAATAACGGGAGGAATAATGCAGAAAAAGGTATTTCTAGGAATAGACGTCGGTTCGGTTACCACAAAGTGCGCTTTAATGAGCGAGGATATGCAACTAACCGCTCATCGCTATATACCCACCAGCGGCAAGCCTATTATTCAGATACAGAAACTGATGCGTGAAATCAGTTCCGAAATTCCGCCGGATTGCGAAATCGGCGGCGCCGGAACCACCGGCAGCGCCCGTTATCTGGCGGGGGAAATCATCGGAGCGGATGTTATTAAGAACGAAATCACAGCTCATGCCGTTGCCGCTACCCATTTTTATCCCGATGTGAGGACAATACTGGAAATCGGTGGACAGGACAGCAAGATTATCATTATACGCGATGCAGTGGTGACGGATTTCGGTATGAATACGGTATGCGCCGCCGGCACAGGCAGCTTTTTGGACCATCAGGCATTGAGGCTTGGAATCAGTATCAATGAATTTGCTTCCGAGGCTATGAAAAGTAAAAACCCGGTTCGCATTGCCGGACGCTGTACCGTTTTTGCTGAATCTGATATGATTCACAAGCAACAGATGGGGCACAGCACCCCGGATATTTTATATGGGCTTTGCCAGGCATTGGTACGCAACTACATTAACAATGTCGGGCTTGGAAAGAGTATCGAGAAACCCATTATCTTTCAGGGCGGGGTAGCTTTTAATCAGGCAATCGTACGCGCTTTTGAGGAAGAACTTGCAACTGAAATTATGGTACCCGAGCACCACGAAGTTATGGGAGCAATCGGTGCCGCCATAATTGCCCGAGAGAACTACAACACTACCGGCAAAAAGACGCATTTCAATGGTTTTTCAATCAGCGATATCAGTTATGAGACATCGACCTTTACCTGCAACGGCTGTCCCAACCAGTGCGAGATTGCACAGCTCAAACTCGGAGACAAAGTATTAGCGCGCTGGGGCGGCAGATGCGAAAAATGGGAATATATCTCAAACATCAGTGAAAGCCCCCAAGACGCAGCAGTTACAGGATAAAGATACTTTCCCAATCACAACACTCTTTTTTTAAATCATATTTGTATGCCATAAAAAGAGGCACATACTTAATTCCTCTTTGCTAAAGGTAGGATACATTACTTTCCAATTTCAGAAAATACGATGCATTATTAAATATTTAATGATAAAAGTTATTTTTGTAAGTATTTTACTTACAAAGCACTGGATAAATGTACTACAAGTATGCTAGTATATAGAAGTTTCTTTTATCCTTCAACTTATATTGGTTTAATAATATTCTGAGGAGGTACATTCGAAATGCCAAAACTTCAAGGTAAGGTTGCCGTTGTAACCGGAGCAGGCTCCGGAATGGGAAAGTGCATAGCTACCCTTTTCGCCAGAGAAGGAGCGAAGGTTATTGCCGCCGATATCAATCAGGAAAGTATCAATACCGTTGTTAGCGAAATAACCGCGGACGGAGGAGTAGCAAAAGCGGTAATCGCCAATGTGACCAAAGAAGAAGACGTTCAAAACATGATTGATGAAGCTGTTATAACATACGGAACGCTGGATATACTCGTTAATAATGCCGGGATAATGGACAATTTCACACCTGCAGAAAAGGTGACTGATGACCTCTGGGAGAGGGTATTTGCCGTCAATTCGACCGGCCCGATGCGCACTATAAGAAAAGCCATACCTATATTTATCGAGAAAAAATCGGGTAATATTATAAATATAGCATCGGTAGGAGGACTATCAGGGTCTAAAGCAGGCGCAGCATATACGGCATCAAAACATGCCCTTGTCGGTTTAACCAAAAATGTGGGGTTCCAATATGTTGGATATGGCATTCGTTGCAATGCTATCGCTCCGGGAGCGGTTAAAACCAATATCGGGAATACAATGTGTGATCCCGATAAATTCTGTATGGATAGAGCTATGGCCGGAATAAATCTGAATCCCAGGGTAATTGAACCCGAAGAAATAGCCCGTGTCGCTCTTTTCCTTGCCGGTGAAGACTCCAGCGCCATCAACGGTGCCGTAATAACGACGGATGCGGGATGGACATCGTATTAAAGAGATATTTCTATATTGATTCGGATATACAAAACGGATGGTCTTTGTACCATCCGTTTTTTTGTCGATTTTGTTCAATGGATTAACAAGCCCGAATCAGGCGTCCGGAACAATTTAACATAGGAGACTAAGTAAACCTGTAAGCCGAGTTCTGTATTCCGCTAAAGCGAAACGGTGACCATCTATCTAGGCCTGATGTTACCACCAGGCTCAAGCGACCAACCCGGGGACAGACCGGGCTTCTTTATCCCCCTATTCGGTCTTGCTCCGGATGGGGTTTGCACGGCCAACCGGTCACCCGGCTGCCGGTGAGCTCTTACCTCACCATTTCACCCTTATCCCGATTACTCGAGACGGTATGTTTCTGTTGCACTTTCCGTAGGGTTACCCCTCCTGGGTGTTACCCAGCATCCTGCCCGGAGGAGCTCGGACTTTCCTCCCCGATAAATCAGGGCGGTCACCCGGTTTACTTAGCCCAACTATACTCTAGTATAGAAATGAGCAATAGTCAAACGAAGCAGTTTAGAATTATCAGAGGATGAGAATAAATATTATCCCTCATTCCCCGTCTTGTCGAGCTTCTTAAAAATTCCCCTGTAAATCCATTGTATTCTGATAATTATCAAAATCGTAGGGACGGAATTTTATTTCATTATTCCAGTAATGAGTTTTTTCACCATATCGTCTAGACGATCTTCTTTTCTTGATCAAAGTATAGATAGTCTATCATATAAGTTATTGTTTTTTTAATTATTAGTGTTATAATACTGTCAACGCAGGGTTCAGGAGGGCATATGTCATATTATTTGGATCTGTTTTCACCCCAAACACACAAGGCTTTCTCTGATTCAAACCGTGATATTTCAGGATTTCGTCTAAGACAACTTAATGCAGCTAAAAAAATCAAAATTGGCGATAAATTAATCTGTTATATAACAAATATTTCACGATGGACAGGCATTCTGGAAGTTACGAGTTCCTATTTTGAAGGCTTAACTCCAATATTTTATGAAAAAGATGACCCGTTTATAGTTCGTTTTAAAGTTAAGCCAATTGTATGGCTATCATACGAAGAATCCATACCTATACATGAGGACAAGATTTGGAAATCATTGTCATATACTAAAGAGCTCGATGAAAATTATCCTCATTGGACTGGATTTTTACGAAATAGCCTTCGAAAAATGGATGACTCTGATGGCAAATTACTAGAAAATTTGCTGATAAATCAATCACAGAAACGCAGATTATATCCATTGAGTGAAAATGATAAACGTAAAGTTCAACCTATGAAAATGCGTACTCACGATAGCTCTGAGGTCATTGTTAATGTTCCAGAGGATACCGAAATAACTGATCCACAAGTTAATGAAGACACTTTATTAAACGAATCAAAGAGAATACAAGCTCTAATAGCCAAAATTGGTGAGAGTATGGGCTATAAAATCTGGATTCCTAAAAATGACCGCTCTCGTGTTATTGTGTATTGGAACCCGAAAGAGAATGTTCTCTTAGATAACCTGCCAATGAATTACGATGAAGTAACAATAAAAACAATAGAGCAGATTGACGTAATATGGATAGATCGAAGCTCGATAGTTAGAGCTTTTGAAGTAGAGCATACAACAGCTATATATTCTGGTATTTTGAGAATGGCTGACCTAATGGCTTTACAACCTAATATTAATATACGTTCCCACATTGTAGCGCCACAAGAACGTAGAGATAAGGTTTTTTCCGAAATAACCAGACCTGTATTTAATACGTTGGAAAGAGGGGCACTTTACAAATCCTGTACCTTTTTAAGCTATGATGCCATTGAAGAAATCGCCAATCAAAAAACACTTAAGCATTTACGTGAGTCTGTAATTAATGATTATGATGAACAAGTATCCGAATGATTTTTCGATTTAATTTTAATTACTTCAATGTAAGCATTGAAAAGCCGTTCGTGGTGAGCCTGTCGAACCATAGCGGCGTCGATTATTAACCACTGAATCGATTACCTATAAGCCTTATTTGCCAGAGCATCCGCTTCACTGTTTTGCTCGCGGGGGATGTGCTTTACCTTAAAGGATTCAAAGCGTGCGCATAGTTCTTTAACCTGTTGAAAAAGAGGCTTCAGTGTATCTTTTTTCACACGGTACCTGCCGGTAAGTTGAAAAACCACCAGCTCGGAATCTGAGTTCAATTCTACCTGTTTGGCTCCCAGCTTACCTGCCTGCTCAAGCGCAACAATAATTGCTTTATACTCCGCCTGATTGTTGGTGGTGACGCCGATTGCCCTTGAAACAGACTTCAATAGATTGCCTTTTTCATCTTTTATGGTAATACCGATAGCTGCTTGCCCGGGATTGCCGCGTGAAGCCCCATCGGTGTGAATTATTACTTTATTTATAGCTGTAAACCGTCCTTAATTAAAACTAATCCAGATAAAGGACACGATGGCAGCTGCTGCATTCGACTATCTTTCCCATACGTACCCGCTGCAACTCGGCTGTGGAAAGAGATATGCGGCAGCCGCAGCACATCCCCTGCTCTATTTTGGCGACCGCCGTACCCTTCTTCGCCTTAAGCTGATTATAGTAGTCAAGCATTTGCGAGTCGATTTGAGCCACCACCGTTTCCCGTTTCCCTTTCAGCTCCGTAATCAATGCCTTCAGGCGCTGTGCTTCCTCAATCAAAGCGGCATGTTCTTTTCGCCATTCGGATTCCAAGTTCTTTAAACCAATTGTCTGCCCGGACTCCTCTGCCTCGACCGTCTCTATTTGAGTCATAACTCCCAGCGATTCTTCTTCCTGCTGTTTACGCCGGGATTCCAAAGTCTTTACTTCCTGCTGCAAATTGGTAAGCTCTTTGGGGTTTTTGATTCGCCCGCTGTATAA
>DIKD01000036.1:18302-25181 GCA_002421585.1 Dehalococcoidia bacterium UBA5627
ATCCAGCTTATTCTTTACAGAAGCCAATTCCGAACGCGCAGCGTTTAACTCTTCATTGTCCCCCAGTTTTTTGACGCATGTATTTAGCATCTTTCTTAAAGAGTCTATTTCGACTTCAATTTCCTGCAGCTGATATAAAACCGATACGTTGTTCATATTACCCACTATTTTATAAGGATATGCCAATAATAGCAATCATTTTGAATTTCGTATTGTCACAAGATAAAAAAGCTGCCAAACACCCAAAAAATAATCCCCCTATCCTTTGGGATAAGAGGATTGAAAATAATCATATAATTCTTACTAACTGACATTACCGTTAAGATAATCGACCGCCCATTGCACCAGCTCGTCCCCTGCCAAATCGGTAATGAAATCAGGGGTAATACCGATACCCTCGATAAGATTACCATCGGGGGTGTACCACCTGGCGGTTGTCAGGTATAAACCTCCCCCATTAGGGAGTTCAAACATAATATTGACGCTACCCTTTCCGTATGTGGTTGTTCCGGCAATAAGTGCCCTGTCGTGGTCTTGTAATGCACCCGCCAATGCCTCACTGGCGCTGGCACTGTATCTGTTAACCAGTACAACCAGCGGCAGGTCGGTTGTAACGCTTTGTCTGTTGGCATCATACTTCTTTATAGTGTCATCGTTTTCTTTGACTGTTAAAATATTGCCTTCGGAATAAAAACAACTGGTAACATTTAATAATGTACTCAGCATTCCCCCAAGATTATTGCGCAGGTCTAATACAATGCCGGCGGCGCCATCATCTAAAACATCTTTCAGTATCCCACTGAATTCTTCGTCTGTATCCTCTGAAAACCGGTCGATAGTTATATAGGCGATTTCCCCGATCATTTCAGAATACACACTGGGAATATCAATCTTAGCCCGCATAACGCTAATATCCTTTGTTTGGGAAGCATCAGAATGCAATATTTGCAAATTAACAGAGGTACCTTCCTCGCCGCGCACTCTTACAATCAACTCGGCAAATGACATACCCTCGGTGGTAACCCCATCGACGGCCAGAATAATATCTCCCTCCAGTAATCCGGCTTGTGAAGCGGGTGAACCCTCATATACACTGACAACCACAAATTGTTCTTCAATTAACGAAGCAGTTATTCCGATACCGCTGTAACTTCCGGCAGAGTCTTCAGCGTCCTTTTCATACGCCTCCGGGTCCATGTAGACTGAATGATTGTCATCAAGGTATTCCAGCATACCTTCGATGGCATACTGGCTCAATAACTCATAATCTATATCATTGTTTTCGACATAGTAAACATTGATGTTATTCCAGGCTTCTTCAATACTGGCTAAATAGGGGTCGTCTGTTTGTGGAACATCCTCCTGCCACAACCCCGCATAAAAACCGGCCTGAAAAGACACTAACATAGCCAGCACTACTGATAAACTGATTAAAATTATTTTTATTTCTTTAGACATCGGGCTTACCTCTTATTTGATAAATAGACATTATCGTTTTCGGGGGCACAATTTAACATATATCGCAAACACGATTTTACCACATTATGATATAAGAGGATAAGAAAGGCAGTAGCAAAAAATAAATCAAAGTATTACTAAGCCATATCTTCGAAAACCGCTGCCGGAGCATAAACCACACCTATCATACTGGGACCCGGATGAGCTCCGAGGGCGACAGAGATACTCCCTGTAGGAAGCCAGGTGCATTTGAATATTTTATCAATCATATCACGTAATACGGCAGCACTTTCGGGATTAAAGGTATGCATTACCTGCACTCTTAATTCGCTGCCCGGTTTATGCTGTTTCGAGATTAAATCGGCCACCCCTGCCATAGCTCTTTCAAAGGTGAATGCCTGACCTAACTGAACGTATGTGCCCTTTACCTTCTCAACGCCAATAAACGGCTTTATATTCAACACCGAGGCTATAACACCTTTCATATGGCTTATACGTCCGCCGTGTATTAGATACTTTAACTCTTTCAAAGTATAGACGATTTCCGTAGAATCCCCGATGCGCTTCAACATATCTAAAACCCTTTCCTTGGGCCAGCCTTTTTTTATCGCTTTCGCCGCCGCTTCTACCTGCCAACCGGAGGCAACCGAAAGCGTTTTGGTATCAACATGTGTAATGTTGGCTTCGGGGACCATTCCGGCAGCCACCTGCGCCGAATTGAGGGTTCCGCTTAAACCGGAACTCATATGTATGGACAGGATATCGGGGTCCTCTTTTGCCAAATTACGGTATAGATTTACGAAATCCCCCGGCGAAGGCTGCGACGTTTTGGGCAGCCCTTTGCTGCTTATCAACAGCGGGTAAAACTCTTCCGGAGAAATGTCTATCCCGTCACGATAAGTTTTTCCGTCAAGTGTTATGTTAAGTGGTACCACATTAACATTAAGTTCTTTCATCTCTTCCTTAGATAAGGAAACATCGGTGCCGCTATCCGTTACAATCTGCAAATTATTTCTCCTAATTTTATTGACCAACGACAAATCTAAAAGCGAGAAAGTAATTCAGAATATTGTTCGTAGAATTTACTAAGGTGTTATCGGGAAGGTGCAAGGGATTCCTATTATGGAAGCCCATCTACAATTCATTTCTAGACTTCGCTACTCTAACTTAATTTTAACATAGTACAGTCTGTGCAACAAATATAAGCGGTAATTTCCTGTAAATGAAGGATTTTATAAATTCAGATTTTAAGTATTTTGTTTTAATTGCGGCAACATACATAAAGATATGGCGCTTGCCCTGATTTTTGCGCAACTAAAAATTATACAGCCAGCAATTCAAAACCGGATTTTTTGTCTAAAGTGCGAACAGCAGTCGTTCCCAGTATCTCGTAGATAAATACTTCCCCCACCAGCCACGTATCCACACCCGGCTTCAGACAACCGGTAGTGGTTTTTCCGGCTCGCCCCAGTGCGGCGTGCATGTGAACTACCGGTATTCCGTTTTTATCCGGCGCAATCGTTCCCGCACATACAACTTCGTGCGCCCCATTCAACGGTACAATCAGCGCCTCGGGAGGCATTTCATCTGAATTTCGAGGACCTGAAACTACCTCCCCTCCTCCAATACCACCCACCATTATTATCTGACCGACCGAAATACCATTATCCAGGGCAAATTTTTCGATACACACAGGAAGCTTGTCGCCGTCTTCAAGCCTTAAAATAAAAACCCTGCCCATTTTTCCTTCGGTTGATTTCATATCTGGCCTCCGATTAGCAAAGATGTTTCCGTAAACTTTAACAATATAGTATTTATATATCAAGTGTAGTAAACCAACAAACATTATACTTACTTGCGGAGTTTAAGTACACCATTATAGTAATCAGAAGAAAATACAGCCCGTAAATCGATTGAAAGATATAATATATAGCCGATAAATATGACAACAATCCTGAAACAAGAAGGGAAATAACGAAATAATCGCTGTAGGAGGATTTATTAATAGTTGTTTGTAAGTAATAAGCCCTGCGTCTTACAAAGGCCTATTTTTATATATCTATTTTGCTCTCAGTTTAATCTGAGTGCCTGATTGCTGAGTTTGCTTACAATGCGGTTAACACCAATCATAATTGCAGCTACTATAGCAATCAGAATAATCAGTTCTAACACTATCGCATTGAACCCCAGGCCGTTAATTGTTAAATCGACCACCGGTTTAATAACATAGAAAGTCGGAAAGATATATCCTATCCATTGGGGAATCTGCGGGAACATATACACAACAGCCGGCCCGAATAAAAGCAGCCCGCCGAACTTCCACAGAGCAAACAGGGTATTCATATCTTTTATATATGCTCCGGCAATTAAACCTAACTGCGAAGCCATTACAGAGCCCAGCCCCATTACCAGTATCAGCGAAAGAATAGACGAATGGAATTGACCGCTAATTGCCAGAGTCAATACCCCCATCACAAGCGCCAGCGTTGCTCCTATGGTTCCCTTAGCGGTAAATATTTCACCGATGGTAGCCGGACTGACACTTAAAGCTTCCAGAGTATGCTTATTCTTTTCGTTGATTAACGAAGCGGCAGGCAGCATCATTCCGCCGAAGAAAATTGCCGTAAGCACTACCAGCGGCAATAACCTATCGTTCCACGGGACTTCCGATACGTCGCCTAAAGCAATTAGCTCGATATTAACAGGTAGTGTCGAGCCGCTCATTTCATGAACGGCATCATTTACTATCATTCCAATCATAACCCGGTGTTTAATCAGGCTTTCACCCCAGGTATAAGCTTGAATTTCGGCACTACCGGATTGAATCATGTCATTGAAGCCGGTTGGCAGTATAATTCCCATATCGATTGCCCCGTTTGCCGCTGCGGCTTTCAAACCTTCTTCGCTTTCGTATATGGTAAGAGACAAACTGCTCGAAGATTGAAGTATTGTTGTCATTTCCGAATCGCCTTTGTCCAATAAGCCTAAAGAGGCGCGGTCATTAAAAATGTTCCCGAATGCCAGATTGAAAAATAATGCCAGCAGAACCGGTATTACCAGTGACATTACCAGCACGATATCCTTCGGCCCGTAAAAGATTTCGTTTTTTATAAGTGTGCGGACGCGTGTAAAACTCATTGGTAGCGCCTCCTTAATGCAGCCATTCCTGCAAATATAACTACCGCAGTGAGCCCTGCCAGAATTGCCAGATTAATTCCGACATCCGACCATCCGGCTCCGTAGTTAACGACCCGGCTTATGGTATCTGTCAAAAAGTAGGACGGAATGACTTTAGCCCAATCTGAAAGCAGCCCCGGCATTACATTTCCGAACCCCGGAATTAAAAGGATGATAAATACCAGCATCCCCCACCCCGTAACCGCCATCACATCACGCGATAGAGATGCCAGCAGGAAACCGATACCAACTACCAGCATACTTCCCAGAAGCAGAGTTGTCAGCATTATCAGCGGCTGATGTTCGAAGCCGTTTGCCAGCAGCAGGAAAAGGATAGCCTGTGCCATAGCCAGCCCGACCCCCAGTACTCCTTTTGCCATAAATAGGTCTGAGGTTCGCATGGGAGTTACGAATAATGCACGAGCCGTTCCCTGTTCGATTTCCACGCTGATTAAACTTGCCAGTGTCAGTATTTCCATAAGCAGTATTACAACTGCCAGCAAGGGGCGCATGCGTTCTCTCAGGGATAGTTGAGCGCCCGCCATGTCCGTACCCAGCACCTGCTGGGAGATGTTGTAATTAATGGATTGTCCTGTTTGTATATAAGCCATCTCCGAAATGAGGGCAACCATGGCATCTCTTATCTCAGTGGGAGTCGATGAAGAGTAATACAATATAATATCCGGTTTTTCACCTGCCTGCCAAATAGCAATAAGGTTATCAGGCAGGGAGATTCCGACATGGTAATCGCCGTCCAGTACCGCCTGCCTTAAAACTTCCTCATTGCTAAAATATTCAATATTCAAGCCTTCTTCGCCTGTTATCTGTGAAAATATTCCGGTATTCTCACTTTCATAAACCGCCAGGTTTAATTCCTCATTTACTTCCGAAGGCATCAGGAAATATATCGCGATGTAAAGGATAAGCCCGACAATTGTTATCAAAAAATAAAAGCGGTTACTTAAAAACAGGGAGACATCCTTTTTAAGCAGGGCTTTAATAATACGGAAGTTCATTCGGTCAACCTCCGCCCGGTAACTTTAATAAAGATGTCTTCCAGGGTAGCTTCCTCGCTGTGGAGGGTAATTACTTTCTCGTTTGTTAAAAGCTTTTCGACTTCCGCTGCTGTATTAGGTGAATCCATATCGATTTCCTTCTTTACGATTGCATCGCCGTTCGAGGATATCTCTGCTATCAGTGAACGTTTGCCGTATTGCTGTTTTAAGTTGCGCGGGCTGTCGAGGGCTTCGATTTTACCCTGATTCATAAAAGCTACACGGTCGCACAGCTTATCGGCTTCCCACATATCGTGGGTGGTTAAAAATATTGTCGCCCCCCTGTCCCTCTCTTCAAGAATGATATTATCGATTGCCTCCGAAGATACCGGGTCCAGACCTGAGGTCGGTTCATCCATAAAGATTATTTGCGGTTTGTTAACCAGCGAGCGGGCAATCATCAGTCTCTGTTTCATTCCTTTGGAATAACCGGAGACTTTGTCTTTTTCGCGTCCGGCAAGCCCTACTCTGTCCAGTAAGGCATATCCATCAAAATTGTTGACACCAAACAGTGCGGCAAATAGTTTAAGGTTTTCGACGGCGCTCATCTGTTCATACAGGTTGGTCTGTTCGAAACAAACACCGATTTGCGACTGCACTTTATTGGCATCTTCCGCCACATTATAGCCAAGCAGAACCGCTTTTCCGGCATAGGGACGCAGTTGGCCGGTAAGCATCTTGACGGTGGTGGTCTTGCCGGCTCCGTTGGGACCTAAAAACCCCAGTATCTCGCCGTGGCTAACATCGAAATTGATGTGGTCGACTGCCAGCAAGTTGCCATAACGATATGCCAGGTTTTCGGCAATAATGGATTTTTCCATCGCGTATTACTTTCCTCCCTTGTTGAACAGATCTATGTCCTTTTTTATGAAACCGTAAAACATAATGCGGGTTATCTGCTGCATAAGCTCGATTTTATCCAGATAATTCTTCCAGATTTCTTTGTTGGCAGATGTCCCCGCCTTAATAGTATCAAGATATAATAGAAGGGCTTCATTGTTAATAGATTCGTCTATATAACCCTCTTTTTTACCGTCTTCCAGCATTTTTATCCACAGTGGACGTATTTCATTTATATAAACTTCATCGATATAGGGCGCAATGGATTCATCCTGGCTGATTATTTTATCCAGAATCTCATTGTTCAAATTCGAGGTCATATCCATTTTGCCGCTGATAACTCCCATTA
>DIKD01000036.1:25207-38112 GCA_002421585.1 Dehalococcoidia bacterium UBA5627
GTTATCATCGAACAGCAATTTTATAACCTCGTAAACCAGCTTTTCGCGCGTGCCGAAGTTGTTATAGATAGTGGTAGGTGAAACCCTTGCCTGTTTAGCAATGGCTTCGATACTGACTTTTTTCACGTCATGAGTGCCGCTGAAGAGCATTAAAGCCGCATCCAATATTTGTTGTTTTTTATCCTTTTTAGCAATAGTTTTCATTGTAGTATAACAGTATAATACTACATTACTACAGTTGCCAATAGATTATCGGGAAATATTTAATAAGTTTGCGCATTGTTAGGTATTTTGCTAAACTAATATCGACGAGGGCCGTTAGCTCAGTTGGTAGAGCACCTGACTTTTAATCAGGGTGTCACAGGTTCGAGACCTGTACGGCCTACATCGTAAATCCTCATTTTTTGCTAACATTTTGCTAACAAACTGTTCTGAGTTCTCATTTTCACCTGCATCAAAAATGCCGTCAAATTTCTCCGCAGCCTCTTCCTGCATGCTCGGTAAAACATGACTGTAAGTATCAAGGGTAATACTTATACTGGCATGTCCAAGACGCTCTGAAACGATTTTCGGGTGAACACCAGCCATAAGCATTAAAGTAGCGTGTGTATGCCGTAAATCGTGGACTCTATAGCCTTTCAGACCAGCCCTCTTTAGTATCCGTTTAAACGCTAGGGTAACAGCATTAGGGTTAATCGGAGTACCGTCAGGACGTATAAAAACAAAGTCATTCAATTCTAAGCCTACCCCTAATTGAATACGTAACAATTCCTGGTCTGCTCTGTATGCCTTAAATAATTCAACGAGAGAGGCAGGCAAAGTAACAGACCGCCTACTACTGGCAGTCTTCGGTTCTTTCAATAGATATTCTCCATTATCCAGCTTATAAGCGGTTTCGACAACAGTCAGTTTACCAGCAGGTAAATTGAGATTACGCCACCTCAAAGCCAGCAGTTCACCACGTCTCAGACCCGTATATAGTAACGTTGCGAAAAATACAAAGTAATCGGTTTCTCTTGCAACATCTAAGAACCTATCGACTTCAAGAGGAGACATAGTATTCATTGTTTTTTTGCTGATACGTGGCGGTTTAATCAGGTCCGCCACGTTTCTTGCAATCATATCTAGGAGTACAGCTTGTTTCAATGCTTTAGATATAATCCTGTGGTGATACATTACTGTTCTAGCAGAAAGACCACCGCTCTTATTGACTTTGCCATTTTTTAATTCCTGCGCATAGAACTCTCTTATATGCTTTGCTTCTAGCTGTGATAAATAATAACCGCCAAGAGCAGGGATTATATGCTTTTCCACATTAGATTTATAACTCTCCAGAGTTACAGGGCTAATCTCAAAAGAGGCATAATCGTTGAGCCATTCTCTTAACCATTCCGCAACTGTTATCTTGGTATTTTTTAAAACTATCCCTTTGTCACCATTATTCAATAATTCCCTTAGATAACGGTCGGCTTCACGCTTATTGCCTTTAATGGTATACCATTTTTGATTACGCTTCCCTGTCTGGTAATCTCTAGGATAATCGACAATTACGCTCCAAGTATCTTTGCCTCTTTTTTTGATAGTCCCTTTCATTACGCTACCTCTTTATCAAGCATTTTTTCCAATTGTACTCTGGGAATCAGCAAACGTTTACCAAATTTAATAACAGGCAATTGCCCTTGTCTAACTAATTCGTATGCATAGTTTCTTGATACACCAATCATTTGAGCAGCTTCTGAAACTGTATAGCATAATTTCTTACTCTCACTCATTATAACACCTCCAATCGCAAAATTTCTTAACTATATATCTCGACCTTTCTTGTCTAATTCTGCAGTTAATCCGCAACACTTCTTATACTTCTTACCACTCCCGCAAGGACAGGGAGCATTTCTGCTTATCTTATTGCTTTGTGATATGGCGTAAGCTTTTCGTGCAGAATCAATTACTTTTCTATTTCCGTCCTGAGCTTTTAAATATAGCTCCATTCTTTTGTTTTCCTGTAATAGCTCTTCATTTTTTACAGACAACTGATAGAATGAATGCATAACTTGTTCTCTTGCCGACGCATAACTCGATATTATAATATCTTTGGCAAAAGCGCTGGCAGACTTCTTGCATAGAATAGACGCCTCATTAACCCATTCAATCACTTCTTCAGGTAACCTTACCGATAATACTTTATTCATTTACCACAAATCCTCTGTTTACAAAATAGCCTTATTGTGTTTACAACTTTAATTATTGCTCTAGCTTCAACCCATTCGTAAATGGGTTTATAAACCCCCCTGTTAGTAAGGTAGGGGGGATAATAGGAATAATCCCATTTTTAAAGACGTTCGGCGCGGTTTCCACCACCGCCGCACGCCGCCGTTTAACGTTTGTTTTATGCTACTAAGGCAATCGTTCTGATGGTGCGATACGTTAGTGAACTCCGCTCCGCTTCGTTTCCCCTGTTCATTACGTCGACTATCCGGGTGTTCCCGGAGATAGCCAACTTCATTCACAGGGCTTAGTTTCGTAGTGTTAGTCTTCATTATGTTGCTCTATTTCGTCATAAATGCTAACGAAATCTAAATTAGGATATACTTTGTTCTTATCAGGTGTTTCAGGCAAATCAGGATTAAACCTTAGCAGATTATTCCAATAGCAGGAATCATCGAAATAAGCATTACAGTATGGGCAAATATCATCACCAGGTACTTCAACCATAACGTGATTTATTTCAATCGGTTCGTTTTGTTTTTTAGCCATTTCATTTACAGTAAATACTCTGCCACAATTCCAGCACCATGCATAGTCTTCAGGAGACCAGCCTATCAAGTCTTTATTCTGTGTAACCTTAAACATGCCATTTTCTATTGCTTTTACCACAGCTTGAGAGCGGTTTTTAGCACCGAGTTTCTTCATTACATTGTAAATATGATTGCGAACTGTATTTATACTCAACTTTAGGTTCTTGGCTATGTCCTCTTGTTCTTGTCCTCTAGCGAGAAGCAATAGCATTTGCAGTTCTCTAAACGAAATGCGTACATTATTTTCGAGTATATATCCTTTGTCTTCAGCGTTTCCCTCAATCAATATAATTCCCATTTGATACCCTCCGTTTGATAGTTATATACACTATATAGTAAAGTTGACTGTTTGTCAATATTTCTGTATGGATTATATGATTAACTGTTGCAATAATTTCTTAGTAAGTGTAAATTATATGTTAATTATGACCACTAAAGAGTGGAGAAACAAATTATATTTTGGCGATAATCTGGACATATTACGTAAATATGTCCAGAGTGAATCTGTTGACTTAATTTATCTCGACCCCCCTTTTAACTCCAACGCTACTTATAACATTCTATTTAAGGAAAAAAGCGGAGAAAATTCCGCTGCTCAAATAACTGCTTTTGATGATACATGGCACTGGGGACAAGAGTCTGAATACGCCTATCAGGATATAGTTAGAGAAAGCTCGAAGAAACTATCAGACTTAATACAGTCTTTCCGCATGTTCTTAGGACAAAACGATATGATGGCATATTTGGTAATGATGGCAGAGAGATTAGAAGAGCTTCACAGAGTTTTGAAACTAACAGGGAGTATCTACTTACATTGTGACCCTACAGCCAGCCATTATCTTAAGTTGCTCATGGATGCTATTTTTGGTAATAAAAATTTTAAAAATGAAATAATTTGGAACTACGGAAGAGGGGCTGGCAATATTAAAAGTGCCCTACCAAAAGGGCATGAAACAATATTATTTTATAGTAATAGCACAGAAACTTATTGGGAGCCGCCATTAAAACCATATTCAGAGAAACTAATCAGGACTTTAAAAAAAGATGAAAACGGATATTATTATACGAGAGGACAGAGAACAGGGAGACGAGAAATTGCTGATTGGGAAAAAGAATCAAAAGTTGGATTAAAAACATATGTTGATTTAGAAACAGGCGGAACTAAATGCACAGATGTCTGGGATGATGTCGGGGGGTATCCTTCAAGCAAAGAAAGCCTCGGCTATCCCACACAAAAACCCGAATCTCTATTAGAACGTATAATTAAATCCTCTAGCAATGAAGGAGATTTAATTCTTGACCCATTTTGTGGTTGTGGTACAGCAATTACAGTAGCAGAACGCTTAAATCGACGCTGGCTTGGTATAGATATTACACATCTAGCAATTACTCTAATGAGACATCGTTTAAACGATAGTTTTCCAAAAGACCTATCAGCATATGAAATTATCGGGCAGCCTAAAGATTTGGAAAGTGCCAGAGTTTTGGCACAAGAAAGTGAATACTCTGGAAGATATCAGTTCGAGTGGTGGGCACTTGGTTTGGTGAATGCACGCCCTGCACAGGACAAAAAGAAGGGTTCAGATAAAGGCATTGATGGTTATATCAACTTCTTTGATGATAACTCTGGTAAAGCTAAAACAATTATTGTGCAGGTAAAAAGTGGACATGTCAGTTCTAATCATATCAGAGATTTAAAAGGAGTAATCGAGAGAGAGAAAGCTCAAATTGGTGTCTATATTACTCTTGAAGAACCTACCAAACCTATGAAAGATGAAGCGGTTGCAGCTGGTTTTTATGAGCCAGAGTATTTTCCGGGAAATTATTATCCGAGAATTCAGATACTAACAATCAAAGAATTATTAGATGGTAAGAAAGTAGAATATCCTAGACATGCCCCTGAAACTACATTTAAAAGAGCACAGAGAATTCGTAAAGATAATGGCGAAGAACAAAACAGGCTACTTTAACTAAAACCTCTGAGTTTGTTTTAGAGATACCAGGGGAGAATATAATCTCCCCCGATTCCCCCTGTATATCTGTTCACGGCTACCTCTCCAGATGTCCGCTCAACTCAATTTTGATAACTTTTTGATAACGAATTTGATAACGAACTTATCACCATCATACAAAACTTTAAATGACCTAGTGGTACATTTTTAAAGCTAAAAGACAGTCATTAAGGTACTCTATTTTACTCAGTTTTACCCTTTGGGACATATCTTTTGAATCTTTTAATCAGGGTGTCACAGGTTCGAGACCTGTACGGCCTACGTTCAGTCCATTTTAAAGCTAAATTCCTTAAAATATTCTAATTTCCCCAAAATTCAAACCCTCTTTTAACTTCCCTTCCAGCATCATAACAGCCAGCGGGTCCAGCACCAGCCGTTGGATAGCGCGTTTGAGCGGGCGAGCGCCGTAAACCGGGTCGTAGCCTTCTTTTGCCGGCAGTTCTTCGGCATCACTTGCCAGCTCAGCCTCGATATGGCGTTCCGCAGTCTCTTTGTAAGCAGGGCAAATGCAGGTCGATGATTTGCTTGATGTGCTCCTGTTTCAACTGGTGGAAGATGATAGCCTCATCTACCGTTGATTTTGTATTACATAGATGTCAGTTTACTTCGTTTATCCTGTCATCTCTTCCAATTTTTCTATAATCCTAACCATTCCCTCGGTATCCAGACCGCAGTAAGATAATAACTGCTCTCTTATCGTTAAGCGTTCTGCTTCGCTTAAATCCCCATAAGCCATATCGAGATATGCCAGGCTGGCATCATCCCCCTTGGCAATTTCCAATCCCGTATAATCCATACCGGTAACCGCCGGCAATACCTTTTTAAGTGACGCGCTGCCCTTTTGAGAAGGATTGTAATAGGCAAATCCACGAAAAGGCGCCAGTAAATCTATAAAACGGGATAGGATAGCGTTAATCCAATCGGTATGTTGCGGAAAGGCAATGCTTAAGTCTTTAAGCACGTTTTCTTCAAATGACTTGTTGTAGGCAACAATACTGCCGCTTTCGCCGATACTCTTGCTGAGTGTGTCGATTAAACCGGGTCTCGGGTCTCCTGTACCTTCCGACAGGAAGGAAATATGCTGCAGAACGCTTTCGGGGGCTTCTTTTATATGTAAAGAAAACTGGAATGGTATGTTCTGATACGGATGCGTACCGTCGAATAAGGGTATCACCGTACTGAAAGTCTCGAAGTCAAGAAGATACAAAGGATACTGCAATTCTTTCAGAAACAGCTGAATACGTTCCTTATCCAGATAGGTTTCGTTATTAACGATGCAGGAACGCTGAATTTGCTGCTTTTCATTGAGTTGAAAAATCAGTGGTATTTCCGCAATTTCCGTAATACCCAGATTGTATAATTCGCAGGCTTTTTTACCTCCGCAGTAAAGCGTGAACACGTTATGTTCCGGCAGATTGGCGCGGCAGAAGCTGCTCAAAGCGCAAGCATACGGGTCACTGCATTGAGGACCGATTGGCGTTTCGGGGCAATCAGCCATAATTACGATTTCAAACATCTCGTCGATTCTATCCCATATATCTTTGCCGACTTCCTCGACACGTTCGCTGATATCCTCCAGAATGAACAATTCGTGCGGATTCACCTCGCCGTTTTTTATATATTTATTGTTTATATAAGCCAGAAAGCATTTTCTGATTTTGACGCCGCTATCTTCCCAGCACAGCTTCTGAAAAGAGACATCGTGGAGGTTTACATCCTTGACTTCCGTAGAGCTTTTTACTTCTATTAAATCCCATTCGTCTTCACCGGCAGGCGATAATATATCCGCCCTCGAATATCGCTGCCCTACCATTACTGCCGCTTCGAACAACGGCTTGCGAAGCTTTATAAGCTCTTTTGTCATATGTATGTTTTTTATAAAATCATCTGTGGGGATATCTATCCCTTCCGGAAATAAACTCTTTGCGAGTTCACCCACCAGATTGCCCTGGTCGAATCTATTCTGTGTTACCGCATCCGGCTGCGGAATCAATTCGGGACGGTTAAAGGATATCCACAACAGCTTTGGACACTGTAACCCGTTCAGATATTTACTTTTTGAAAGCAATTTTGATCCCATCTTATCCTCTTTTCTAAAATTCACATCACCCGGCATTATATAAAATATTTATGTAAACAGTATTTCAGTCTATGTTGAAACACTGCAACCTGTCTCTTAAGACCTTTAAGTTTATCACGTCCTCTCCGTTGTATTTCAGAAGCGTTTTCAACGCATTCGTATCATTGTAATTCCGGTATTGCCACCATAGCCTGACCGCATCCAGCCCGCCGATGCCCTGCAGTTTACGAGATATACCGAGCTGCCGCTCTACGGATTTCAAGCCGCCCCTCAGATTACAACACCAGCAATCATACATCAGGTCACGATGCTTTTTCTGCTTAGCCAGATTAACGCCAAGCGTATTATTGATAAACGGCAGGTCGAATCGGCTACCGTTATAGGTAAAGATATTTTCAATTCCCTCCAGCGACAATAAAAGTTTACTGCAGGTAATATCCTCGCCCACCATCTGAACCAATCTGCTGTTAAAACCATCGACAAGGTAGATGCCGATAACTGTTATCTGCGCATACTCCCACGACAGTCCGGTAGTCTCGATATCAAGATAAGCATCCATCATTCCCAGATATTTTATCACTTTCCAATGACATATGACGTCAAAATTACTGCTACGGTTAATCTATTTTTACAACTTTTTTACTTTTTCTATTATAACACCACGTCTTCAACTTCACCCATAACGTGGACAACCTCTCCGACAACTACGGAATCATCCGCATCGCCGACAACATCAAGTACGACGCCATCTTCCGGTGGTATAAATGAATATATGCAGTGGCGAATGATAACGGCATTAATTGGATTACTCTTGCTGGCATCGATATTCTACCTGCTGTTCAAACGCAGAAGGAGTAGTGATTTAGAGTAGAACTAAGCAAGAAAATTGTGCAGGGTAATATTATTCTGACCTAAGAGTGGCTGCCTGTTGTATAATATCATGAGCGATGCCCCGACTGTATCGGGATGACCTCTTATGGTGGAGCTGAGGGGATTCGAACCCCTGACCCCTGCGATGCGAACGCAATGCTCTCCCAGCTGAGCTACAGCCCCAACACAGAAAATTATAGCATATTTCATAAAATTAGTATCCATTATAGGGATTTAGCTCAATTTCAGTACGTCAACGTTAAATACACTATTCCGCCTATCCGTGGGTTTTATTTAGTGTTCTGCTTGCTCTGGTAGCATATCAGGACCGAGACGGAAAAGGTTTTTTCAATAATCTGTCGATAGGATAGGATTTATATTGCTTGTCAGTTAATCGCAATGTTGTTATACTGAATGGGTTATTTATATTCAGGGATGTTAGTATAAAGATGGAATTCGAAACTATAATCGGGCTGGAAGTGCACGCCCAGCTGATGACAAAAAGCAAGATGTACTGCCGATGCAGTGCGGATTATTCCAGCGATACCCCCAATACCCATGTCTGTCCTGTTTGTATGGGAATGCCGGGCACTTTGCCAACCATCAACAAACAGGCTGTAGAATTCGGTATGATGACGGCGCTGGCTCTAAACTGTGACATATCCGAATACAGCAAGTTCGACCGCAAGAATTATCCCTATCCCGACTTGATGAAAGGCTATCAGATATCCCAGTTCGACTATCCGGTGGGAATAAAAGGCTGGATGGAAATCGAAGCCGACGGACAGAAAAGAAAGGTCGGGGTAACACGAGTGCATCTGGAAGAGGATGTGGCCAAGTTAGCTCATCATCCCTCCGATAACGGGGAATCATATACACATGTCGATGTAAATCGTGCCGGTATGCCGCTTATGGAAATTGTCGGCGAACCGGATTTGCGTTCACCCGAAGAAGCCCGCGAATACCTTGTTAAATTACGCAGTATATTACAATATCTGGGCGTTTCAACCGCCAATATGGAAGAGGGCAGTTTCCGCTGCGATGCCAATATCAGTATCCGTCCGGTCGGCACTACGGAATACCTTTCCAAAGTGGAAGTAAAAAATATGAACAGCTTTAAGGCTGTCTATAAAGCTCTCGAATACGAAGCCGTAAGGCAGCGCAAGGCTTTTGAGAAGGGTGAAAAAATACCGCAGGAAACGCGGGGCTGGGTGGAGGAATCCGGCAAGACGGTTTCGCAGCGCAGTAAAGAGTATGCCCACGATTACCGTTATTTCCCAGAGCCCGACCTGCCTCCTTTAAATATATCACGCGAGTGGGTGGAAGAAGTCAGAGAGAAACTGCCGGAATTGCCGGAAGCGCGCCGTAACCGCTTTATGTCGCAGTACGGTTTACCCATTTATGATGCCAATCTTTTAACCGTCTCCAAAGCGATGGCGGAATACTTCGAGCAGGCGGTAAAAGCAAGCAAGAACGTTTCTCCGAAGGAAATCGCCAACTGGCTTTTAGGTCCGGTAAGCGGCATAATTAATGCCGACTCTGCTGATATCGAGAAATTCGGCCAAAAGGTAACATGCGAGAGACTGGTGCGTTTGCTGGAAGTTAACGCCGCCGGTACCGTCAGCACATCCAGCGCAAAAACGGTGCTGGAAGAAATGTATAAAAGCGGCAGGGATGCCGACACAATAATCAGTGAGCAGGGATTGGGACAGATCAGCGACAGCTCGGAAATTGAGAAATGCGCTGTTGAAATTATAGCTGCCAATCCACAGGCGGTAGCGGACTACTGGGCAGGGAAAGAACAATCGTTAAAATTCCTGGTCGGGCAGATGATGCGCGCAACCCGCGGCAGGACCAATCCCAATATGGCGGCTGAACTGATTAAAAAGAAACTAGAGGAAGGGTAATATGGAAACCTATTTAATTATAGCTCAAATGGTGCTTTCGGTGGCGCTGGTGGCTCTGATAATGCTGCAATCAAAGGGCAGCGGCGGTCTCGGAGGTATCTTCGGGCAGGCCGATTCGGTTTACCGTACCAGGCGCGGGCTGGAAAAAACCGTTTTCCAGTTGACCATCGTAATCGTAATACTGTTTATAGCTGTCGCGCTTCTGATGCTCAAGCTGAACTAAACCGGGAGTTGATGGTATGCCTTCCGTAATAACACTTACCAGCGACTTCGGCTTGTGCGACGGTTATGTCGCCTCTATGAAAGGCGTGATACTGGGAGTAAGTCCGCAGGCAACTATAGTCGATATCAGCCATTTAATAAAGCCGCAGGATATTTATCAGGCGGCTTTTGTGCTGGGTATAACGGTACGCTATTTCCCGCCCAAAACGGTTCATCTGGTTGTGGTTGACCCCGGTGTAGGCACCGAACGTACCGCCCTTATCGTTAAAACCACTCTCGGGTGTTTTATTACCCCCGATAACGGCTCGTTGAGCTACGTATTAAAGCCTTACCTTATCAGTCCGCTGTCTGCTAAAGGCAGTGTTTCTGTTAAAACGGGATTCAAAGATGAGCTTGATTTAGAAGTCATCAAGGTTACAACAAGCGATTTTCTGCAATCGAATATCAGCAACACCTTTCATGGGCGCGATATCTTTGCTCCGCTGGCAGCTTATCTGTCGTTGGGTAAAAAGCCCTCGGATTTCGGAGAGGAGGCGGAAACTATCGAAATGTTATCATTGTCTTCTCCTCAAAAAAATGCCGACTGTTCGCTAACCGGGCACATCATTCATATTGATAGCTTCGGCAACCTGATAAGCGATATTACCTCCGCGGAAATACCCCAGAACAGGGATTCTATAATCATCGAGGTCGGCAACGAACATATAAAGGGCATCAGCAATACCTATGCAGAAGGAAAAGAGTTATTAGCCTGTATCGGCTCGAGCGGATATCTCGAAATAGCAGTAAAAAACGGAAGTGCCGCTTCCCTGCTTGCCCTTAAAACGGGTGATGCAGTAAAATTATGCGATTTTACTAAAAGGAGTTAACATGGGCAAACTGACGCTCTGGATTAAAGAAACAAGGCCTCAATTCCTTATCCTGTCGGTCGTTCTCACATTTCTGGGGACAGCTATTGCCTGGTATTACGGTTCTTTCAGTATCTGGTATGCACTGCTTGCCGGCCTGGGTTTAACATTGACACACGGTAGCGTCAATGCCATTAATGATTACTTCGATTACAAGAGCGGTATCGATTTATACGTAAAACGTACTCCTTTTTCGGGGGGCAGTGGCTTGGTACCTGAGGGTAAACTGGCATTAAAGCAGGCTCTGGGGGTGGGTATTGTCACTTCGCTGATTGCGCTGGGAATCGGCATCTTTTTCTTTATTGTCAGCGGCTGGCAACTTATCCCTCTGGTAGTCGTTGCCGGTTTGATACTTGTTTTATACACCCCTGTAATCTTAAAGACAACCTGGCCGGAATGGTCTCCCGGTCTCGGACTGGGACTTATGCCGATACTGGGTTTGTATTTTGTTCAAACCGGTGAATACAGCTGGGTGGTTCTGCTGGCGGCGGTTCCCTCCGGCATTATGGTGCATAATCTTTTACTGATTAACGAGTTTCCCGATGTCGAAGCCGACCGAATAGGCGGCAGGCGCACCACGCCGGTCGTTTTCGGTTTGGAAAAAGCCAGCAAGTTTTATGTGGCTGCTACTATTGCCGTTTATGTCTGGATAGTCGGCTGTGTAATTGCAACGCTTATAAGCGGAACGGTAATCATGCCGGTTTGGTGCCTGGTAGCATTGTTGAGTCTGCCGTTTGCTATAAAGGCGATGCAGGGCGCCCGGCAGTATGCCGATATGAATAAACTGATACCGGCGCTGGGCGCCAACGTAATCTTTATAATGCTGACGCATGTACTGCTCGGAATCGGCTATATTCTGGATAAGGCTCTCTAAATGTCGGAAAACACATTTAACGACAATAATAAAAGCGAGTTCCTGCACGACGAAGTCTATGAATCCATTCCGCCCAACTACGATTTAATCAATCACCTTTTTACCGGCGGGATGGATATCCTTTGGAGAAAGAAGGCAGCCAAGGAAACCGTTGCTTCACGTCCCGAAAAAATACTGGATATATGCTGCGGCACGGGGGATTTATCTATATCGGTTGCCAAACTTGCCGCAAAGGATGCTAAAGTTACCGGTTTGGATTTCAGCCGGCCGATGCTGGATGTGGCGGTTAAAAAGGCGCAAAAAGCCGGTTACGACATTACTTTTGTTACCGGCGACATTGCCGATATACCTTTCCCTTCTGACTCGTTTGACAGTATGTGCATCGGGTTCGGTTTCCGCAACCTGACCTATAAAAATGAGCTGTCTGCACAGTATATCTCCGAGATATTGCGTGTTCTAAAACCCAGCGGCAGGTTTGTTATCGTTGAATCCAGCCAGCCGGCTCCCGATGCTAAAATCATCAAATTCTTCCACCGCTTATTCGTGAAATATGTGGTTTCCTTTTTGGGGAGAATTATTTCGGGCAACAGCGCTGCTTATAAATACCTGGCGGAATCGGCGGTAAACTACTACGGAGCCGAGGAACTGCGCGATTTACTGCTGCAATCCGGCTTTGCCAAGGTCACCTTCAAACGACTCTTTTTCGGGGCGGCGGCAATCCACGTTGCGGAGAAGTAAAAGTCTACGCCTTTATGAGGCAGGTAAAAGGTCGCTTCCTTTGTCATGCTCACCACGAGCGACTTGGGGGATTTATACCCCACCCCCCAGATACTTCATTCGTCCATCACGAATTCAGTATGACAATAAGGAGTAATCTTTGGGCTTATCAAAAATTAATTAATATTATTGCTTATCTAAATTAAAGGAATAGTATTTATATAACCATCATCAACAGGCAGGTCGGCTTTATGAGTGGCTTCCTCTGCGATTTTATTGCAGCACTCGTTTTCCATTTGTGCGCTATGCCCTTTAACCCATTTAAACTCTACATTGTACTTTTTACATAAGCCAAGTAATTTATCCCATAAATCGGGATTGATAGCCATTTCCTTATTGCTTTTTATCCAGTTATCGGCTTTCCATTTTGCAGCCCATCCTTGTGTAATTGCGTCAACTACATATTTCGAGTCACTGTAAATGACAACATTTAATTTAGGGAAACTCTGAAAAAGTCTCC
>DIKD01000023.1:0-514 GCA_002421585.1 Dehalococcoidia bacterium UBA5627
TAATCACACGTCAAAGAGGAATGACCGTCGGGTATCTGAAACAGGATGTAGAGCCTTTTTCAAATAAACTTTTACTTGAAGAAATTATAGCTAGTTGTGAAAAAACCAGAGCGCTGAAGGTGCGCATAGATGCCATAGTCCTTAAACTGGAGGGTACACTCGATGAGGCGGAAAAATCTTCCCTGCTGGATGAACTGGGGGAGCTGCAGCAGCGCTTCGAACTGCTCGGAGGAAACGATATCGAGCATCATGCAAAGGTAATCCTTTGTGGGCTCGGTTTTTCCGAAAAAGATTTTTCGCGTCCGTTGAATCAGTTCAGTGGCGGCTGGCTGATGCGGGCGGCTTTAGCCAGGCTGCTTGCTATAAATCCCGACCTGTTGCTGCTTGATGAACCTACCAATCACCTCGACCTGGAATCGTGCATCTGGTTCGAAAATTACCTGATGCGCTATGATGGAGCCGTACTTTTGACATCACACGACAGGTCTTTTCTGAATAAGATAACAAATAAAAT
>DIKD01000023.1:558-1175 GCA_002421585.1 Dehalococcoidia bacterium UBA5627
GAAATGCGGCAGAAAGAGGCGGAAAAACTGGAAGCGGCCGCCCAGCGGCAGCAAAAGAAAATTGCCAAAGAGATGGAGTTTATCGACCGCTTTCGCTACAAGGCAACCAAGGCGCGGCAGGCGCAGAGCCGTCTTAAAATGCTGGCAAAGGTCGAGCGTATTGAAGTACCGCGCGTTACTAAAAAAGTGAACTTCAGCTTTGCAGAACCGCAGACGGGAGGGCGCGAGGTAATTACCCTTAAAAACCTACATAAGTCCTACGGGGGAAAAGTCGTCTATTCAGGCATAAACCTGACAATCGAGCGCGGCGATAAGATAGCGCTGGTAGGCCCCAACGGCGCCGGTAAAACTACCCTGTTAAAAATCCTTGCCGGAGTGCTGCCTTTCGAAAGCGGCGAAAGGGTGTTGGGTTATAAAGTGGAAACAGCCTATTATGCTCAGCACCAGCTGGAGCTTTTAAATCCGGGAAACGATTTACTCTCCGAACTGAGACGAGTATCTTCCGAGCCCTCCGACCAGCAGCTGCGCTCCCTTCTGGGAGCCTTCCTTTTTGCCGGCGACGATGTTTTCAAAACAATATCGGTGCTTTCCGGTGGTGAAAAAGCGCGGCTTGCCAT
>DIKD01000023.1:1218-2521 GCA_002421585.1 Dehalococcoidia bacterium UBA5627
TCGCGCGAAGTACTTACGGATGTTTTGGAAGAATATAACGGCACACTCTGTTTCATTACACATGACCGCTTGTTGATTAACCAGGTAGCCAATAAGATAATCGAGGTAAAAGACGGCAATATCAAAATCTACCCGGGGGATTACGATTACTATATTGATAAAAGAGAAGAAAACGAAGCCGTTGACACCCAATCCGCAGATAATAAGTTAAAACCATCTTCCGATGGTGTAAAACGGCGCAAGAGCGAGGAAGCCAGGCTGCGCAACGAATATTTCCGCAGGTCTAATCCTCTAAAAGAAGAAATCGAAAAAACGGAGGATGAAATATCGCGGCTCGAAGAAGAAAAGTGTGACATCGAAGCGCTGTATGCCGATGAGACGAAATGTAATGACGGAGCAGCCATGGTAGAGGTAACAACCAGGCACCAACAGGTACTGGAGCGCATTAAGGCTCTGGAGGCGCGCTGGGAGCATTTGAGCATGCAGGATGATAACATGAGGCGGGAACTGGAACGTGCGATGAGCTCTCTGAATGATTAAACGTATTTCTGACGCTTTTTTTACCGATTTCTTGAAACGACAATTTTTAGAATCCTCTACAATCTCCCTTAAAAAATATTTTTTATTTGGCGGGTATTGATTATCCGCAATAGTTGTACTAATCTATTGTGTGAGAGATATGAGAAAGATTGTTTTGGCATCTTCATCCCCGCGCAGAAAAGAGCTGCTCGAGAAGTTCGGGCTCAGCTTTACGGTGGATACGGGTACTTTCCGGGAGGATTTCTCCCGGGGGATGGAACCGCACAAACTGGCGAGGGAAATCTCGCTTGGTAAAGCCGAGGCGGTTTCCCGGAAACATCCTGATGCCTTGATTATCGGGGCGGACACCTTTATTATCCTTGCTAACCGGATAATCGGTAAACCGCAAACTGAAGAGGAAGCCCGTGAAATGCTTCAGAATATCAGCGACAATTCACATCTGGTAATAACCGGTTTCACCGTTATCGATACGGCATCCGGCAGAATCGTATCCCATTCGGTTGAAACAAAAGTTTATATGCGGGAAATATCACCTCAGGAAATCGAAGCCTATATAAAAACCGGTGAACCGCTCGGGAAAGCGGGGGGTTATGCCATACAGGGGCTGGGAGCTCTATTCGTGGAAAAAATCGAGGGCGATTACTACAACGTGGTCGGGCTCCCGATGTATGAGCTGATGAAAACCCTGAAGGAATTCGGCATTCAAGTTTTGTAAAGCAGCAGAAATAAAAATTCCGCTCGCCCTGAGTTTATCGAAGGATTT
>DIKD01000023.1:2607-2745 GCA_002421585.1 Dehalococcoidia bacterium UBA5627
TCCCTCACGAACTCAGAATGACAGTAACTTTTACACTGTCATTGAGAGATTTCCCAAAGGGAAAGCGCGGCAATCTTTACCGGACAGTGCCCCTGTCACTCACGGTGATACAACATTACTAATGGAGATTCCCGCTCG
>DIKD01000047.1 GCA_002421585.1 Dehalococcoidia bacterium UBA5627
CCTTCATGATGGACATATTCTACTTGAATCGGCGGATAAATTAAAGTGGCACGGAAGTATTATCCAACAGTCCAAAGCGACAATGGGCATCTGCACGTACGGGAACAAAAACAACCTTTTGTGATAAAATGAAAGGCAGCTTTTGCATAAGGACGGGATATGGGATATAAATTACTGGTAGTGGATGTTGACGGAACTCTGGTCGATAAGGACGGCAAGATTTCTCCCGTCGATACGCTGGCAATTGCCAAAGCTCAATCGATGGGTTTTCGGGTTTCGCTTTCTACCGGCAGGGTGATACGAGCCTGTCGCCGTATTATTGAAGAACTATCATTGCGAGGTTATCATATATTCTTCGACGGGGCAGTAATCAGCGACCCTGTAAATGACGATGTAATTTATATGAAAACGATTGATGAGAGAATAATCAAAAGAGCTGTGGAGTTTACCAGAGCTAATAAGATTTACCTTGAGCTGTATACTACCGAAAAGTTTTATGCCGAAAAAGCAAACTGGTCTGATGCCGTGCACCGAAATTACTTCGGAGTCGACCCTGTTATCGACGATCTGGATAAAATATGTGAGTGTCATAAAATCGTAAAGGCGGAACTGATTTCCCGCAGTTTGGAAGAAGATCAGCAGGCGCTGATGTTTAAAAAAGAATTTGATGGTGTTTTGAGGTTTTCACCGGCGCACTCACCGGCGCACCCCAATATAGAATTTTTAAACATTGTTGACCCCGGGGTATCCAAAGGAGAAGCCCTGCGATTTTTAATCGAATACTCGGGCATAAAAAAAGATGAGGTGCTGGCAATAGGGGACGGACTCAACGACTTGCCGCTTTTTGAAGCTGCCGGAACAAAAATAGCTATGGAAAACGCCTTCGCTGAATTAAAGGCGCTTGCAGATGACATAACGCTTAGTGTGGAGAATGGTGGGGTAGCGGCGGCTATTGAAAAATATCTCCTAAAGAATGGATAGTTAGTTATCCAAATTATAGCGTCTTCTGAGCTTTTCGATATCAGGTGTACGCGACTGTATTTTCGATTCGTCTTTTTTCTCTGCCCTTTCATCAGCAAAACGTTCCATTTTCCGGTACTGCGCCGCCAGAATAGTATTATCCAGGCTTGCTACGTATTTAGGGCATTTTTGGGCAATAAATAGCGCGTTGTTGTCGGTGGAAACTTTTTGCAATGTCATATAACGCTGTCTCATGGCTTCAACGCTGCCTTTGCGCTGAATCATTTTAGCTTCTAAAAGTTCTTTATTAACCGCTTCCCGTGATTCAATATAACCTTTGGGTCTGGCGCGGAAATGATTTTCTTCGTTAGTACCAAACACTACATAATCCCCCGTTGCCAATCCTTTTTTGGGCTAACTATATTTAGTTATATCCAATTTAGTATTTAACAGCTGCAATGTCAAGGGGTTTGGTTATTATTTCGAATAAATATTTGTAATAAGCGATGTTATCAGTAGGCAAGTAACGATAATTAAAGGTATTCCTTCAGTTTTTTTGCCAAAGACGGGTTTATACCTTTTACCGATAATAGCTCTTCGATATTTGCGGCTTTAATCTCTGCCACAGACCCGAATCGCTTAATAAGTGCTTTCTTACGTGCAGGACCGATTCCGGGCACACCGTCAAGTGAAGAAACAAATGTTTTTTTCTTATGCAGGTTATGATGGTAACCGACAGCAAAACGGTGCGCTTCATCTCTTACACGTTGCAGCAGTTGCAGAGCGGGGGAACTTTTAGGCAGTACTATCGGCTCGGAAACTCCCGGAGTAAATATCTCCTCATTTTCCTTTGCCAAACCGATGACCGTTAAAGATTCAACATCGGTGTCTTTAAGTATTTCCATTACCGAACTGAGTTGACCTTTGCCTCCGTCGATAAGCATCATGTCCGGCATTATTTTCCATGTATCCGCAGAATCCTGTTTGTTTTTACTATACCTGTCGAAACGTCGCTTGATAACCTCCTGCATCATGGCAAAGTCGTTGGGTTGCTGTAATGTCTTAATGCGGAAACGTCGATAATGAGCTGTTTTAGGCCGCCCTTTTTCAAAGACCACCATACTGCCGACGGCATCTTTTCCCTGTATGTTGGAAATGTCATAACCCTCAATTCTTAACGGTAAAACAGGCATTTTAAGAACTTCTTGTAACTCGTTCAACGCTGTATCTATGTTATTCTGGCTTGATATGCGTTTAATCTTGAGTTCTTCCAATCCCCGCTTGGCATTTACGGAAACCGTATCTATAAGTTGCTTTTTATTTCCTCTGGATGGAGATTGTGTCTGCACAGTGCCGCCCTTTTTCTTGCTAATCCAGCTTTCGATTATGGTTTTATCCAGTATCGGGTATTGCAGAACTATAAGAGACGGAATGTATGTTGCGGAAGAGTAGAATTGCTTTACGAAATCAGTCATTACCTGCATGGGTTCTTCGGATTGAGCTCCCTGCATTGTAAAACCCTCTCTGCCGATTATTTTTCCGCCGCGGATAAAAAATATCTGGGCATAGGCAGTGTCTTTTTCCTGTGCAAAGGCAATTACGTCCTGTTCCCCCTTAACCGCAACAGCCAGCTTTTGCCAGTTAATTACTTCCTTTACCGCTTTTATACGGTCTCTGATTATTGCGGCTTTTTCGTATTCCAGTTTTGAAACAGCCTGCTTCATATTATTTTCCAGTTGCCGCACAACTTTTTCCTGTTTGCCCTCTAAAAACAATATCAGCTTTTTTATAGATTCGTCATATTCCTCTTTGGAAACAGCCTTTATACAGGGTGCGGGGCATTTATGTATATAGTATTCCAGACAGGGGCGGGTTATTTTTTTACTTAAGTCTTTTGAGCAGGAGCGGAACGGAAAAATATCCTTGATAATTCTCAGTGTTTGCCTGACGGAATAGGCGCTTGAGAATGGTCCGAAATAGCGTGCGCCGTCATCTTCCAGCTTGCGAGTTATTTGAACTCGCGGATATTCCTCGTTAGTCGAGATTTTCAAGTACGGAAAAGTTTTATCGTCCTTAAGCCTGATATTGTAATAAGGCTTGTGCCTTTTAATAAGATTGAGTTCAAGAATCAGGGCTTCCTCTTCTGATGATGTAATGAAGTAGTCGATGTCATTTATACGCGGCACCATGTGGGTAATCTTAAAACTCTGTTCCTGTGAATTGTTAAAATAAGACCTGACGCGGTTTTTCAGATTAACCGCTTTACCGACATAGATAATAGTACCATCACAGTCCCGCATAATATAAACGCCGGGATTTTCCGGTAAACGCTCAACTTTTTCCAGCAACGTACCATCAATACGGTTGTTCAATGTTAATTCCTTTGAATTACTAACATTATTTTAGCACAGGGTAACTCGAGGGAGAATGACTGGAACATGAATAAAACGTTTTGGGAACAAAAAAGCCTGCTAGATCTCCTATGGGAGTAGGGGAAAGGGGCTATTTATTTCCGGAAGAAGAATTATCAGGATTCGGAAATATTATTTAGTGCATCGATATGCTTTGTTGTTTCCTCAGCTTTATTCAGCAGTTGTTCCGACAGAGTTGAAAGCGTACCTGCCGCTTCGGTTACCGATTTAACGGAGAACACTGCCAGGGCTGCAATTTCTGAAGCTGCTTTAGCGGCTTTATCGGCCGCTACCTCTCCGGCTTTACGCACCTCATCGGTTTTTTGGGTAGCATCGTCGGAAAGTTGTTTAAAAACCTGCATTGCTTCCTTGGCTGCCTTTTCCGCTTCTTCTGCTTTGGCGGAGGCTCTTTCAGAAGCGGCTATGGCATTGTTTGCCACCGTTTCAGCCTGGCTTACAGCATCGGTGCCGGCTTTTACTGCCCTGTCTGCAGCCAGTTCACTGGCTTGACGCATTTCCTCTGCCTTGCTGGTAGCATCGTCCGATAATTGTTTGAAAACATCAACAGCATTCTTTGCCGCTTTGTCCGCTTCTTCAGCTTTTTGGGCAGCCTGTTCGGAAGCGGCAATCGCTCCGTTAGCTATCAATTCAGCTTTATTGGCGGCATCGGTGGCTGCTTTTGTTGCCTGTGCCGCCGCCTGCTCGCCTGCCTGCCTGGCTTCCTCGGCTCTTTTACTGGCTTCTTTGGAGGCATCAGTTGCGGAAACAGCAGCGGCATTGGATGCTTTGGCTGCTGCTTCAGCCCGACGTGCTGCTTCGGCAGCGGCTTCGATATTGGCATCCATTTCGTCAAGTATTTGAGGCAGGGGCTTGGTAAGGATTTTTGCCCCTTTATATTGCGTTTCCTCATCGGAAGCTGATTTTGTCACCGGTTGATTTTTACTCTCATCATTTTCTGAAGACATATATCCTCCGTCCCAATTGAGCATTCACTATTTTTCATTTTATCTCAGAGGGACAATATAAATAGTATTATTTAAGGAAGTACTTGTCAAAGTATATATACAGCTACTTAATTATTTTGTCGAGTTATGTTAAAATAGTGGAAACTAAGGCAGTGAGGAGGCAGCATGAAGGAAGACATTGAAAGCTTTTTAAATTACCTTACTGTAGAAAAAGGCTTTT
>DIKD01000007.1 GCA_002421585.1 Dehalococcoidia bacterium UBA5627
GGTTAGCACTATCGACGGCGGCTTGGGCGTTATATGCCTGGATGAAATGTTTGCCTCCGGGGGCAGGCATGATATGGGAGTCAGGATCGATGAAGTTCCTCTGCCTTATCCGGCGGCATCACCTCTTCTTCCCCTTTCGCGGGCTCTTTTTCGGCTGCCAACCGGGCCTCAGCTTCCAGGGCCTCCTTGGCTTCCTTTATCTTTTTCAGACGGCTCTCCCTGAATACCAGTTCCTTCGGCAACTCATCGCCCTTTTTATCTTTGCCATACCGCCGGTCTTCTTCTTCGTCTACAGTCTCCGCCCTCTTGAGTAACTCCGCAACCTCTGCCTCAAGACGTGTCTCTTCCTCTTGCATCCTCTTGTAACTCATTGCCTTATGCTTTGAAGCGTTGGCTTTGATCTTGGTCCCGTCCAGAGCCACGTGTCCCAACTTCACCAGTCCCGTCTTCTGACACAACTTCAGTACCTGCAGGAATAGCCCAGCCAAAGCCCTCAAATGGTCTTTGCGAAAATCAGAAATAGTACGGAAGTCAGGAGTGTTGTTCGCAGCAAGTACCCGAAAGGCGATATCTTCACAAAGATGTTTCTCTATCTTCCGTGATGAAGCTACCCCAATGCAGTAAGCGTAAAGCAGTACCTTTACCATCATGGTCGGGTGATAGGGCGGATACCCACGTTCTTCACAAGCGTACCGTTCCGTTATTGCTGAGAGGTTGAGGTGGTCTACTACGTCAGAGATAAAGTAGGCCAGGTGGTCGCTGGGTAGCCATTCTTGCATCGATACCGGCATGAGAAATATCTGATCGGGTTCATAGGAACGAAAGGTCTTGCTCATAGCCGCCTCCTCGTTAAAACTTGTCCTAATTATAACCCGTTATGCCAGCCTAAGGCTATTACTCGGACAGGCTCCTAGGCGAATATCCTGCCCCAGAATATCGAGTTCACCGGAATCCGCCTCTAAAAGACCGAGGATAATGCGAATGGTGGTCGTCTTACCGGCACCGTTGGGGCCGAGGTAGCCGAAGATATCACCTGAATTAACATCGAAGGTGACGTTTTTAAGCACCTGACGTTTCCCGAGCTTTTTACTTACGTTTTGGATATGTATTGCCGTATTCATTTTTAAACCTCGTTCCGGTAACGTTTAACGCAGACGGATTATTCGGTTTCTTTCTTCCTGCCGGCTGCAATATTGCGGAAATACTCAGCGCTGCCTTGCATATTCTGCTCCAGGATATCGAAGGTAGCTATCCACAAACCCATTTTTATATCGCCGAAAACCAGTATCTTATCGCCGCCATCGATATTAAAATCCTTGCGCGCCTCGACAGGAATCACTATCTGTCCTCTTTCGCTGACCGTAACCGAACCGTAGAATTTCTTGCCCTCGGAAGCCTCTGAATTTATATCTTTCATAACTTGTATTCCTTGTATATTTTATTTGTATGATTTACAAATCATATTTTACTATTTTTCCTTATTTTGTCAATAGCTGTCCCCTGTGTCGGGAATACTCTCATTTCAAGCTCTATACTTATGCCTGTTTATCTGACTGTCTTTTCGGTGTTATAATTACTGCTTATTATCATATAAGGGCTTTGTACGCACATTCCGCTTTTATAAGAATGAGAATGTTAAGGTTTGAGCTTTGAGTAAAATAAGTAAGACAGCAGTATTTGCTTTTAAAAAGACCATCCCGATTATCTTCGGGTACCTGTTTCTTGGAACCGGGTTCGGTATAATGCTTCAGGAAGCCGGCTATAATGCTCTATGGGCTTTATTCGGAAGTTTCTTTATTTATGCCGGCTCAATGCAGTATTTTATGGTACCGCTACTGGTTACCGGCGCTCCGCTTTTAACAGTAGCCATTATGACACTCCTGATTAATTCAAGGCATATTTTCTACGGGCTGGGGTTTATCGACCGGTATCGTAAAATGGGCTGGAAATATCCCTATATGGTGATGTCTCTAACTGACGAAACCTATGTTTTGTTGAGTACATGTAAATATCCTGAGGGGGTAGACCCCGATAAAGCAGCTTTTTATATATCGTTGTTCAACCACTGCTGGTGGATTAGCGGCTCTGTTTTGGGTGTCCTCATCGGCACATTGATTCCTTTCGACTTAACCGGAATAGACTTCTGTATGACGGCATTGTTTGTTATCCTCCTGCTAAACCATATCAAGCAGGTTAAAGCATTTACTCCAATTGTAATCGGGCTAATTTCCGCCGTTTTGTTCCTGCTTATAATGGGACCCGATAATTTTATACTGCCTTCATTGTGTTTTACGGTACTGTTACTGGCATTACTTAAAGGACGCCTTGAAACGGTAAAAGAGGTATCCGCATCATGACTATTTCCGTATGGGATGCCGTCGCTATTTTTGCGGTAACCGCAGTGGCAACCTGGGTAACCAGAGCGCTGCCGTTTTTGGTTTTCGGCAATAAAAAAGAGTTACCCACGTTCGTGACTTATTTAGGGAAAGTTCTGCCCGGCGCTATAATGGCGACACTTGTAATCTATTGCTTGAGGTTAATCGACCTTACGGAGTTCCCTTTCGGTCTGGCGGAATTGATTTCGGTGGCCGTTGTTGTCATTCTCCACCTGTGGCGGAAAAATATCTTCTGGAGTATGGCCGGCGGCACCCTGTGCTATATGATCTTAATCAGGACGGTTTTCCCGTTTTAAAGATATTAAGGCAGTGGGTTTATGATATTTTATATAAAAGACTAATAGTGGATTAAATAGAAAATTTTCCATTAAAGAAGATAACAAAATTAAGGTTTTCTGCCCGTTGCTTTGAAAAATGTATAGTTGAAAGTGCCCTCAGCTTCAGCGGAGCGGGAAAGGTCGGCGATGCCGAGATTCCATTCCTGTTCGCTGATTAATTTGCCGGCGATAGCCTGTTCTATCCTTTTTCGGGCATAGGCAAGCGATTCTTCTGAAATATCTACGGATACAAAGCTGCAAGCGGGATTTTGAGATGCCACGATAACTGTCTGGGCACCGGTTCCGCAACCTGCTTCCAGCACCAGGCCGGAGGGCTTGAAAATAGTATCCTGATGAAGCAACTTGTTCAGGGTATAGGCCTGGTCGGAAAGCCTTTGAGATTCCGACTGCGAATAGCCGTGAACGTATTCTTTTTCCTTCACGGTTGTTATTCTAGCAGAGTGAAATCGTTTTATAAAGATTAAAAACGATTTATTCCCATTAGCTTCTGTGTCTGTATTTATTACAGGGAGGACTGGTATTGACCGGAGATACAGGAAGGGCTTCGATAACCCCGATAACATGGCTACCCAACAATTTACCGTTCAGGCTGAGGATTGCGGCTTCCCCCTGCATTCTTTCTTCCATCTTTACATAGGCATATCTCCGGGATTGACCGCTGCCTATATATTCATCGTTCATTATGCATACTTCAATCACCGGCCCGAAAACCGAAAATACATGATTTAATTCTATTTCTGTGACAGTAGATGACAAGTTACCCACATATAAATTAATCTTGTTTGACCTTCGAGGGGAATCCGTTAATCTGCGTCTCATCATGGGGCTCCTTTTCGGCACCTTTTAGCCGTTGACATAAAAACAAAAGACGGGCTGTTTTACAGCCCGTCTTTAAGCTCTTTTTAAACCGATTAGTTTAGCGGCTTACTTTTCTATAGCAATCGCTGCAATAGACCGGCTTGTCGCCACGGGGTTGAAATGGAACCTCGGTAGCTTTGCCGCAACTGCCGCAAGTAACCGGGTACATCTGGCGTGACGAAGAATAGCCGCCGCCGTTTCCGTTACGTTCGGTCTTTCTTGCCGCACGGCATGAAGGACAGCGCTTCGGTTCATTTGTATAACCCTTTGACTGGAAAAATTCCTGGTCTTCTGCGCTGAAAGTGAATGTAGCACCGCAATCGGAACACTGGATTGATTTGTCCTGAAAACTCATTGAATGACCTCCTCTCTTAAAATTTTTAGTTCAGAGTCTGAGTCATCCAATGGGGATGAGAATATAAAATGATTCTTAATTCCTGTAATAACCTCAACTTAAACTTCTTTAATTGTACACTAAGTCGGCAACAATTACAAAGTTACCCATAAAAAGCTGATAAAGCAGGCTTTCGACGAGTGATTATTGTGATAAACACAAAAAATCTGTACACTAATATACCTATGGAAAGTAATCGGATAATTGTTATCGGCGCCGGAGCGGGCGGTATGCTGGCAGCCGGCAGGGCGGCGGAAGCGGGAGCAGAAGTTCTTCTGCTGGAAAAGAACGTTTCTCCCGGCAATAAAATCCTCATCAGCGGTAAGACACGCTGCAATGTATCCAATTCTAAAGAGCTTGAAGAGTTTATTCCAATGTTCGGAGCTAACGGCAGATTCCTCTACAACGCATTCAGCAGATTTTTCAGAGAGGACTTGCTGGCTCTCTTAAAGCGTTACGGAGTGGAAACCAAGACTGAACGCGGGGGCAGAATTTTCCCTGTATCCGATAATGCAGAGGACGTCGTAAATGCATTAAAAAAATACATCGCGGATAATAACGTCAGCCTGCAAACAGGGGTAAAGGTAACCGATATTATTACTATGGACGCGCAGATAACGGGAGTAAAAACAGAAACGCAAACGTATCCGGCAATGGCGGTCATTATTGCTACCGGAGGGGCATCCTATCCGGCTACCGGTTCGAGCGGGGACGGCTGTCGCGTGGCATCAGCTTTAAATCATACTATTGTACCGTTGCGTCCGGCGCTGGTGCCTTTAGTTGTTGAAGAGATTGAACTGGCAAAAAGTATGCAGGGGGTAACGCTGAAAAACGTGCGGCTTACGGCATACGGGTACACAGCCGATGAAATAGACCCTTCGATTGTACCGGTAAAAGATTGCGGACGCGGAATCCCGGGCAAGAAACCCAAGCCGCCGATTATCGAAAGCCGTATGGGAGATATGATGATGACCCACTTCGGCATCGGAGGACCTATCACGCTACTGATGAGCTTATCTGTTGCCGAAGCGCTGGAAAAGAGTCCCGTCAGCGTTGCCATAGATTTGAAGCCGGCTTTAAGTTTTAAGGAACTGGGCGAAAGGCTGCAACGCGATTTCGATACCTACAGCAAAAGGAGCTTTCGCAATATTCTTAAAGAATTATTGCCGCAAAAGCTCATCGAGCCGTTTGTTCAGATGTCGCATATCGAACCACACAAATTCGGTAATCAGATCAATGCTGCCGAAAAGGAAAGGCTGCTAATGCTTTTAAAATCTTTGCGCTTCAATATAAAATCGACCCTGCCGCTTTCATCCGCAATGGTAACCGCCGGAGGAGTCTCTTTAAAAGAAATAGACCCCAGAACGATGGGTTCGAAACTGGTTAAAGGTTTGTATTTTTGCGGAGAGGTGATGGATATCGATGCCGAGACCGGTGGGTATAATTTGCAAGCCGCTTTCTCCACCGGATACGTGGCGGGCGAAAGCGCCGCCTCTTTTGTTAATGAAATTGTTTGAAGGGTATTGCGTACTTATACCTTTTATCTTGTTGCCGTGGCAGCCTCTTATCTGTTTCTCCCCCCCTCCCCAGATCCTTCAGTCACCCCTTGTGACTTCAGGATGACATGAAAAAACCTGTCATGCTGAAGTCGTGAAGGACGTTTGAAGCCTTGATAAATCGGAATTTCATTCCGGCAAGGCGCCACTCAACATCCGTAGAGAGGAATAAATCCCATAAATAACTCCGGTACCTGCCCTGAGGCTCTCGAAGGAAACCCGCCAAACCATAGCGATGACAACACCCACTGTCATTCTGAGTTCGTGAGGGACGAACGAAGAATCAGGGGCGGGG
>DIKD01000009.1:0-4896 GCA_002421585.1 Dehalococcoidia bacterium UBA5627
TATATAGATATTACCAATCTAATGGTCTTGTGGCAAGTGGGAGGGAGTCAGCACTGCCTCTGATATTACAGGCAGAGACAGGAATATCCTCTTTGCCTGTTTGTTTTTATGTAAAGAGAAGATTAAAGAGGATTTTTTTGAAATTTTCCACCAGGTTTTGCTAATAATTTCATAATACTGGATTATGCGAAGGAATATAACAAAATCCAACCCTGTTTTACCGTCAAAACTTTACAGATTAACGCTTATGGACTAAAATACCCCTACTGAATAAGGAGAGCCATGATAAAAGCAGTATTTTTCGATATGTACAATACCCTCATTTGCTACAATCCTCCCAGAGAAGAAAGCCTGGCAAAATCATTAAAAAAGTTCGGCTTTGAGTTAACACCCAAACAGCTTGCTGTTCCTGTAATTGCGGCAGACGAGTATTTTTATGAAGAGAATGCCAAGCTGGCGCTTGCAAAACGCGGTGATGAAGAGAAAAGGAACCTTTGGGCACAATATGAAGCGGTGTTTTTACAAGAGGCAGGAATCACCCCTACCAAAGAGTTGATATCCAATATGCTGATTGAAATGAAGAATTTTAAATATGAGATGGTTCTTTACGATGATGTAATTCCCACACTTACCACAATAAAAGAGAGGGGGTTAATAACCGGGCTGGTTTCCAATGTTGATAAAGATATCTCTTCCATGCTGGAAAACCTGGAACTTAAAGCCCTCCTGGATATAATTGTTACATCTCAGGAAGCCGGTTTCACCAAACCGCATCCTGAAATATTTGAAGCGGCTGCGGACAAAGCCGGGATTAAAGCTGAAGAAGCTTTATTTATCGGGGACCAGTATAAAGTTGACGTACTGGGCTCTATGAATGCCGGTATGTCCGGTGTTTTACTGGACCGTGCGGATTATTATAAAGACAATGGCATTGAGGAGCCGAGAATAAATAACCTGGAGCAACTTTTCGACCTGCTATAGTAATCTATTAAGAAGGAAGGTATTATGTTAACTATATCCAGCCCTGACTTTAATAATAATGAAGTTCTGCCGGCTAAGTTCACCGGTGAAGGACAAAATATATCTCCCGCCCTCTACTGGACTGATATTCCGTCTAATACCGCATCGCTTGCTGTTATTATGGATGACCCGGATGCTCCTACAGGCTTATTTACGCACTGGATAATATTTAATATTCCCCCTGAGTGCAATAAACTTCCGCAAGCCGTTAAAACAAATCTCGTACTTGAAGACGGTTCAGTACAGGGCAAGAATACCGCCGGAAAAATCGGATATTACGGACCATATCCACCTCCCGGACCGGCTCATCGATACCAGTTCCATTTATATGCCCTGGATAAGATGATTGACGCAAAACCCGGAGCAAACAGGAAAGAAGTGCTCGAGGCCTTGCAAACACATATAATCGCATTGGCAATGATAACCGGTATATATCAGAGAATGCGTTAATAATAGTTCTTTTTCTATAATGAAGCTATTTAAATTACCACATTATCGGAGATAATAAACAGTGCGAAGCGTTATATTAAAGTTGTGGTTTTTGATTTCTGTGACATTGGCTGCTTTTGCGTTAATAATGCGCATGGCATGGGAATTGCGAATGGCAGTTGCCCCGGGAACATTTATAATATGCATTCTTATTATTCTGGCAGTACTTGGTGTATATATTACGATAATCTATTTCACATTCAATCCGGACTTTACTAAATTGAAATCACCTCCTTTTAAAATCGGCCTTTCCGCTATTTTAGTTGCTGCTTTAATCAGTGGTATTATACATGCTTATCGCTTTATTCCATCACCCGAAGCTAATATCCCAATTAGTGTACCGATGGCGCTCATGCTTTCAGCAGCTGAAATAAGTATCTGTATACTACTGCTGTATTTATTATGGAGAAAATAGGGCTGTGGATAGCAAACAAGCACCAACCCGCAACATAACAATCTTACGGTGTTCAATCAATCCGGCGGGATTCATAGATAGTTAATCGAAATAAATAGCTATTTAAATGTCCGTATTCCTCACCGTATTCGAGTATGCCAGCCAATTCCACTTTGCCGTAATGAGCAAGGATATCCGCTAGCATTGTTTGCCTGCAAATGCGGTTTACTGTTTATTTCTTCCGATAAACCGCCTTTGGTCCATATCAATACACCAGCCGGTCGCACATTCCCCTCGGCAAAATCGGATATGTCCAGCCTTTCCGCCAGCACGGCAATTTCAAATCCGTCAAACCAGTAACCTTCAATGGTAACATATTTCCCGTTATAACTTTCCGGATTGGAGGTTAAATCCGCAAAGGATACACGCAGTGGAGATGTGGTAATCGTAGTTGTCATGCCATTTTCTACCGTCATCCTGACATTCATTTCATTAGTCTGACCTTCCGGTACGGTTAACCATATCTCAATCGGAAAATAATCAAACCTGCTGATATAAAATATGTACTCACCTGCGGCTATATTATTAAATGTAACTACGCCGCTGTCACCGGTAATAGCAGTCACTTTTAACTGCCCTTCCGGTTGTTCTTCGGATACTATCTCGGCTCCCCGGAGCGGGTTATTAGTGTTATCCACTATAGAAATTTGTAAGTCTCCCGCGCTTTTGGTCGTGGTTCCACTATTAGGAGAACAGGCGACCACGGATAAAGTGCACAATACAAATATTGAAAGTATAAAAAGACACTCTATTACATTCATACAAACACCATCGTATTATTGTTATATTTATATATATTCTAACGTCTAATGTGAACGAAAGATAGCAAATAACAATGCCCCTGTTGATAATCGTGATTTATACTGTAATCGATAAACTAAAGGCGGTTCCTATAAAAGAACCGCCTTTATACTATTCGATAGAAAAGATTTGTTTATTCGTCTTATTTCCCCGTCGTCTTTTTCGTCGAGGGCTTCTTTGCTGCAGTCTTCTTGGCTGCCGTTTTTTCTTCCTTTTTTGGGGTTTGAGGCATAGACGACTTCTTATCTCTTACCCAGCGCTTTATTTCGTCGAGGCTGGGCGGAGCTACGTAAAACACCTCAACATTTGAGGGGAATTGTATCTTATTATTTTCCCTCATCACTAAAAGCCCGAATTCATCTTCTCCCAGTGTCAAATCAATACCCTTTTGTATCCATTCTTCCCTGCTTTTTAAGGCTTCGTTATAAAACTCATACACTTTGGTAATTACTTTCTGGTTGGATATTCTGGCAGAAAGACATTTATTCCAATCCATAAATTCACCCAAAAGCTCTACACTTTCGGCGGCCATCAGCTTTGCGCCTTTTTTAACCAGACTATTTACAATATCATAGCTACCGGCATTCATACGTTCGATTTCCTTTACGCCTTCCTCCCCTTCGGTGCATATGAATTCATGATACACGCGGCTAACATCCATTAGCTTACCCTCAAGATTTTCAATCTGCTCTTCTACCTGTTGCCAGTACTTATTATGCAGTTTTTGCAACTCGGTTTCATTTTCATAGGGTGCAAATACCAATGGCACAAAAATTAATTTCCGGCCTTTTTGAAATTTTTCTGCCTCAGGCTTTTCTATCTTGCCCAGCTCCTGGGAATCTTTTTTCTTTTTCTCTTTAGGCATATCAAAAACTAACCTCCGTATCTTTTATTTGTTTATTTATTTTAAAATGATAATAATATTTTATCAATATTGATTGGTGCAGTTTAATGACGACATGCAATAAGTCAAACATCAATTACCGGCCTTTATATCTGTACGACTCAACCGTCCGTTATGAAGAATACGGAAGTAATTTTGCGTCGTCCTGATCGTAGAAAGCATTTAAAATAAATTAGAGTAGTGTGGGAACATCTTTGCCGGCATCTTCTACTAAATTAGCTTTTTCTTCTCTTTCGCCCTGTCTATTTTTTATCGATTGCGCCAATTCAGATGCTTTAACGTAATAATTCCTGACCTTGGCAACATCCGAGAGTTCCGAAAGTATGACAGTAACATCCAATAAACCTTTTTCCCTTGGATAATCTCCGTTCCTGATGATAGCTTGCGAAGCCAAACCCCTTAAGTGGTCTCCCAGCTCTTTTATCAGAGTCATATCCATTTCTTTACCGGGTGAGGAAATCAAAAATAATGCGCGCCCCGCTTCCTGAGGGTTGCAATCTATTGACAGCTCTTTTATGGCTTCATCCATAGCTTGCAAGCCTTTAAAGGATTTTTCACCTCTTTTACCAAAGTTTGAGGACCAGTCTTTTGGTAGTGTGATTAAAGGCAGCTTTACTTCACCGTAACCGATAGCAGTCCATCCGCAAAGCGTCTGGATAATATCGCCGGCATCCATAACTTTAGCGCCGATATTTTTATATTTCTTTTCTTCACCGGCACACAGTAAATCGAAGAAAGGTTCTACAATCAGTCTATTGATTTCATAAATATTGTTTTTAAGCGAAAAGTCTTTCTTAATATACCTCTGGTTATCTATTAAAATAACGGCATCGGCAATAGAATAAGTAGATTTGAGGCAAACGGCTGTATTGTAAATTGCCATTTCCTCTGCCGTTTCTTCATGCTCAAACGGTAAAACAAGAATAGTATAAACCGGCTTATCGGCAAATCTTTCTTTCAGTACATTGGTAATAATCGGGATGGCACCGGAACCGGTACCACCTGCAGTCGAACTGATAACCATAAAAGCATCCGCTTCATAAAGACCTTTGGCTGCCCTGAGTGCATCCATTATTTTATCGGCATCTTCCCTGGCAATTTCCGCTCCCAGCTCATTCAATTTTGCCACGCCGTGGCCACGGGTTTTTCCCGCTCCAATCAGAATTCGATGCTGATAATCGGGTTTTATGGTCTGTATTGTCGCCATATCAGCCATATCGGTATTTAC
>DIKD01000009.1:4932-15256 GCA_002421585.1 Dehalococcoidia bacterium UBA5627
TCATCGGCAATCCTGGCCCCGCATTGTCCCAGCCCTATAACTATTAATTTCATTTTTTGCCCCCTTTAAACCAAAGCACGGTAATCCGATGCAATAATCCCGAGATATAATCATATTATAGGATATTAAGCCGTTATTGCAATAGTATTCACCCCTAAAATGGATATATTTTATTTCTGATTTAAGGCAGAAGGGCAGATATCATACAAATTACATATATTACATTTCGGCTTTCTGGCAATGCAGACAGCACGCCCGTGTTCGATTAACAGATACGGGAAAGACCCCCATAGATGACGTGGTACTATTTCCATCAAGTCTTTCTCGATTTTTACCGGGTCATTATTCCGTGTCAAATCAAGCTTTTGTGAAAGACGTTTTACATGAGTATCAACGGCAATTCCGTCAGTTATTCCAAAAGCGTTATAAAGAACTATATTAGCTGTTTTGCGGGCAACCCCCGGTAAAGAGATTAGTTCTTCCATTTTGGAAGGAACACTACTACCGTATTCCTTGTGAATTACTTTAGCTGAGGCAATTATGTTTTTGGCTTTATTATGATAAAAACCAGCGGATTTTATGTCCTGCTCAAACTGATTAATATCAGCTGAGGCATATTCTTCTACAGAAGTATATTTCTTAAAAAGCCGGGAAGTTATTCTGTTAACAATAACATCGGTACACTGTGCCGAAAGTATGGTAGCAACCAGAAGTTCCATCGGGTTGGAAAACTGTAAAGCAATTTTTGCTTTGGGATATTTTATACTTAGACGACGTATTATCTCATCAATGTTTTCGGAGTGTGCCATTTAAGTTATTATTCTCTTTCAACAAACAAAACCCCACTATACCCTACTCAACTGCTCTCTAATCGAATGATTATTGAGAAATTTTTCGGGTATACTAAGGGCTTTTAAAGTTTGACTATGCTGATGTTAAAGTTTAGGCTTTGCCAATCTTAAACATCTTCGTGCCGCACGTCGGGCAAACACCCTGCGTCGCCGGCCTGCCATTCTTCATTGTTATGGCTTTCGGATCTTTCATTTCTTTTTTAGCTCGGCATTTAACACAATATCCCTGCATATTAGTGCCTCCTTTATTACATTTACGTTTAGAATAAACCCTGCACAGGCTATTGTCAATAGGTATTTTAGTTATTTTAAGGCTAATTTTTTTATTTTAACCTATTTTCAACCGCTTCCCATTTTATATTCTTAAAAAATGCCCCTATATAATCAGCCCTTTTAATCCCGTAATCAGTTATAAAGGCGTGTTCAAAAACATCCATGACCAGTATCGGCATACAACCGGCAAAATGCCCTGTCTCATGCTCATTTATCCACTGGTTGAAAAGCATCCCATTATCGTTGTCCTTATATAGAATGACCCACCCGATACCCCTCATTGCACCGGTAGCCTTAAAATCCTTTTCCCATTGTGAATAACTGCCATAACCGGTTTCAATTGCCTGTACTACCTTTTTGTAGTCATTGTAATTATCTTTCCCGCCCAGGTTTCCAAAATAATACTCATGCAGGCGCATACCGTTGAATTCAAACCCTATTCGCCTCTTCAATTCGGCATATTCCGGTGTGCCCACCTTATCCTCTTTTAGCATGGTATCCAGTATCTGCATAAATTTATTAGTATTATTAACATACCCCTGGTAGAGCGTAAAGTGGTTTTTCAGTAATGTTTCGCTGAACCCATCCATTTCAAACAATGCGCTATAATCATTAGCCGTATAAGACATGGAACCCTCCTTAAACAATTATGTATTTATACTCATTATAATACATTTCTTATTTAATTTTATAAATGAAGGAGTTATTCATACGGTTTTACCGTCTAATTTCTGTTATAATATTAAGAGTCGAAAGCTGAACCGGGAGGTTTTTATATGTACGATACAATTATTATCGGCGCCGGGCCAGCCGGCATTGCCGCCAGTATCTATGCCGCCAGAAAGAAAATGAATGTCCTTCTAATCAGTTCCGACATCGGAGGGCAAATAAATACTACCTGGAGTATTGAAAACTACATCGGATACCACTTTATCGAAGGACCTGAACTGATCGAGAAATTCAACACTCAGCTTGCCGTCTATCCCATCGAGCAAAAAATAGGTGTTAAAGTTAATGGCATAAAAAAGATTAAAAGGGGTTTTTCAATTAACACGGATGAAGAACAAACCTATCAGGCAAAAACCCTTGTTTATGCCACCGGAAAGAAACCTCGTAAATTAAATGTTAGCGGGGAGTCTGAATATACCGGTAAAGGGGTTACCTACTGTGCTACCTGCGACGGTCCTCTCTTTTCAGGAAAAAAAGTAGCTGTAATCGGAGGGGGCAACTCAGCCCTTGAAGCGGTTTTGGATTTATCCAAATATGCCACACACATCGATTTAGTATCGCTGACACAACTGACAGCAGACAGAGTGCTTATCGATAAGCTTTCCGATATAAAAGATTTGACGATTCATCTCGAACACAATGTTAAAAGTATCGAAGGCGAACAATTTGTAAATGGATTGGTTATTGAAGGCCTCAAGACGCAAAAGACGCAAAAACTGGATGTCGATGGTATTTTCATAGAAATCGGGCTTGTTCCAAATTCGGAGTTGTTAAAAGACATCGTTGAATTAAACGAGTATGGGGAAATCCCGATTAATTGCACAGGAGAAACGGGAATAAAAGGGCTATATGCTGCCGGGGATGTTACCGATATCCCCGAAAAACAGATTGCAGTTGCCGTCGGTGAAGGAGTAAAAGCCGTACTGCGGGCGCACCGTTATCTACAAAGATTGAAAGGTTAATATTTATAAAGTTTATAATTTTTTAATCTCAAAGAATTGGTAACAACCGTCAGCGAACTTATTGCCATAGCAAACGCCGCCAGTATCGGATTTAAAAAGCCATATTCCCCGAGCGCAAATTGCAGACCCAAAGGCACTGTGCCATTACCGAAGAACAGATATAATAATCCGGCAGCTACGGGTATAAGCAGCACATTATAAGCGAAAGCCCAAAATAGATTCTGCCTGATAGTCCTCATCGTACGCTTGCTTAATTCAATGGCTCCTGCAATACCACGAGGTTCTCCGCTTATCAACGTTATGTCGCCTGTTTCCATAGCGATGTCCGTACCCGTACCGATAGCGATACCTATATCTGCCTGCGCCAGTGCAGGCGCATCATTGATACCGTCTCCTACCATCGCCACAATTTTACCCTGCTGCTGCAATTTACGAACTTCGTCGGCTTTGTGCTCGGGAAGTATTTCATACAAAACATTTTTTATTCCGACCTGATGCGCTATGGCTTCGGCTGCACGCCGGTTATCTCCTGTAATCATCGTTATGTCAACGCCCATAATTCTTAATTGTTTCACTGCTTCCGCAGCTCCCGGCTTAATGGTATCCGATAGAGCAATCAGCCCCACCCCACTACCTTCTACAGCCACAAACATAACAGTCTTCCCCTCCTCCCAGAGTAAACCGGCTCTTTCTTCTAATGCGTCTAAAGTAATTCCCTTATCTTGCATCAACTTAATATTTCCGATTAGAATTTGTCTGCCATTTATTTTTGCCTCTACTCCATGCCCGGGGATTGCATCAAATTGCGTTACCGGTAACATTTCAAATCCCTTCTGTTTGGATTCATCTACAATTGCCTGTGCAAGCGGGTGCTCAGAATTATTTTCCGCAGATGCTGCCAGCTGCAGCATTTCATCTTCTGTCAGGTGGTTCGTGGCGATTATATCTGTCACCTTTGGCTGCCCAAGTGTCAGAGTTCCTGTCTTATCCAGCAAAACACTGTTTATTTTATGCGCTTTCTCCAAAGTTTCGGCATTCCGGATTAGAATCCCATTTTCTGCGCCCTTCCCTGTCCCCACGATAATGGCAGTCGGTGTTGCCAGCCCCAGCGCACATGGGCAGGCGATTATCAACACTGCTACAAAGTTAAGGATAGCATAAGTTAAAGATGGAGCCGGACCGGCAAAATACCAGATGATAAATGTAATGATTGCAATAGAAATAACTATAGGCACGAAATAGCCGGCAATAATATCAGCCAGCCTCTGAATAGGCGCCTTGGACCCTTGCGCCTGCTCAACCAGCCTGACGATACGAGAAAGAGTGGTATCGGCTCCCACACGCGTAGCTTCGAAACGAAAGCTGCCGGTGCGATTAATGGATGCCCCGATTACCTCATCACCGGCCTTTTTATCAACCGGAATACTTTCACCGGTAACAATTGATTCATCTATCGTTGAATACCCCTCGCGTACAACGCCATCGACCGGAATGCTTTCGCCCGGACGAACCACAATGATATCGCCGACTACTACATCGTCAACCGGAATCTGATGTTCCTTTTCGTCACGAACCACATGAGCAATTTTTGGTTTTAAGTTAATCAATTTCTTTATAGCTTCCGATGTTCTACCCTTAGCCCCGGTTTCTAAAAATCGCCCCAGCAGAATCAACACGATAATCATTGCAGAGGTATCAAAATAGAGATTTGCTTCAATTACACCGCTGATGAATGCGGAAGGCACAAGCACTGCCGCCATGCTGTAAAAATAAGCCGCCGAAGTACCAACGGCGACCAAAGTATTCATATCCGCCGTTTTATGCTTCAGAGCCGCCCATGCCCCCTTGTAAAATCTTAAACCGGCCCAGAACTGCACCGGCGTCGCCAGCGCCCATAATAAATAGGCTTTACCGGTAAAAGATGGGAGGAAACCCAGAATCAGAACAGCTATTCCCAACATAGCAGCTATAGCCAAAGTGTTTCTTAAACTCTTAATTTCACGCTTGGCAGTGTCGCTAACATCTTCAGGAACAGCTGATTCCACTAATGTTTCAAAACCGGCATCTTTTACGGCATTTTTTATATCGCCTAACTTAACATCTTCCAGATACGAAACAGTTGCTTGACCGTTTGCCAGATTAACATTTGCAGAAATCACCCCCGGGATATCCAGAATAGCTTTTTCAACACGCCCTACACATGAAGCACAGGACATACCTTTAACAATAAAGGTCGTTTTCGATGTAACCGGCATAAAACCCAGTTCCGTAATGGCAGTAATAATAGTGGAGGCATTTATCTCAGAGGGCGCATATTCAACTATAGCTTTTTCGGAGGCAAAATTGACAGCAGCCTGATATATTCCGGGCAGTTTTGATAAAGATTTTTCTATGTTGGCGGCGCAATTGGCACATGTCATTCCTGTTATTTTTATACTGGATTTCATAGTCAAACCGCCTCCTCTATGATATCCCCAACAAAACAACGTTTTTCGGGGATATCAAGAATGTTATTAATCCTTGAATTTTATTTTTCTGCCGAAGTCAATGACAGCCGGATGTTATTTTTCCAAATCTTTCTTGATTTGTTCGAATTCGGATTTCGTTATCTCGCCCCTGGCATATCTCTCTTTGGCTATATCAAGCGCGTTACTAGCGGTGGTTATATGGCTGTCCCCCTTTGAGAACCTAACAATGAACCAGATAATAAATGCTAAAATACCGCCCCCGAAAATTATCATCACTATCCAACCAGAAAACCACGCCCAACTCATTCCACCATCCCACATCATAAAGCACCTCCCCAATATTACTTATTCACATCATAATCCTCTATGACGTGAATAACAATAGTCAATAAATTAATATAACCTAAAGAACAGCAATAAAATATAATAAGCAGGAAAACAGCGTATAAATCACTGTATCCAATCCTGATTACAGCTATTTCCCCAAATCCTTCTTCAACTGTTCGAATTCGGATTTCGTTATCTCGCCCCTGGCATATCTCTCTTTGGCTATATCCAGCGCGCTGGTACTACTGGCCGATTTACCCGTTTTGGCCAGCTTTGTTACGCCCCAGACTATAAGAATAATGATACCAACCCAGAAGACTGTTATCATAACCCAGTTTAATATCCACGTCAGAACCATACCACCATCCCACATAGCCCCATTCCTCCTTGTAAGAAGTTATACATATAATAATTCGCATAAGTATATTTGGCAATAGTTGGCTTCCGGGTAATACTGCCATTCCGATTTCAAGGGGAACAAATGAGGAATCAAAGGAGTATATTTATCTTATAACCCCGTCCAATGTTCCGGCGTCCCGAGTTGAACAAAACCAACCGATAAATGACCCGCCATCACTTTTTTCTTCTGTATCAACCCGGCATATTGTTCAAGCGCTTCGTATGGTGTAAAATCATTAGCGGGAGTTACCTCTTGCGTAAAAAAGAGCCATTATACAGCGCACCACGAATAGACAACGAATGCTACATACGGCGTATGACGCTGGATGAAGCATTGCCGATACTTGAAAAGTTTATAAATGATTCCTTTATGGCAGGAGTTATTAGAATTAAAATAGTCCATGGTAAAAGCGGAGGAACTCTTAGAAACGCTGTTCACAACAGGCTGGCAAATCACCCTCTGGTTAGGCTATACAGGCTGGGAGAATACGGAGAAGGAGGCGAGGGAGTTACCATCGCCGAACTTTATAAGAAATAAAATCGCTCTGTTTTCTTTTGCATCCTAGTTCGGGACTTATCTAAAATGAAGCTCTACGACTATAACGTATTGCGTCAAATAAAACTGTTACCAAAGGTCCACCGGTTGCGTCATAATTCCGGTTACCGAGATGAATCGGCCGTACGCCAAAGTTGTTCCAGGTTATCATTTATCTGCTTGAGCAGCTTAACAGGATTCAATCTACTATAAATCCCCGCCGGTTCCAACCTTCTTAGCTTCAGTAAGCATATTAGATTGTAACAAACGCTGATAAGGGGTCTGCGCTGTCATATACCTTGTGCACCCTGGCTCCATGTCTAGTTTTGGATACCGGCTTCAGTGTCGGCTGAAAGAAATTAACATACAGCCGTACCATGTCATAAATCCTGCCCGGACATTCAAATGAGGCCTTAGAATTATATCTTTCATATCCCACAAAGCGCCGTCCTACATTTCCATTCTTCTGCTCCACATGACAGCTATCGTTCTTCTTATGGGAACGTGACCGGGTACCTGACACAATTTGCCCGCTTTAACAGTCTAATGGCTGCTTTACGGTGCAGCCCCGTTACCTCGGTGAACTCATCCGGCATTTCCCCTTTCCCTTCTTCGGATGCCTTGTGATATCCGGGCTTAAGAGCCTGTGCATATTCCTGTATACTATGTCGCGTCATTGTTACCTCCTTCGGTAACACTAATTTTGACGCAACCACCCCCATTTCGGTAACTTTTATTATGAGTCAATGCGGAGCGTTGTTTACAAATCTTTATATGTGCTATAATTAACAATAAAATTTTCGAGGGGTTAAATTAGTGCCTAGAGCGACGATATCAAAAAGAAGAAGAAAAGAAACAGTAAGTGTAGCCGGAGATGCAGGGCAGAAGCGCAATTATGAATTGGTGATGGTGCTCAATACCGGTTCCGCAGAAGACAAAATAGAAACAAAAGTTGATGCTTTAAATCAGAACATAGTGAATTTTGGCGGAGAGATATCAGGGGTTGAGCAGTGGGGTAGAAGAAAGCTGGCGTATCCGATTAAAAATTTAACGGAAGGCTATTATGTTTTAACGCGTTGTACAATGAGTCCTTCCCAGACCGGCAGCCTGGAAGCTAGGCTTCGCATATCCGAAGATGTTCTACGACATATGCTGATAAAATTAGATGACTGATTGCGTATATATGCGATAGACGATAAAAAGGAGAGCTGGTAGGATGGCGAATTTAAACAAGGTAATGATTATCGGTAATGTCGGCAGCGATCCGGAAATGCGTTTTACCCCTAACGGTAATCCCGTAACGTCTTTTCGAGTTGCTACCAACCGGGTTTATACCACTCCGGAAGGGGAACGTAAGCAGGAAACTGATTGGTTTACTGTGGTTACCTGGAATAAACTGGCTGAACAGTGCAACCAGTTTCTTGCCAAAGGCAGGCTTGTCTATGTTGAAGGAAGGCTGCATAACCGCAGTTGGGAAGGACAGGACGGCCAGAAGCGTTTCAGGACGGAAGTGATTGCCAACAGAGTTACATTCCTGGACAGGCAGTCATCCGCAGCGATTGGTGATGAAAAGGCTGAAGAACCCGAAACTGTTGAAATCGAGCCTGACGATATACCGTTTTAGAGGCATAATTTAAAAAAATATTATATGGTAGGGGATAGATAACTAGTGGCTAAACGAATTGTTTCCAACACTAAAAGGACTGGTTCATGGAGAAGCGGCGGAAAGTTTGCTTCTCGGCGTAAGGTATGCGCTTTCTGCACCGGAAGAATAAAAGAAATCGATTATAAAGACAACACGATGCTTAGTAATTATATTTCGGACCGCGGGAAAATAGAGCCGCGTCGCAGAACAGGTACATGTGCCAAGCATCAACGTGCTCTGGCAGTAGCCATAAAAAGGGCACGGCATATAGCGTTATTGCCGTTCGCTCCCGAGCACATCAACAAAATGGGTGACGTGGCTTCCATAAGGATAGCTTCTCCCAAAGCCGAACAGGCTAAATCGGAAGTTAAAGAAGAAATAAAAGCTGAGATTAAACAGGAGACTCCTGCACAGGAAGAAACTGTTAAAACAGAGCAGAAAGTTTCGGAACAGGAAGAAACCGTCGAAGCTGAGCAGGAAATTTCCGAACAGAAAGAGACTACTGAAGCAGAACCGGAGAAAACCGAGAGTTCTGAAAAAGAGTAACCCCGTTCGATAAACGGCGGGTTATTTATAAAAGTATGAAATAAAATTCTATCCCTTTTACAATACCGACCTCCGTCGGGGGGTGTTATTGTTAATGAGATAGATGTACATTTATTAAGGAGTTAACAGTGCCGAAGAGAACCTATCAACCGAAGAAAATCCCCAGAAAAAGAGAGCACGGCTTTTTGGCCCGTATGAGCACTCGCGGTGGGCGGGCAGTATTAAAAGCGAGACGTCTTAAGGGGCGCAAGCGTTTAACCGTTGTTTAAAGACTGCTGTAGCGGCAGCATTCATATATCTCCCTCCCATATCGTCAAAGCAGCGTTTGTGAATATGTGCTCTTTATCGTGTTGTTTCTGCTGATGAAAAAAAAAGAATACATTACCAGTACCTCAGATTACACGCTGATTCACCGGAAGGGTAAACCCTGGGGGAGTAAGTTTTTAGTAATGAAGGCACTGGCAAACAGTATGGAATATTCCAGATACGGTTTTGTGGTCAGCAAACGTATAGGAAAAGCCGTTGTCAGGAATCGAACCAAGCGTTTATTACGGGAGATATTGAGACAGATTGAAATAAAGCCCGGGTATGATATAGTCTTTATTACCCGGCCGGGGATAGCCGATTTGGGGTTTTATGAATTAAAATGTACGGTTGTGAGATTATTATCTCTGGCCGGTTTAATAACGGAGAACCATGAAAACACTGGCCTTAATGTTAATTAGGTTTTACCAGTTAACCATATCGAAAGTATTACCTTCCAGCTGCCGCTACCTTCCTACATGTTCGCAATATACCTATGAGGCTATTGTTAAATTCGGCGTATTTCGCGGCATGTGGCTGGGAGCGAAAAGAATTGCACGCTGTCATCCCTGGCATGAAGGCGGGTATGACCCTGTTCCTGAAATTAACAGGGGAACATAATAATTTACTGATTGGAAACCGATGTTGAGAACCAATATGAAAAAAAATAAAAGCACAATAGTTAAAGCAATTTTGCTCACCGTTATTCTGATTGTTTCTTCACTGGCTGTCAGCTGTTCTTCATCTGCCTATACCAATTATGGCTGGACAGGTTCGGTAGTGGACGGCGATGTCATTTATGTGGCATCACAGGGAAAAATTACGGCTTTGCAGAAAGATAACGGGACAGTGAAATGGCAGAGAGAGATTGAAAAAGATACTGCACCGGCAAGTCCGTTAAGTTGTGGTATGGGCGCTGCCGCATCGGTGATATATGCCGACCCGGTGGTATCTGACGGTGTAGTTTATGTGGCTACTTATTCCGGTAAAATTTTCGCTTATAATACCGCCTCAGGCAATCTTTTGTGGAAATATCCCTCCGAGGGCTATGTAGAAGGCATTATCGGTGGATTGATTATCGATAACGGTTCGATATATTTTGCGGCTGTCGGCGGTACGGTAACTGCTCTTAATGCTGAAACTCAACAGGTGGAGTGGCAGTACGATACGGAGGATACCTTATGGGCATCACCCTGTATGGATGGAGATACTCTATTTGTGGCTTCTTATGATAAGAGGCTTTTTGCCATTGATATTAACAGCGGTAATTTGAAATGGGACCGGCC
>DIKD01000030.1:0-4522 GCA_002421585.1 Dehalococcoidia bacterium UBA5627
CCCCAACCCTGCCCGAAGTGCGGCGGACTGGTAACAGTATATAGAAGCAAGTGGGGTAAATGCACCAAATGCGATTACAAAAATAAACTCCAGCAGGATTAATATCAATGCAGGAAGTTTTTAACAGGTATATTAATTACCTGGTAGCTGAACGCAACGTATCGCCTTATACGGTACGTAACTATACCAGCGACCTGGTCGGCAATTCCAAACGCGGTACGGAAAAAGGCTTTTTCCAGTTTTTACGTATGAAAAAAATAGAATCGCTGGACAAAGCCGATAAGTGGGTATTGCGAGAGTATCTGGCATATTTAGCAAATCAAGGGGTTGCCAAAGCCAGCATTGCCCGTAAGCTTTCAGCAATCCGCTCTTTTTACCGCTATCTTTCCAGAGAAAAAATACTGGATACAAACCCTCTTGAACATTCTGTTTCTCCCAAGCTGGATAAGCGTTTACCTGAATTTTTAACAATCGAAGAGGTTGTAAAATTATTACAGGCTCCTGATTTATCCACTCCGCAGGGGTTACGCGACCGCGCCCTGATAGAACTTATATACGCTTCCGGTTTACGTGTAAGCGAACTGGTTAATCTGAATATTGATAATATAAACATCGAAAGCCACGAAATACGAGTCTGGGGCAAAGGCTCCAAGGAACGCATAGTTCTGATGGGAGAACATGCCGCAACAGCAATCGTTAATTATCTGGCAAATGGTAGGCCTAAATTACAGGTAAAGAAGACCGGAGGCAACGCCCTGTTTCTAAACCGGGACGGCAACAGGCTTACCGAGCGTATGGTACAGCTACTTATGCACAAATATGCCGGTTTGGCAGGTATTGAAAAAGATATACATCCCCACCTGTTGCGGCATACCTTTGCCACACATATGCTCGATGGCGGTGCCGACCTGAGAGTCGTGCAGGAACTTTTGGGGCATTCAAACCTGTCAACTACACAGATTTATACTCACGTCACACACGGACAGGCACGAAAGGTATATCTTGCAGCCCATCCAATGGCAAAATTAGAAGGGAAGATTGATGAAGATAGACAAGAGGATAGCCGGGCTTAGACACATACTCAATGAAAAAAACGCAGACGCCATTTTAATTTCCCGGCCTGAAAACAGATATTACCTTTCGGGTTTCAACGGCTCAGCCGGCTATCTTTTTATTACGCGTAACAGCCTGGTACTGGCTACCGATTTTCGTTATGTCGAGCAGGTTAAAGAGCAGGCTCCGGCTTATACCCTATTCCGTATTTCGGGCAGTACCGATAAATGGTTTCCGGAAATAATCGATGGACTCAAAATAAAACAACTGGGGTTTGAATCTTCGGATATGAGTTTCGAGAGGTATCAAACCTTGTCATCTGCAATAGATAGAGCCGGAATAGAGTTAAAATTGACACCTTTAACTGACGTTGTTGAAACCATAAGGGCAGTAAAAGACTCTGAAGAAATCGCTTGTATCGAACACGCCACGCAAATAAGCGATAACTCATTCAAACATATTGAGCAAATTATCCATGCCGGAATGACCGAACTCGAAGTAGCATGGGAACTGGAAAAATCCCTGCGCGAAGCCGGCAGCCAATCCATTCCTTTTGAAATAATTGTCGGCTCGGGGCCCAATGCGGCATTGCCGCATGCTCAACCCTCCGGGCGTGTGATACAAGAAAATGAGCCGATAGTCATCGATTTCGGTGCCAAAGTAGAGGGTTATTGCAGCGATATAACCAGAACGCTGTGTATCGGAAAACCGGACGACACTTTTAACAATATATACCGGATTGTGCTGGAAGCCCAGTTGAATGCCATTTCAAAGATTGTCGACGGAACGACCGGAGCAGAAGCCGACAGATTTGCCAGAAGCGTTATCGAAGACGCAGGATACGGCGAAGCCTTCGGGCATAGCCTCGGACACGGAATCGGTCTGGCAGCACATGAAAAACCCAATCTTCATCGTATTTCCGATGATATTTTAACCGAGAATATGTCTTTTACGATAGAACCGGGCATTTATGTTCCGGGTTGGGGCGGAGTCAGGATAGAGGATACAGTTATGATAAAAAATGGTAAAATAAGCGTAATTTCAAAGTTGAAAAAATAGTTATTCGGGAGATTATATGTTAAGCGGTTCGGAATTGAGAAAAGGTGTAGTTATCGTATTAAATGATAAGTTGTATCAGGTTATAGATTATAAGCATATAAAAATGAAAAGGACTGCCCTGGCGCATGTAAAACTTCGTGATATCGTGGCGGGACATACCATTGAACAGAGCTTCCAATCGGATGATAAATTTGTAAGAGCCCGCCTTGATTCACGAAATATGCAGTATCTTTATAATGACGAGGGTTTGTACTACTTCATGGACACGGAGAACTTCGAACAAATCACCGTCAATGAATCGCAGTTATCGGATTCTATAGCCTATCTCAAAGAAGGAACGCAGGTAGAAGTATCCAGCTATAAAGAAAAGATACTGGATATAGAGCTGCCTGTCGCGGTGGAACTGGAAGTAATTGAGACCGAACCCGGATTTAAAGGAGATACCGCAACTGCCGGAAACAAACCGGCAAAACTGGAAACAGGTACCAGTATCCAAGTTCCTTTCTTTATTAACATAGGAGATATTGTTAAAGTGGATACAAGGTCGGGGGCTTATCTGGAAAGGAAAAACGGATAAATGCTGAAAGCAGACCTCCACATACACACCTGCTATTCTCCCGACTCCAACAACTCACTTGATGACATCATTAAACGGTGTTTAAAAATAGGAATTAACTGCCTGGCAGTGTGTGACCACGGTACGACAGAAGGAGCACTTAAATTACAGAAAATTGCCCCTTTTAAAATAATTGTAGCCGAAGAAATACTTACTCCTCACGGAGAGATAATGGGAATGTTTTTAAAGGAAACCATACCCGGCGGAATAACCCCGCAAGAGGCGATTAAAAGAATAAGGGAACAGGACGGAGTGGTATGTATTCCGCACCCTTTCGATAAGTACCGTTCATCGGCATTTCAGGGAATAAACCTGGAAGCGATTAAACAAGATATTGATATAATCGAAGTTCATAACGGGAGAACGCTCGCCTTCCAAGACCGCAGTCAAGCGCTTAAATTCGCCATAAGAAATAATTTGAGGCAAAGCGCAGGCAGTGATGCACATTCAATATCCGAAATAGGAGTCAGTTCTATAGAGATGCCTGATTTCACTGTTAAAGAAGAATTTTTAAGCGCACTGGATGAAGGGAAAATCAACGCCCACTCCTCCAGCCCGTTTGTACACCTTATCAGTGTAAAAAATAAATTGATGAAGCGGTTTAGATAATATGTATCAATTCGGCTGGTTTTCCACCGGAAGAGGCAAAGGTTCAAGGGAACTATTTAAAGTTGCTTTGGATGGTATCGGTAGCGGACAAATAAAAAATGCCCGCATTTCTTACGTCTTCTGCAGCCGTGAGCCTGGGGAATCTCCGGAAACCGACCGCTTTATCGAACTCGTAAAAAGCAGCGGTATTCCTATAGTATGCTTTTCTTACCAGAAATTCAAAGGCGATAGGCCCGACAACGCCGCCGATGAACCATTACCGGAGTGGCGACTGGAATACGACCGTTACGTTATGGAATTACTAAAGGATTTTGATTGTGACCTGTGCGTACTGGCGGGTTATATGCTTATTGTGGGTCATGAAATGTGTAAAAAATACAATATGCTCAACCTGCACCCGGCAGCACCCGGCGGTCCGAAGGGTACCTGGCGCGAGGTTATCTGGCAGTTAATTGATAGTGAAGCTGAAGAAACCGGCGTAATGATGCATATGGTAACACCCGAGCTGGATAAAGGCCCGGTTGTCAGCTACTGCAAATTTCCGATTACGGGAGAGCCTTTCGATCCTCTGTGGCAGGCAGTTAAAGGAAAGACAATCGATGAAATTAAAAGAAGCCAGGGGGAGGATAACGAACTTTTCAAGGCTATCCGCCAACACGGAGTAAAAAGAGAGCTCCCGCTTATTTTAACAACTATGTTCGCCTTCAGTTCGGGAAAGGTAGTCATTTCCGACGGCACAGTTTTTGACACCAACGGAAACAAAATCAACGGCTACAATCTCACAGATGAAATCGAGAAGCTGTTAAAGGAGAGGAACTAAAGATTCCTTTAATTCTAACGATGGTTCTTATCAATCATGTGTCCTTCCATTACTAAACCTTTGGACAGACACAGGGTAAGTGAAATTTTCAATCCCTTATTATATAAATTAGAACCAAAGCCGCCTATGTTGCGCTGGCAATGAATATCGAATTGCATTGAGATCCTTCACTCTGTTCAGAATGACAGTTATAGTATTGTCATTCTGGAAGTCACAGGGGGTGACTGAAGAATCTGGGGGGTGGGTAGAAGCAGGTACAAGGCCGGAGCGGCATCAGGCAGGAACACCTTATTAGCCTCCCAGCCCAAGATGCTTTGTTCGACCACCACGAACTCAGCATGACAAAAAACTTCACACGACCTTGC
>DIKD01000030.1:4551-4835 GCA_002421585.1 Dehalococcoidia bacterium UBA5627
CGAAGGAAGCTTATCAAACCATAACGGCAGCATAGAATTATTATCCACGCAACCAAAAATTGATAAGAAAGCTTTCTGCATTCCTTTACAAGTAAACCGGCAGGATATCGCTACCCCGCCGGCTCTTATTGATTACAAAACGATTAAAGTTCTGCTTACTTTTTGTCTTCTTCCGGTTTTGTTAATATCTCATCGATTAAACCGTATTCAACAGCCTGCTTAGGACTCAAATAGAAATCACGGTCGGTATCGTGGATAATTTTCTCCACGGGTTGCCCGGTATT
>DIKD01000079.1 GCA_002421585.1 Dehalococcoidia bacterium UBA5627
CAGAAAGAGTCCGCTCAAGCGTCTATAAAAGCACTTGATAATTCCGGCAGGTTCGATAAACCGATAGCGACTAAAATACTGTCCTACACCGTTTTCTATCCGGCTGAGGACTACCATCAGGATTACTGTAAAAAGTCCTTTACCAGATACTATCTTTACAAAAAAGCTTCCGGACGTGAGGATTATCTTAATAATTTATGGGATGATGAGAAAAGATGGGAAGATTTTGTTAAACCATCCGAGGAAGAATTACGTGAGGCGTTGAGCCCGTTACAGTATAAAGTTACACAGGAAAACGGCACGGAACAGGCTTTCAATAACGAATATTGGAATAATCACCGGGAAGGCATCTATGTAGATATAGTATCGGGAAAGTGACCCTTCAATGAAGATGTTGGCATCAGGCAATACGGATACTAATGTCAACAATAAAGCAGTAAATCAAAAATCTGTTCCCAGGCTTAAAAACAGTATTACAACAGATAGTCTGCGTTTTAATATCTTTGCTATCGTTGATAACCTTAACAACAATGTAAATAAGGTTGCTCATCCGGAACCAGTTACGATTATCTTTAATTCAGCCTCAGGGCAAGTATTATCCGTCAATCCTCTGGTGATGGAAATTCTTTCACTTTGCGACGGGAAAATAAATGTCCGTCAGATTGCGTATACATTATCCCAAAAATACGAAGCCCCTTTTCAGAAGGTGGAAACAGATTGCATTTCCTTTTTTGAAACATTTTATAAGCAAGGCTATATATCTATCTGAACCCCACCCGTTTTTGGGTTCCCGTCTTGTTAATTCTAATCTCACGGCGTAAAATAACAGCATACTTGCGCATATTCGGTATTGCAGTTGATTATTATAAATCGTTTCACAATCTTGGGTAAAAAGCGGTGAAGTATAAGGCTGTTATTTTCGATATGGACGGAACTCTGCTGGATACGCTGGAAGATATTACCGATAGCGTAAATTATACTCTGGGCAGTCTCGGCTTTCCTCTACTCGATATATCCGAAATCCGTAATTATGTGGGAAACGGTGTAATGTGTATGATGGAGCTTTCGGTATCGGGCGGAACACAAAATCCTTTCTTTAACGATGCCGTCAGCCTTTTCAAGCAGCACTATGCCGAAAATTGCAGGAACAAAACAAGGCCTTACGACGGTATTATGGAATTATTGGAAGTGCTTTTAGAACGAGGTTGTAAGACGGCGGTTATTTCCAACAAGTACGATACAGCAGTCAAGGAATTAAATCAATTCTATTTTTCAGAGTATATTCCGCTTGCCATCGGTGAAAGTAGTGATATTAAAAGGAAACCGGCGGCGGATATGCTTCTGGCGGCGTTAAACAGGCTTTCAGTCCCCGGAGTAGAAGCTATCTATATCGGCGATTCCGAAGTGGATATCCAAACCGCAAAAAATGCCGGTGTCGATTGTATTTCGGTTACCTGGGGATTTCGTGACAGAGATTGGCTTGCGGCTCATGGAGCAAACAAGATAGTTGACTGTCCCCGTGAATTGTTATCGCACTTATAAAGGTTTGTTTTCTCAAAGGAGCAGGTGATGGGCAAGAAAGTAATCATTATCGGCGGGGGGCTGGCAGGGCTTTCGGCCGGCTGTTATGCTGCCATGAACGGATTTGAGACTCAAATTTTTGAACATCACTCGGTACCGGGTGGGGTGGCGGCAACCTGGAAGCGGGGTGGCTACACCATTGACGGTGGTATCCACTTTGTAGTCGGTCATAAACCGGGAAACGATATGCATAAAATTCTTGATGAACTGGGAGCTGCCGAGCCGGCTTTGTTTACCGATATGAGGGATTACGGCAACTTTATCCACGAACCTTCGGGTATATCTATTCAAATAAACGGTGATGTAGAAAAATTATCAGCAAAATTGAAAGCTATGGCTCCCGCCGACATCGAGATGATTGAAGATTTCTTTAAGGGTGTGAAAGCCTTTCGCGGGCATGACTTCAGCACGATGGGGATGACCAATCCGCCCGAACTGGCGACTGTTTTTTCCCGCATCAAAGAAATGTGGCAGATGAGGTCTGTTATAAAGTACTTTACAGGGCCTTATACCAAAAAAATCAGCGATTATGCGCTGGGCATACAAACGCCATGGTTAAGGGACTTTTTCTGTAATCTTTTTCTGTCGGAATCGCCGGTGTGGTTTCCGATGTTGTATTTGGCAATTGTGGCGGATAAGCAAGCCGGGTTTTTGGCAAAAGGCTGTCTGCCGTTTGTGCTTGCGATAGAAAAACATTACAAATCTCTGGGTGGGGAAATCAGCTACCGGTCGACCGTGGAAAAAATACTGGTCGATAATAACAGGGCTGTCGGCGTACGGCTGGCGGACGGACAGGAGTTTCGGGGTGACTATGTAATCTCATGCGGCGATGGTTATAATACCGTATTCAATCTGCTAAACGGCGAGTATACTGATGAAATTATGAAAGACAGGTATGAAACGTGGCCTCTCTGCCGCTCGTTTTTAACCATTAGCTACGGTGTCAACCGGCTTTTCAAAAACGAGTTGCCGTTAAATACCGTTATTTTGAAGAAACCGCTGGTGATCGGTAACGAGCAGGTTAAATCACTCTTAATCCGCATCTTAAATTACAGCGACCACTTTGCGCCAGCCGGTAAGAGCGTTTTTCAAATCGAGGTGGAAACCGGGTTCGATTACTGGTATAAACTGCAGGAATCCGATAGAAAGAGTTACGAGGATGAAAAACAGTGGGTGGCGTCGGCGCTATTGCAACAAGTCGAAAAACAGGTTCTACGTCAATAAGTGTGAAA
>DIKD01000092.1:0-5892 GCA_002421585.1 Dehalococcoidia bacterium UBA5627
GGGTAAATATCATCCGCACGGTGATTCATCGGTATACGATGCTATGGTGCGCATGGCACAGTCCTTCTCGATGCGGCATACACTGGTGGACGGGCAGGGTAACTTCGGCAGTGTCGATAACGACCCGCCGGCAGCTATGCGTTATACCGAAGTGCGCCTGGAGACTATAGCCGAGCATATGCTGGCGGATTTGGATAAAGATACCGTTGATTTTATGCCTAACTTCGATGACAGTCTACAGGAACCGGTAGTTCTTCCCAGCCGCCTTCCCAATTTACTGGTTAACGGCAGTTCAGGCATTGCTGTCGGTATGGCTACCAATATACCGCCGCATAATTTAAGCGAGGTATGCGATGCCTTAAGCTATCTCATCGACAATCCCGATGCCGGGGTCGATGAACTGATGAAGTACGTAAAGGGTCCTGATTTTCCCACCGGCGGTATTATTTTAGGCAAAGACGGCATCGTCAGTGCCTACGCTACCGGTCACGGCAAGGTTCTGGTAAGAGCCAAGGCTTACTATGAAGAATCCACCACCGGGCGTCAGCAAATAATCGTAACGGAGTTGCCCTATCAGACCAACAAGGCGGCGCTGGTAGAAAAAATAGCCGAACTGGTTAAAGATAAAAAGATTGCCGGTATCAGCGACCTGCGTGATGAATCCGATAGAGACGGAATGCGCGTGGTGATCGAACTCAAGAAGGAAGCTCAGTCCCGTCAGGTGTTGAATGCTCTTTATAAGTACACCGCTATGCAGTCCTCCTTCTTTGTGAATATGCTGGCGCTGGTAGACGGGCAGCCGCGGGTTATAAGCCTTAAAGAGGCTTTGCAGTATTTTTTGGATTTCCGCCACGAAGTATTGACACGACGCACCAAATTCGAGTTAAAGGGAGCACAGGACCGGGCTCATATTCTCGAAGGTTTGAAAAAGGCTTTGGACTTTATCGATGAAGTCATCAAGACCATTCGCCAATCCAGATCGGCCGAAGATGCCAGAAAAGAACTGATGTCCAATTTCGAACTGACACAGATTCAGGCACAGGCAATCCTCGATATGCAATTAAGGCGCCTGGCAAGCCTTGAAAGACAGAAGATAATCGATGAATATGAAGCGATACTTAAGACAATATCTTATCTGGAGGATTTACTTAACAATCCGCGCAAGATGATGGTGCTGGTAAAGGATGAACTCGGTGAATTAAAATCCAAATCAGGTAAAGCTCGTAAGACAGAGATAAGTATTCAGGAGGCGCTTGATTTCAGCGAGGAAGACCTGATTCCGCACCAGAGAATGGTGGTTACATTAAGCGAGCGCGGCTTTGTAAAAAGAGTCCCTTCCAAGTCGTTTACCTTACAACACCGCGGGGGCAAGGGAATTATCGGGATGGTAACCCGCGAACGGGATGCCGTCAGATTCCTGGTAATAGGTGATACCCATGATACGCTGTTATTCTTCACGGATAAGGGCAAGGTGTTCTGTACCAAGTGTCATGAAGTGCCACTGGATATATCACGAATTTCCAAGGGGCAGGCTGTCATCAATCTGTTCCCGATTCCGCAGGGCGAGAGAATAGCCGCCATTATTGCAGTTAACGAATTTAAAGACGACAGCTTCCTTTTAATGGCGACAGCTAAAGGTGAAGTAAAAAAGACCGCGGTCAGCAGCTTCAGTGCAGTGCGCTCAAGCGGCTTGATTGCCATGGATTTGGATAAAGATGATAGTCTGGTTGCCGTTTGTCAGGGGCAGGAAACGGATGATGTACTGATAATAACGCAGAAAGGTCAATCCATAAGGTTCCCTATTTCCGAACTGAGAACCAGTTTGAGAGCCAGCGGCGGAGTCTGCGGAATCAAACTGGAAAAGGAAGACAGGGTGGTCAGTATGGATGTGGCAGAAAAAGGTTCCTTCGTGCTCACTGTTACTTCGGGCGGGCACGGCAAACTGACTCCTATTGACGATTATCCGTTACAGCATCGCGCCGGCAGCGGCGTTATCACTTTTAAGATAGCAGGCAAGACCGGTGACGTGGCGGCAGCCCGTGCGGTAACCCCCGACCAGCAGGTGATGATAGTCTCCGCTAACGGTATCATCACACTGACCCCCGTCAAGGAGAAAGACCCGCGGCAGGGAATTACGGTACAGGGCAGGAGTACGCAGGGTGTACGCCTGATGAAGCTGGAAGGCAACGACAGCGTGGTTGCCATTACCGCTTACGACGGAGAGGATAAAGAATAAACTTCGTCTAACAAATCGATGATATGAAAAGGGGCTGTCCCGACAGAGGGGCAGCCCCTTTTGTGATAAAAAGTTAACCTACTCTTTGACCACTGGAAGCTCTATCATTCCACCCGAATGCACCTAAAAATGGGACCATAACTATCGCTGATCCTGCCGCTCTGTAAAAATATTCGCCTGTACGACCTTCATGTTCCCAAATTATACCCAGTAACCCTGGACTAACAATAAAAGAGGAACCCTTGTCATTAAAATCTCCGAAAGAGTCCATTGTTCCAGTTATATCAAAATATTCTCCAAGATAAGTTATGTGTTCGCATAATGTTACAGAACCTCTTGTTCCCTCGATTTTATTTATATGAGTGGCTTCAATCCCTGATTGTATTAAATAATCTACCAAGAATTTTTCTGCTCCTTCAACAGTGGTAAACGCATAAAAATTGCCTTCATCGTCGGTTGTGAAACGCAAACGATGACCGTTAAAGAGTGTAATGTCTTCTGGTTTATATAGTACTCCATCAATTATAATAGGTACTTGCGGGACTACTTGTACTATAGCCGCTTCTTCTTCAGCGGACATAGGATTAAGAGCCTCAATTTCTGAAAGCGTTAAACCATCTAGGCTTTGAAGTGATGAAGATGCAGATACTACTGAAGGAATAGATAAAGTTAAGGAAACCCTGATCAAGTCCCCGGAGATATGAGACTATAGTGATTTCGAACGTAAATAATCCATCAAATAGTAAAGAGTAAGGACTTTTTCAGAGGTTTCCTAATAATAAAGCTATACTAACACTTGCGACCAATATGCTCTTTTTAAACATACATCCTCCACAATAATTTTGGTTAAGGGTAAATTGGATACTACTACTTTCTATAAAAATTATAATATTCTGCATCACCTCCTTCTCAGATATCTTCAATATTTATGTATAACATGATGCTATTAAATATACGTTAGCCCAAAACTGAATACGGATTTATCCATCATATCCAGCATAATGTAATACCTATTACCGCCGAGTTCTATCCACATGCGTATAGTAAATTCAACCCAGTCATTGTTTATTAGCTGTGCGTCTTTAATGCTGAGCGGTTGCCCTGAAGCTTTATGCGCTACATCTAAGAAGCTATCGCCAGCTAAATAAGCAGGTATGTAATCGAAGTAATACATATATGGCGAAGCACCCTGTTCAAAAAGGGCTTTAATTTCTGGATTAGTGCAAGCTATTTCTATTAACTCCTGTTTTTTTGTATCGGTTACAGGCGTGGTTTCTATTAGTACTTCTACTATCTCAGTATTTAAAAGCCATTTAGAAAGCTCGACCGCAACAATGTTCTTTTCACCTATGCTCACATAATACTTTAAGCCGTTTTCGGTATCAAATACTGCTGCTATTTTAATATTTTCAGTATCAATATCTTCCTCTTCGATTATCTGCTGTACTTGGGGGTTATCTAGGGCTGCTTCTATTGCCATTGCTTCATAGTCTCTTACAAGCGGTGACATATTAATTGCCAGGGCAGTTATTAAAAGTAAAACAACTGCAAATGTACTTACCATTGCTTTTTGCCATACAGGTCTATCCGACCTGAAAAAACCGGTTATCGTATCCATTATCGATATCCTTCTCCCTTTTACGGCTGTTGCCGTTTTATTTGAGGGGGATTCGAATTTTTCTAATAAAGCCGTTTTCAAGAGCCTTTGGTGAGTATGAAGTTCGGCCTCCGGAAGCCGGGCGCTCTCCAATTTTTTTATTAAATCCTCTTCTTTCATCATCCACCTCTATAAAGGATAACCGTTTTTTTGTTAAAAAGTTGCATTTTCATCCATTAATTTTTTAAGTTTTTTCAGACCGCGATGCAACAGTGATTTTACGGTTCCTTCGTGTTTTCCCAGTATGATGCAGATTTCGCCGGGAGATTTTTTCTCGAAGTATTTTAATACAATTACTTCCTGGTAAATGTTGGGTAGTTTTACTATACACTGATGCAATAAAAGAAATTCCTCGTGTTTTTGTATTTCGGCTTCAGCGCACACAATCTCGTCTTCGATGGAGATATCGGATAGAATTTCTGAATTTTCCAGGTCCTGCTTTAGAAGTATTAGCTGCTTGTTATGTTTGTAGCTGTTGCTGATTTCGTGCTCGGCGATGCGGTACAGCCAGGCGGAGAAGGGGATGTCTCTCCATTCGAAGTGCCCTATATTTTGCAGGGCTTTCAAGAAAACTTCTGAGACTATGTCTTTAGTAACTTCTACGTTAGCTGTCCTGTGCAGGACATAGCCGAAGATTTTTTTGTAATACTCATCATAAAGCAAACCGAATGCGCAAGCATCGGTCTTTGCTTTAAAAACCAGCTCTTTTTCCTGCTCTAAATCCATTATGCCTTAACAGGATAACCCATTTTAAGACAAAAGGTTGCATAAATCCATTAAGAATTTAAAAAAAATATATAAAATGAGGGAAGTCAGCGCTATTTATGCGGACTTCCCCCAAAGTTGTGTTTATTTCTTTATGCCTGCGATACTTCTATAGAGTCCATCGGGCAGGCGTCCTTACAATCCCCGCAGCTCTGGCACTTGCTGTTATCCGATACTTTACAGATGCTGTCGTCCAGGTAAAGAATTTCTTGCGGGCATACGTCCGTGCAGGCTCCGCAACCGATGCAAGATTGTTCGTCGATTTTGACCATTGTTTTAGTTGTTTCCCCCTCTTTTAAAATTTAAGATTTTTTATGTGTACACAGATTATTGACTTTTTCAGTGCCGCAGGCGTTGCAGGGATGGTCGCGGCAATCCGGGGTTTCTTTCTCGTCAAGCGCCCGTTTGTACTCTCGCTTTAAAAATTCTACGGAAACACCGGTATCTATGTGTCCCCAGGGAAGCGGTTCGTCCGGTTGTATTTCCCTTTGAGTATAGAAATAGGGATCTATTCCTTGCTCGCGGAAGGCTTCCTCCCAAATATCGAATTTGAAATGCTCGCCCCACCCGTCGAAATAAGCCCCCATCTGCCAGGCACGATAAATAACTCTCCCCAACCTGCGGTCCCCGCGCGAAATGACGGCTTCCAAAAGGCTCCTGGGATAGTCCTGCCACGAAGGGTTTATATCTTTTCTCTGCAGGCTGTTTTTTAAGATGTTTTGCTTGTGTTTTATGTTCTCTTCGCAGTCCATCGCTACCCACTGGAAAGGCGTATGCGGTTTGGGCACAAAGGTTGATAAACTAAGTCTTATATTTGGTTTTCTACCGGATATGCCTCTGCCGACGGCGCCGATTTTTTCCACCAGTTCGATGATGCCGTAAATGTCATCATCGGTTTCTGTGGGTAACCCAAGCATGAAATAGAGCTTAAGGCTTTTCCATCCTCTTTCGAAAGCGGCAGACAAGGTGTCAAGTACTTCCTGCTCAGGTATGCACTTGTTAATGACCCGCTGCAATCTCTGGGTGCCGGCTTCGGGGGCAAAGGTTAAGCCCGATTTTCTGCCGGTCGGCAGCGAGGATATCAGCCTTACAGAATCCACCATTAATCTCAGACTGGGAAGCGATAAGGATATATTTCCTTCACCGTATCGGTCAACCATCTTTTCTACCAGTTTATCGATTTCGTGGTAGTCGCTTGTACTGAGAGAAACGAGTGCTATTTCATCGTAACCGG
>DIKD01000092.1:6009-18259 GCA_002421585.1 Dehalococcoidia bacterium UBA5627
TAGCCTCTATAAAGGGAACTACCGGACTGATTACCGGCGGCGGAAGATTGGCTACGATTTGTCTTTTTATTATTTGCGGGGCTTCGGGGACAGCGGGAGTGATGCTTTTGAATCTTCCATCGTCTTCATATTCGACAGTGTACAGACCGGGAACATAAATGCCGGGTATTGCCGCCAGCTTTCGTAATAAATCTTTTTTAGATACCCCGTTATTTTGCTTCCAGTTTCTGATACAGTCCAAAAGAACCAGAAGCACATCCTCGGCGTCGCCGATAACGAAGAAATCAAAAAAGTCCGCCATCGGCTCCGGGTTAAGTGCGCAGTTGCCGCCGGCAATTACCAGCGGATGGCTTTCATCCCTGTCGCAGGACAGTAGCGGAATTTTGGCAAGATGAAGCATATTGAGTATGTTGGTGTATGTTAGTTCATACCCCAGCGAAAAACCGACCACATCGAATTCACTTAAGGGGTATCCGCTTTCAAGGCTTTGCAGGGCAATATCCGCCTCTTTAATTGAGGAAGCCATATCCACCCAGGGTGCAAATACCCTTTCTGCAAGCACATCCGGCTGCTTGTTCAGTATCTCGTAAAGTATAGGGAGCGCCATATTGGACATGCCGATTTCGTAGATATCGGGATAGCTCAAGACGAATTTTATATCGGTCTTTTGCCAGTCTTTTACAACGCTGTTCCATTCGCCGCCGGTATAACGTGCGGGTTTGGTTACATTAAATAGAATACTATCGGGGTAGGCCAAAATTATCCTCCAGAGCATTAATTATACGTTTTATGGATAATCTGTTGCAATTTTATTACAGGATGAGACTGATTTTGCCTACATTTGAGGTCTATTCCCATTATCATTACTCCATTCCGTTATTTTTTTGTACCGTTTAAAGTATATCGAGAAGGGGGATGTCGGTGCGAGCCACGGCAAATCGGGGCTGCGTGGTTCGGCAAGCTCACCACGAGCGGATTTGTCAGGACTCCTCGTAATGACAGTACAGCTACTCCTTTGACCTTTGCTATTATTCTCATTACAATAGCATCATAACCTTTGAGGAGAATAAGATGGAAAATCTGTGGGCGCCGTGGCGCATGGAATATATCAAGAAAGTCGACAAGGAAGGCTGTATATTTTGTACCAAACCGGTTGAGGATAAAGACACCGAGAATTACATCCTGCACCGCGAAAAATATAATTTCGTAATCTTAAACTGCTATCCGTATAATCCGGGGCACCTGATGGTAGTCCCTTTTAAGCATTTATCCACTCCCGAAGATTTAACATCCGAGGAACTTCTGGAGCATTATGAGCTGGTGCGTAAATGCATAACTGCGTTAAAAAAGGTTTCCAATCCCGACGGCTTCAATGTGGGGATGAACCTGGGCAGGGTTGCCGGAGCCGGCATCGATAAACACATTCACACACATATTGTTCCGCGCTGGAACGGCGATAACAATTTTATGCCGGTTTTGGCCGATGTCAGGGTGGTAAACGAATCGCTTCCCGCTACCTATCAAAAGCTGGCGCAGTGTTTTTAACCCTTCAGCTTTTCAATCAGGCAGTCCACAGGCAAGGTTTCCTGCCCGTTCCCCGCCATATCCTTCAGGACAACCGTTTGCGAGGTAACCTCTTCATCACCGATGATAACGGTATATTGCATATTGAGATTATTTGCCTGTCTCAGCTGTGCTTTAAGGCTCTTGGTACCGGTCGATTGGACGACTCCGATGCCTGCCTGCCGCAGGTCGGATGACAGTTTAACGGCAGTTTCTCTGGCATTGTCCCCCATACTGGCTATAAACACGGATGGCTTATATAATGCAGGGATGGCAATACCCTCCCTTTTTAGGTTGAGGATAATTCTCTCTATGCCGGTGGCAAAACCGACTGCCGGAGTGGGTTTGCCTTCCAGTTCGGAAATCAGGTTGTCATAACGTCCGCCGCCGCCGATGGTACTCTGCCCGCCTTCCAGTTCAGGCTGAATCTCAAAAACAGTCCTCGTGTAATAATCCAGCCCTCTGACCAGCTTATGATTAACCGAATAAGGTAAACCAATCGTATCAAGGTATTTCTGTAATAAATTGAAGTGCCGGGCACAGTCCTCGCACAGGTAATCAATACTTCTGGGCGCATTATTCACAAATTGCTGGCAGTTCGGTTGTTTACAATCCAAAAGCCTTAAGGTATTTCGTTCCAGTCTGGTCTGGCAGTTCTTGCACAGCTCTTCACTGCTCTTTTGATAGTATTTTCGCAGGGTTTCCAGGTAGTTGGGGCGGCATTCCCTGCAGCCGATGCTGTTAATAAGCAAAGACAGCTTTTCCAAGCCCAGAGATTTAAAAAAGCGCCAAGCCATTTCGATAACTTCCGTATCTATGACAGGGTCGGAATCTCCGATAGCTTCATAGCCGAACTGGTGATGTTCTCGCAACCGTCCGGCTTGCGGCCTTTCGTATCGGAAAATCGATGTCAGATAGTAAAGTTTTACCGGCTGAGGCAGATTTGCCATACCGTGCTCGATGTAGGCACGGCAAACCGAGGCTGTTCCCTCCGGTCTTAAGGTTATATCATTATCTCCCTTGTCCTTGAAGGAATACATTTCCTTTTCGACGATATCGGTCCCATCTCCGATACCGCGCGCAAAAAGCTTAGTATTCTCAAAAACAGGGGTATCTATGCGTTCATAACCGTACAAACTGCATATGGAAGAAGCCTTCTGCTCAACATATCTCCAGTAAGCCTGTTCTTCGGGCAGAATATCTACTGTTCCTCGCGGTGCCTGGTACACTTTATCTCCTGTCTATTCCTACCGGGAATAAAAAACCGGTTAATTATATAAATTATACTTTGCTAAGCAGTCTTTGTTCCTTTATACTAAAAGTACAATCCTTATGTTAAAACAAAAAAACACAACGGTCAATAAATTATTACAGAAAGCCTCCGCTTATCTGCCGCCGGAGAAGTTATCTCTGGTAGAAGAGGCATATAAGTTTGCCGAAAAGGCGCACGAAGGGCAACGACGCGAGTCGGGAGAGCCTTATCTGGAACACCCGTTACAGGTGGCGATCACTCTTGCCGATTTGCAGATGGATGCCAGCACGCTGGCGGCATCGTTAATGCACGATGTTTGCGAGGATTGCGGTATATCGCTTAACGAGATTGAAAATAAGTTCGGCGCCGAAGTTGCCAAACTGGTTGACGGTGTTACCAAGTTAAGCCAGCTTTCCTTGCATTTACCGGAGGGTGTTTCGCGAAAGAGCAGCGCTGCCGACAGCCAGCAGCAGGCTGAGAGTTTGAGAAAAATGCTGGTGGCTATGGCGGAAGACCTTCGTGTAGTGTTTATCAAGCTGGCAGACCGCCTGCATAATATGCGCACACTTGCGGCGTTGCCGGCGGAAAAGCAACGCCATATAGCGCGGGAAACTATGGATATATACGCTCCGCTGGCGCACCGCCTGGGTATATGGGAGCTGAAATGGGAGCTGGAAGACTTGGCTTTCCGTTATCTCGAGCCGAGGAGATATGCGCAACTGGCAAAAATGGTTGCCGGAAAGCGTACCGAGCGCGAAGAGTTTATAGAAAGAGTAATCGGTGTTATTAAGAACGAGTTTGAGCGGATGGGGTTTTCTGCTGAAATAACCGGCCGCCCGAAGCATTTATACAGCATTCATCAAAAAATACATAAATATTCGGCGCAGGGGAAGCAATTTAACGATATATATGACCTTTTTGCCTTAAGGGTGCTGGTAGACACAGTGCAGGATTGTTACAATGCCGTAGGCATCGTACACAGTATGTGGCACCCGGTCCCGGGAGCCTTCGACGACTATATCGCCAATCCGAAACCGAACGGCTATCAATCACTGCATACAGTAGTAATGGCATTCGGGACCACTCCGCTTGAAATTCAGATACGCACGCGTGATATGCACTATACCGATGAATACGGAATCGCCGCTCACTGGCGCTACAAAGAGGGCAAGAAAGAGGATTCACCTTATGAGGAAAGAATCGGCTGGCTGCGCCAGTTAATCGACTGGCACCGCGAACTTGCCGGAACAGAGGAGTTTCTGGAATCCGTCAAGACCGATATATTTATCGACCAGGTATTCGTATTTACACCTAAAGGAGAGGTAAAGGACCTTCCCAAGGGCGCTACTCCGCTGGATTTTGCCTATCGCATTCATACCGAGCTGGGGCATCGCTGTATCGGGGCAAAGGTCAATAACCGGCTGGTATCGTTAAACACCCGGTTGAACAACGGAGATGTGGTGGAGGTTATTACCACCAAGCGCGATAAGGGACCCAGCAGGGACTGGATGAACTCGCACTTGGGATATGTACGTACATCGCATGCTCTCGAAAAGATTCGCCAGTGGTTCAAGAAGCAGGAGCGCGAAGACAACATCGAGCAGGGACGCATACTTCTGGACAAGGAATTAAAGCAACTGGGTTTGAAATACACCGACCGCGAGTCCATTGCTAAATATTTCAAATATACCAATGTAGATGATTTTCTGGCTGCCATCGGTTACGGCGGCATAAATGTCGAAAGTATAGCTTTGAAACTGGCAGCTCAGCAGGAGCAGCCGCGTGTGATTCCCGAAATAGCGCCCTTAAAACAGGTGAAATCCGAGGTGCAGGTGTTAGGCGTCGGAGAGCTTTTAACCAATCTGGCTCAGTGCTGCAATCCGGTACCCGGCGATGATATCGTGGGATATGTTACGCGCAGCCGCGGTATAACCATTCACCGTCGTGATTGTTTTAATGTAATCAACGAAGATGAAAAGGAAAGGTTAATCGAGGTGGAGTGGGGACAGACCGAAGCGCAGTATCCGGTCAGTATTCAGGTGGATGCCTGGGACAGGGTGGGGCTGGTACGCGATGTCTCAACAGTCATAGCCGAGGAAAAGGTTAACATACTCAGTATGACAGTAACCGAACATAATGACCGTACCACCACCATTATTCTGACAGTGGAAACCAAGGGATTGGCGCATCTCAGTCGTATTCTGGGCAGAATCGGGGGAGTAAGGGGAGTGCTGAATATGAACCGTGTCGGGGACGAATCCGGCTCCAAACAGAAGCCCTTAATGGAATAAATTTTTAAAAAAACTTGCCTTTTTGTCTAAAAATAATTTTTATTGTATAATGTGAAACAGATTCAGGAGGAATAATTTGCCTAATATTAAATCAGCTGAAAAGCAGCAGAGAAAAGCGCTAAAAAGAAGAGCAATAAACAAAATTAACACCAGCAAGACCAAAACCGCCTTAAAAACGGCGGAAGAGTCGATTGCGTCTGGTGATTATGAGAAAGCGTCACAGGATATTAAAGCTGCCGCAAGTGCTCTGGACAAAGCAGCCGGAAAGGGTGTTATCCATTCAAATAACGCTTCCCGCCACAAATCAAGGCTGGAAAAAAGGCTCAACAAAGCCAAAGCTTCTTCTGCCGAGTAACCTGCTTTTTCAAAACAGTTCGGTATAACCAGTAAGCTGCCGATTAATCGGCAGCTGCTTGTTTGTCTTGTTTTCGCATTTATTTGTTGACAGTGTGCTCTTATTGTTCTAAAATAACAGAACAGATGTTCTTGTGGGGTTATGCAATTGAAAACAAAGGAATTATCCAATAAGCAGCAGCGCATTGTTGAATTCATACGCGATTTCTGGCTGGAGAATAATTTCCCTCCCAGCGTGCGAGATATCGTTGCCGGATGCGGTTTAAGCTCGACCTCGGTTGTTGATTATAACCTCAAAATACTTGAAAAAAAGGGTGCTATCCGCCGCCACAGGGAAGTATCGCGCGGTATCGAGCTGCCTTCTCTTCCCGATTTGTCAAACTGTCTTAATATTCCCGTCATCGGGCAGATTGCTGCCGGTAAGCCGATACCCGTTCCGGATAACGATACCTGGGACGTTACATCCAATGCCGATACTATCGAGGTGACCCGCGATATTATCCGTGGCAGAGAAGGGGTTTATGCACTTAAAGTAAAGGGTAATTCAATGATTGAAGACCTGATTAACGATGGAGATATCGTGCTTCTTCAGTCGGTCAGTTTTGTGGAAAACGGGGAAACCGCTGCCGTATGGCTCAAATCCGAAAAAGAAGCGACCCTCAAAAAATTCTTCCTCGAACCCTCCGGTAAAATCCGCCTGCAGCCTGCAAACAGCCGGATGCAGCCCATTTATGCCAGCCCCGACAACGTCGAAGTACAGGGCAGAGTGATCGCCGTCATCCGCCGGATGGGGTAAGTTTACTTGCCCCGGATTACCTACAGGATTATACTTGCGTTAATTAAAGTGTGTTCGGGGAGGCGACATTCTTATGGATGACAATCAGAGAGAAGTCGATTTTATCCGCGTAATTGAAGTAATCGGTCGAATATTATTCTTTGTTCCTTTTGTGTTGATAGTTTTTACCTTTTTGGGCGATGTTATCCTTAATCCCGAGGTTAGTTTCGACATTTCAGGTGCGGGTACTATCAGTCTTTGCGGGCTTGTTACGCTGGTCTATGCTGGTATTCTACGCTATCGTCTGGTAAGAAAAGAGGATAAAACAAGCTAAACTTCTTTTTATCCTGCCGTCAACCTTAGCTTATGTGGTTGCCCCGGCTACTAAAGGGAAAGCTCAAGTCTTTTTGTATTCGACTTTACCCTCTCGGTTTGATTTTATTTTCCTTACAGTATAGACTGTTAAAAACTGGGGTTTTTAGCGTCTATCAAGCATAAAAGGTAAAGGACGAGCGATGTTTTTAAGCCAGTTCCAAACCATAGGCAACAACCTCTTTACTCGCGGGATGGTCTCCTCCGAGAACGGAAACCTCAGCATCCGCACCGGAGACAACCTGGTCATCACGCGCCGCGGCTGCCGACTCGAAGATATCAGCGAAAACGATTTAATAGAAACCGGAATCTACAAGAACAATCGTATAACCCCTCTTGCTTCTGCAGAACTGCCCGTACACCGGGCGATTTATCAAATGACGCGGGCACAGGCAATCGTGCATGCCCATCCTCCGCATGCGGTAACCCTGTCATTAACGGAACGGGAAATTGTGCCCAACCCCGAATTGATATCGGAAATATGCGCCGTTCCCGTTATCGGCTGGGGGGTTAAGGTTATTCCGGGTACTCTTGAAGCTGAAATTGCCGGCGCCTTGAGAAAGAACAGGATTGTTTTGGTACGCGGTCACGGCAGTTTTGCTATCGGCCAGTTATTGGAAGAAGCCTACAATCTCACTATGGCTTTAGAAGAGAGTTGCCAGGTTTCATGTCTTTTAAAGAGTATCAGATAATATCTTATTTGTAAGAAAAAACTAAAAAAGTGCGTTTTTAAGCATTATTTTCCTCGAGTTCAAGTCCTTTACCGTGAAACAGTCGTTACGGTGTCTAAATATCTTCCCTTATATCATGGTCTATAAAAAAAGAATAGGCTATCTTTTTTCTTCCTTATCTTTCCCTTTGAATGTATCGAAAACAAAGTCTTTTTTCCGTCGTGAATTTTTTATAGACAGCAGCGCCGTCGGTAAAAACTTGATAAAACTGATTATAAACAGTAAGGCCGCCATAATAGCGGCAAAAGCGGAATGAGTACCGAACCATACGATAAAGGGCAGTGCAATCAGCCCCAGAGCCATAGAAAGAGCAACGTTATGCGTGATAACCATTGGGATAAGCACGATGGCAATGAAGATTCCCAGTTGCAGCGGGTAACCGTAAGCAAGGAAAAGGGTAATAATGATACCGATGGCAGTTGCCATCCCCTTACCGCCGGTAAATTTCAACCAGGGCATCCAGTTATGACCGATAACCGCAGCCAAACCGGCAAGCAATACAAAGGCATCCGGGGCGGTTAATCCCCATTTGGCAATGGCGATTGCGGCTACCCCTTTGGCAATATCGATAAACACCACCACCAAAGCGGGTGCAATCCCCACTTCGCGGAAGACATTCATAAAACCGACATTGCCGCCGCCGAGTGTGCGGATATCGCGCTTAGCCCAAAGTCGTGTGACTACATAAGCGGTAGGCAAGCTGCCCAGGAGATATCCGATAATAATAGCCAGTGCTTCAGTCATCGGAATTTCCACAGATTATCATTTATCTGATTGTTTTTAATATACAGGGGTACACCAGTCGATGTACTTTTCATTTTTTCCTTTGATGACGTCGAAGTATAGTTTTTGCAGTTTTAAGGTGATTTCTCCCACCTCTCCCGTGCCTATTTTCTTATTCTCCACTTCAGATACGGGTGTCAGGTGAGCGGCAGTACCTGTTAAGAAACATTCATCAGCGTTATAGAGCTCAACCAGGTCGATTTTCTTTTCTATGGTGTCGATTCCCAGTTCGTTCTTTGCCAGCGTCATAACTGTATCGCGTGTAATCCCTTTTAAGATACTGTCTTTGGTGGTTGGTGTATACAATCTGCCATTCTTTATCAAGAAGATATTCTCACCACTGCCTTCGGAAACATTACCGTCCTGCGAAAGCATAATTCCCTCATCATAACCTCTGGATTGGGCTTCCGTTTTTGTGAAAGCATTGTTGATGTATAAGCCGGTTATTTTGGCGCTGGGGGGGATGACGTTATCGGCAGGTCTTCTCCAGGAAGATATGCAGCAGCGGCAGGCATCGACATCGATATATCTGCCCCATGGCATGGCGAAAACTAAAAAATCATTATCGAGATTATGCAGTCGTACCCCCATTGCTTCGGAGCTCTTATATGATAGCGGGCGGATGTAGATATCCTCTTTAAAATCACCCTTCTTTACCAGGTCCACTGTGATTTTGCACAGCTCATCTACTGAGTAGGGCAGCTCCATCTGTAAAACGGCGCTGCCTTGCGCCAGGCGTTCGTAATGTTCTTTTAAGCGGAAAATATAAACCTGTTTTTTATCCTCGTTCCAGTTTCCTCTGATACCTTCGAATACTGCGGTTCCGTAATGGAGAGCATGGGTCATAATGCCGACCTTGGCATCTTCCAACGGGATAAATTCACTGTGTAAAAAAGCGTATGACGGCATAATACTCTCCTTAATTTTTTGTAGATTTATAGCTAGGATTATAACTCTAAGCAGCCGATTAGGCAAATTGACCACGAACAGAAATAACCGTTCGAAATACCTTATCAGGTTTAATAAAATGTTGACACATATACATTCTTTATAATACTATTAATTATGAGCATATGCTCAAAATGTTTTAGGAGTCGTATTTGGCAAGACCATATAAATGTCGGCGGGTGTCATATATGCCGGGTGTAACCTATTTTAAGCCGGCTGGAATACCTTTAGGCGTGCTGGAGGAAGTTCTGTTATCGCTGGAAGAAGCAGAGGCTTTGCGGCTTAAAGAACTGGAAGGATTGGAACAGGAGCAGGGAGCTGAAAAAATGAATGTTTCGCGCCCCACCTTCCAGCGAATTCTGGCATCAGCCAGGCAAAAAGTCGCCGATGCCATATTAAATGGCAAGGCAATTCGCATCGAGGGCGGTAATTTCGAGCTGGCTCAAAACCGTTACCGGTGTTATTGCGGTCACGAATGGCATTCGGACAATCTTCCCGACGCTTGTCCAAAATGCAGTACCACTGATGTTCAACCTCTTTTACAGGAAAATACCTGCCGCGGTGAGAAAAGAATTAAATACTGCGGAAGGATGGTACGAGATAATGCAGGAAAAGATTAAAGAATTTATGAACTGCAGGAGATTAGCAATAATCGGCGCGTCCGATAATACAGAGAAGTATGGCAACCGCATAGTAAAAAATCTTAAAAGCAGGGGGTATGAAGTATATCCGGTCAATCCGCGTCTTAAAGAGGCCGAAGGACTGATTTTTTACCCCGGCTTCTCTGATATAACCGTTAAAGTCGACGTGGTCGATTTTGTAGTGCCTCCGGTTGTAATGGAAGAAGTTTTAAAACAATGTAAGGAGCTCGGTTTGAAGCGCATATGGCTGCAACCCGGTTCCGAGAGTCAATCCGCTATAGCGTTCTGCCATGGAAATGGAATGAATATCGTATATGGCGCATGTGTAATGGTGAATTGATTGTTATATCAATGTAAAAATAAAAAAGTAAACAGATAAGGAGAAAAATCATGAAATTTGCAATCCCGTTCAAGGACGGTTCCCTCTCAGCGCATTTCGGTCAGACAACCGAATTTCTAATTATCGAAACTGGTGAAGGGGGAAAAATAACAGGTAAAGAGACTCTGACAACGTTCCCGCATAATTGCCATGGACTTCCGCTGCTTTTTGCCGAGCACGGAGTGAGCGTAGTTTTAGCCGGCGGTATGGGTATGGGACCTCGCATGGCTTGTGAAAATAACGGGATTGAAGTTATACTGGGTATAACCGAAACCGATCCCGAAAAAGCGGTTATTAAATACCTGTATAATGGTCTGGAAAGCGGCGAAAATGTCTGCGAACATGGTGATACGTTTTGTGACCACAGCGGACACCATGAAAATCATGGCTGCAACTAACATTTACTAGAGAAAGGGCTATCGATTGAGCTTTATAACTATCATATTGCTCATCCTGACCGGTATCTTGGCAGGCGGGTTCGGCGGTCTTCTGGGAATCGGCGGCGGAGCTATTATGCTGCCCATAGTTCGTTTCGGATTCGGCTTTTCGCCGTCTATTGCTGTCGGAACAACGCTGGTAGCTGTAGTTTTTACGGCGGTTGCCGGTTCATATCAGCACTGGAAAATGGGGCACGTCGACTGGAAATCGATAAAATACATCGCTCCGGCGGGGGTTGTCGGGGTAATTATAGGTTCTGTCCTGTTTTATTGGATTAGAGATTATCACGAGCTGATCGATTTAATACTCGGAATTGTTTTTGCGCCCATTGCCGCCAGTATGATTTACGAGGGACTGTTTTTAAGGAAGAAACCCGACTTTCCCGGCCGAACAATGGGAGGTAATACTGCGCTTAAAGCCGGAATCGGAGGGAGTGTCGGTATATTTACCGGTATGTCGGGTCTGGGGGGTGGCTTTATAATGGTGCCGGCATTTGTCTACCTGTTGCGTTCGCCGGTCAAGATTGCCATCGGGTCATCTATGGCTTCGTTCGTGTGGTTTGCTACGGTCGGGGGCATTATTAAAATCTCGCAGGGTTTATGTGATGTTCCGGCTGCCCTTGCTATGGGCATAGGGGCGATCGGAGGAGCGCTAATCGGAGCTCGGCTGGTATCGCGTATCAAACCGGCTACATTAAAAACAATATTCGGTTTTATATTTTTGTATATATCTTTAAAATATATCTTCAGCTATTTCGGGATAACTATTTAAGGAGTGTAATGAAATGTCTGGTAATCTCGATGGATTTGAAGAACTGCTGTTGGGGGAAGAACGCAGGGATTATTCGGCAAAAGCCATCGACCATGCTATGAATCCGCAAAATCTCGGAGTGATGGAGAATGCCGATGGATATGCCGCCGGTAGTTTGGGGCACTGCGGGGATACTGAGGAAATCTGGCTGAAAATTGACGGCAGCCGCATCAAGCCGCGCCAGTTTCATGACAGACGGATGTGCTAACAGTATTGCCTGCGGCAGCGCCCTTACCGGGATTGCTACCGGTAAGGATGTCAAAGAAGCCATGCTTATCGGGCAACAAGCTGTTATCGATGCTCTTGACGGTTTGCCGGAAGAAGATAAACACTGTGCCGTAAATACTGTAAATACCCTAAAAGCGGCCATCCGCGACTATCTCGATACTTTAAAAGAGCCCTGGAAAAAGGTTTACCGCAGATGACAGTCGGTATGGGTCTAATCGGTCCTGGTAAATAAAAATGGAAATCAGGGAAAGCGGAAAGTTCTGCCAGGATAAAATAGCAGATGAACTTTCTCTGGTCATTGACGCCGGATTCGGGCATCGCAGCATCGTTAATATCCTTAGACAGGCACAGAAACTGACGGCGAACAACAATGTTTATGCTGTTATCGGCGGCATCCATCTATTCAGAGCATCTGAAGAGCGAATTCAAAAGACAATCGCGGAATTCAAGACAAGAGGAGTTAAGGAGCTGGGGGTTTGCCATTGCACCGGTTTTCATGCTTCGGTAAAATCGTCCAAGCATCCCCGAAAGAGTTTTTCTTAAATAACGCCGGAAACCGGTTTGCTCTGCCGTAGTGAGTATATCCTATAAATACTTTGGTTCTTATTAATCATGGTTGCTATGGATAACAATTTAAAGTCGTTTCATTGGCCAATCTCAGCAACTTTCTTATTGTCATTCTGGA
>DIKD01000069.1 GCA_002421585.1 Dehalococcoidia bacterium UBA5627
CTTTATCAAGCTGAGAATAGCCTGTTTTATCCAACTGCAGTTGTCTGAACTTTTTTAAGACAGAAGGTTTATTTATCGTTCCTTCGGTTTTGGCTGCCCAGCGGGACAGGAACTTATCCAATCCGCCGAAAACGGCAGTATCGCTAAATTCCTTTTGGCGCTCAAGCTCCAGAACCTTACGTAACGGTGTTGAATCCATCAGCAGGCTCCTGTATCTGTTGAAATTTCCGGCTATAGGGAAGCGAACTTTATTTTTGGCAGGTGTACAGATGGGAAAGACGGCAGTGATATAGTACGTTTCTTTTCTGTTTCACCTTTTTCGGTTAAGTCGCTGACCTTTTCTCTCAGAGTCAGAATCAGAGTGCCGGGTCCGCCGTGAACGCCCAGCGCCGGTCCCAATCTGGATATAAGGATATTATTCTTATCGAATACTGTGCCGATGCGCTCTTTGAGTGATCGGGCATCCTCCGGAGTAGTGCTGTGAACAATGGCAACATCCTGGATATTGAGATAGTTCTTTGCGTGCTCGAAGAGTTTGTCCAATCCTTTACTGCGGCTGCGTGCCAGGCCGGTTGGCTGCAATTCCCCGTTAGACATAGTTAGCATTGGTTTTACCCGCAACATACCACCCAGCAGCGCTTTGGCTTTGCCGATACGCCCCCCCAGGAAAAGGTATTTTAGGGTGTCGAATATTCCCCATAAGTGAGTACGAGCCAGAGAAGATTTTATTTCCTCCATTATTTCAATCATTCCATCTCCGGCTTGAGCCATGCGGGCTGCAGAGAGAGTAGTCAGTCCTAATCCCATGGAAGTCGATAGGGAATCAACCACTTCGATACGTTTTCCGGCGCCTATCATTTCTTTTGCCTGTACCGCCGAGTTGTATATTCCGCTCAATTTGCTGGTTACTTGCAGGGAAATAATTTCGTCTGCTTCTGCAAGAAGTTTCTTGTATACGGTAATAAAATCTCCGGGTGGGGGCTGGGAGGTTTTTACTACAATATCATCGTTTACCATTTTCTGATATATTTCGTCCTGGCTGATATCGACTCCGTCGCGATATGTTTTTCCTCTGAACTGCACATATGCAGGGACGACAGTAATTCCATATTCTTCTATTATCTCCTGAGGGAGATCCGATGTGCTGTCCGTGACTATTTTTACTGTCATAGTTTCCTCCTTTTTATCAGGGTTTTTGAATTATGGAAACCGCAAGCCCTCCCGGTCCGGAATATGTGCCAACGACCGGGCATACAACAGATTTATAAATATTCTCCCTCGGGACAATTAAGCTAATGCGTTCAATTAAAAGTTCAGCATCTTTGGGAGTAGTACAATACTCTACCCCTACACTCTCAATATTATCAGTCGCTGCCACTGCATTGCAAAGATAGTCGATTCCGGCAGCTTTAGACCTTACTCTGGTAAGCGGCGCCATCTCACCGTCTTTAATGGTAAGTATCGGTTTAACGGAAAGCAGGGAACCGACAAAACCCTGCGCTTTACCGACTCGTCCTCCCTTTGCCAAATACTTAAGGGTATCGAAATAAGCTATAAGTTGCGAGCTTTCCAGTCTCGCTTTTGTCTGGGTGATTATTTCATCGATTCCCGCTCCTGCATTCGCCATCTTGGCTGCCGCTATTACGGCAAGCCCGAAACTCATAATTATTTTTTGTGAATCCATTACCTCTATGCGGCAAATATCATCAACCATATTTATGGCGCTTAATGCCGATTGATATGTACCACTCAGCTTATCGGATAATGTAATTACCAATATTTCATCACTGTCTTTTGCCAGATTTTTATAAGCGTTGGCAAAAGTAACGGGAGATGGCTGTGTTGTGGTAGGAATAGTTTCCTCACGAACCAGTCTTTCATAGAACTCTTCGGAGGTAATCTCTATCCGGTCAAGAAATGACTCATGCCCGAATGATACCGTTAAAGGAATAAGTGTAATCCCAAGTTTGCTGGCTAAGTCATCGGGAATGTCTGATAGAGTATCTGTGACAATCTTAACTGCCATTATGGTTATACTCCTTGTCCGATTATTCTATTGATACAATATAATTATAGTGTGGTTGTCCGCCGTTAACTACTTCAACCTGCAGATGAGGATATTTCTCTCTGATTTCATTGCCGCATATTTCTGCTTCCGTTTCTTCTGTATCCTCTCCGTAGTAAACAGTAATTATTTCTGCCTTGTCCAGCGGAGCTTTTTCCAGGACATCGTACAGAACATCTTTGGCGGCATCCTGTACTGCTACTATAGTGCCGTTAAGCAAGCCGATTGCCTGTTTCTTTTTGATATCGAGCCCGCCGATTTTGCATGAACGTATGGAATGCGTTACTTCAATTGATGACACGGATTTTGTGGCTTCTGCCATAATTTCGCAGTTTGTTTCCATATCCGCTTCATAGTCAAAAGCCAGTAGGGCGGCTACCCCCTGAGGAACATTTACAGTAGGAATAACACAGATGTTTTTCTCGGTTAAAGCCTGAACCTGCCGTGCTGCCAGCACAATATTTTTATTGTTGGGAAGAATGATAACATTGTCTGAGGGGGCGCGTTCTACTCCCATCAGAATATCCTTGGTGCTCGGGTTCATGGTTTGCCCGCCGGCAACAACCGCAGCTACTCCCAGGCTGGCAAATACTTTTGCCAACCCCTCTCCGGCAGCTATGGAAACAATAGATGTTTTTACCGGCACGGCACGGTTTTTCTGTTTTTCGAGGTAATCCTGATGTTGCTCATCCATATTTCTGGCGCTAACACTATGGATAGTTCCCATAGAAGTGGCATAGCTGAAAATTTCACCGGGGTCTAATGTATGAATATGGACTCTGACGGTAGTATCGTCACCGACGACTATCAGCGATTGCCCTTTCTTTAACAAATGTTTTTTTATCTTTTCGGGGTCGAGTTCCTTGCCTTTTAACAAAAACTCGGTGCAATACCCGAACGGGATTTCGTCCTCGTGCTCCGTCTTTGCGTGGGATACGATGGTTATGGGTGTTGTAGCAACATTGCTGGCGATTATCTGCGGTTTTCTGAATTGCATCAGTTCCGATTCGCCTCTCAGATATCGCAGAGCGCCGTCCAGTATCGTATAAAGTCCCTGCCCTCCGGAATCGACGACTCCCGCTTCTCTAAGTACAGGTAGAAGTGTAGGGGTATTAGCAACGGACTCACTGGCGGCGGTTACCGTAGATTCCAAAACGGAAAGCAGGTCTCCCTTTCCATTAGCCGCTGTCAGCGAGGCCGATTTAGAGGCGTCTTTTAATACTGTAAGCATTGTGCCTTCTACCGGGTTACTGACACCCTTGTAGGCGACAACAGAGGCTTTCTCCAGCGCGGCGGCAAAATCCCTGCCGTCGATAGATTCTTTATTATCCAGACCCTGAGCAAGCCCTGCCCAGAATTGCGAGAGGATGACACCGCTGTTTCCGCGGGCACCCATTAATGCACCGTTAGCCATTGAAAGTACCACAGAAGATGCATTGTCATTCTCATTTTGAAATCCATGTTCAATAGTGGATTTCATTGTGAGTAACATATTAGTACCGGTATCTCCGTCAGGAACAGGGAATACGTTAAGTGCATCGATATCCGGGGCACTTTTTTCCAACCAATCGGTAGCGGTGGCGAACATTTCGAGGAATTGCTGTCCGCCGATAATATCCGTTTGCTTCATCTCTTTGTATTACCATCCTTGTAAAGGTGCTGTTTGAATTATTCTTGTAAGGTTGCGCTGTTTATGCTAATATAGCAGAACGAATTGTACAACAATTCCTTATAGACAGTCAAAGGAGTGAATCTGTTAAATGAAGTGTGATATATGCGAAAAAAAATTGATGTTCGGTAATAATGTCAGCCATTCCAAAAGACATACCAGGAAGCAATCAATGCCGAATATCCATAGAATCAGGGCAGTGGTAGACGGTAAGGCAATGCGTGTTAACATTTGTACCAGATGCCTGCGTACTCAGAACAAGTTAGCCCAGTCTGCCGAATAATTAGTATAAATTGTTAATAGTCAGCCTGTAATCTTTACGAATTACAGGCTATTTCTTTTGCTCTCTTTAAGGCTTTTTCCACCTGCTGAGGGGATGTACCCCCGATGACATTGCGCGCCGCAACCGATGATTCCACCGTTATATTGTTTATATCAGTATCGAAAAGCGGAGAAAATTGCCGGTATTCATCAAGGCTCAATTCACTGAGTGTCTTGTTGTTTTTAACGGCATAGCTTACCAGTTTGGCTATAATGCCATGAGCATTGCGAAAAGCCTCGCCCCTGCAAACCAGATAATCGGCAAGGTCTGTTGCCAGTATAAATCCGCGGTCTAACGCATTTTTCATGTTTTCCGGTTTGAATTTCAAAGTATCCAGCATACCTGCAAAGACCTTGAGGCTGGGCACCAGCGTATCTACCGTATCGAATACCCTTTCTTTGTCTTCCTGTAAATCACGGTTATAAGTAAGCGGCAATCCTTTCATTGTTGTCAGCATCGCCATCAGATTACCGTAAACGCGCCCCGTTTTACCCCTTCCAAGTTCGGCAACATCCGGGTTTTTTTTCTGCGGCATCAAACTGCTGCCGGTCGAGTAGGCATCATCCAGCTCGATGAACTTGAACTCTGCTGAAGACCACAGGATGATTTCCTCCGCCAACCTTGAAAGGTGCATCATACAAATACCGGCGGCGGAAATGTATTCAATGGCAAAATCCCGGTCGGAAACTGCGTCCATACTGTTGCGGCTGACTTCGGAAAATCCGAGCTCTTCAGCCAAAAACTCACGGTCGGTATTGAAAGTAACACCCGCTAAAGAGCCGCTTCCCAGCGGCAAAATGTCTGCCCGTTTATAACAGTCTTTGAAACGCCCATAATCGCGCTCCAGCATTTCAAAATATGCCAGAAGATGATGGGCAAGCAGTACGGGCTGAGCCAACTGCAAATGCGTATAGCCGGGCATTATTACAGTATTATTATCCTCCGCTATTTTTATCAGAGTATTCTGTATCATTCTGATACCGGTAAGAGTTTCGGAAATGGCTTCTTTAATGTAGAGCCTGAAATCAAGCGCCACCTGGTCGTTACGCGAGCGTCCGGTATGCAGTTTACCTGCCACATCGCCGATAATTTCGAACAGACGTGCCTCGACAGCCATATGAATATCTTCCTGTTCCGGCTTAAAATTAAACTCGCCTTTTTCTATCTCCTCGGCAATTTCAGCAAGCCCCTGTTCGATATTATGCTCTTCTTCTGTGGTTATAATACTTTGTTTGGCAAGCATGCGTGCATGAGCAATGCTGCCCCTGATATCATAGCTGTACAGGCGCCAGTCGTAGTGGAGCGATGAGGTATATTTTACCACCAGTTCGTCGGGTGGTTTATCGAAACGGCTTCTTATATGGCTCATTTTATTTATACCTCGCTTTTTTTATAATCCCATCATGATTGGTAACAATATCTCGGTTCCACTATTCTTCGACAGGCTCAAGATGAGCGGAGCCACGATACATATTTATTTCTCTTTTTGAATCTGCCCCTGTATCTTTGCGGGCAATCCCCAGAGTTTAATAAATCCGATAGCCGATGACTGGTCGAATTCATCTCCTTCGGCATATGTAGCCAATTGATGGCTGTATAAAGAATAAGGCGACCTGCGTCCCACTACGATGCAATTACCCTTGTGGAGTTTCAGGCGAACATCTCCGGTAACAAATCTCTGTGTGCTCTCTATATAAGCAGAAAGGTCCTCGCGATGTCCGCTAAACCATAATCCTTCATATACAAGGTTGGAAAATTCGTGTGAAACTATTTGCTTGAAGCGATATTGATTTTTAGATAACGCAAGCGTCTCAAGCGATTTATGCGCCGCAATAAGAATATTTGCGGCGGGCGCTTCGTAGGTTTCCCTCGATTTTATACCGACCAGCCGGTTTTCTACCATATCTATTCTGCCGACTCCATATTCTCCGCCAAGTTCGTTCAGGAATTTTATCATCGATATTCCGTCCATTTTATTGCCGTTAACGGAAACGGGCAAGCCTTTTTCAAAGCTTATTTCGATGAACTCCGCTTCATCGGGAGTATCCTTGATAGCCTTAGCCCGGACATAGGCGTCATCCGGCGGCTCGTTCCAGGGGTCTTCCAGAACGCCGCATTCGGTGCTCTTGCCCCACAGGTTTTCATCTATAGAGTAGGGGCTCTTCGAAGTTATCGGCAGCGGAATCCCGTATTTTGCCGCATACTGAATCAGCTCTTCGCGGGTCATCCCCCATTCGCGAGCGGGGGCAACAATCTTCAAGTCGGGAGCCAGTGAATTAACTCCGACATCGAACCTAACTTGGTCGTTGCCTTTGCCGGTGCATCCGTGTGCGATTGCTTTTGCACCTTCGGCACGCGCTATATCTACCAGTATTTTCGCAATCAAGGGGCGCGCCAGTGCGGTAGCCAGCGGGTAGCACTCTTCGTAAAGCGCGTTGGCCTTTAGAGCCGGGAAGATGTAATCGTTAACGAATTCTTCCCTGGCGTCTATTACCAGAGATTTAATTGCTCCTACTTTAATCGCCTTTTCTTTAATAAGCGTAAAATCCTTTTCGTTGCCTACATCTATGGTAACGGCGATTACATCATACCCGTATTCTTCCTGTAGCCATCTTACTGCAACCGATGTGTCCAATCCGCCGCTATAAGCCAGTACCAGTTTTTCTGCCATTATAAACCTTCCTCCAATAATCTGTTATAGATATTATATCTCAATTTACTTTGAAATACTCTGTTAAATAATTGTTAATCTGTAATTTCAGCCAGTCGTATGTCCAATCATAGTCATGACCGGGCGCACCGATATATAAAAGAATATCCCCCCCATATTCCTGCGAAATACCAAAGGCGGATTGCAAGTTCGCCCGCAGAATCGTGAGCATATCCCCATGGCTGAATGAATCCGGAACGGTGCCGTTGGTTCGAAGCAGAAGCACTCTTTCCATATGGCTGTTATTGTTCCATACCGGGGGACCCAGCTGAATGCTGTAAACCCGTTCGTTTTCTGCCAGAAGCGCCATTGCTCCCGAGCATATGGTGCAGCCGTTACTGATACCCAGCAGTATTACCTTTAAATCAGGCAGATTATTTGTTAAAAAAGTGGTTCTGGCTGCCAGTTCCTGCGCCCTTGTCGGATTGGTGCCAAGTGCCATCATAAACTCGCCGATAGCCCCGAAAAAGGAATTGTCCGTCCTGAAATAGTCTATCCACAGCGTCTTGTTCCCCAATTCCGTCAATATCCCGTCGATTCCGGGCGCCAGTTCCTTTTCGTTGGATTCGGCAATGGCAGACCAGCCCCACCCCCCGGAATTAACGATTACCAGAACGTCTACATCCTTTGCCTCTTTATATAACGCCAGCACCTGGCTGACAAAATCGGAGCATTTCTCTTCATTCTCTCCGAATAGAGTAGCGGCTCTACTTACGGCATCGTCGATTACCTCTTGAGGGATACCCGAGAAGTCGCTTATCGCCAGAATTTCATATTGTCCCATTTCACTGGCTTTTGCCGGAACCACCGTCGAAGGCGCGCACAGGACGATTACCATAGATATGGCTATGGTTAAAAGGACTCCTATTTGTACTTTGCGTACCTGAGATACCATATTATGAAAATTCCTTATTAGACAACCATCTTCGATATAACATCCGGCATTTGAGATCGACTGTCCCTATAAATCAGAGTCTTATACTGATATGGCTTTATACAATCACTTTAACGCACCGGAGATGTATCCGAGAGTGCAGCATCCAGAATATCGATTGCCTTATCCACTTCGTCTCTTCCGATTATCAGCGGAGGCATAAACCTGATTATGCTGTCCCCGATTTTATTTACCAGAAGTCCTTTTTCCAGACATCCCACTGTAACAGACAGGGCATTTTTATCACTAATCTCAATTGCCTGCAAAAGCCCTCTGCCCCTCACCTCCAAGATGAAATTATATTTCTGCTTCATCTCATTCAATCTCTTTGTGAGATATTGGCCGGTTAGCTTTGCATTAAGGGGAATATCATTATCGACGATGGTTTTAAATACAGCATACCCCGTGGCGCATGCCAGCGGATTACCTCCAAAAGTGGAACCATGCTCACCTGCAGCAAAAACGGAAGCTTTATCCTTGCACAGTATCGCCCCGATAGGGAAGCCGCCGGCCAGCCCTTTTGCCAGCGTCATAATATCAGGCTCAATTCCATATTGCTGGTAGGCAAACAGAGTTCCCGTGCGCCCGGCTCCGGTTTGAATCTCATCAAGAATCAATAGGATACCTTTTTCATCGCACCAAGCCCTGACTTTTTGCAGATAGTCATTATCTGGCAGATGGACGCCGCTTTCACCCTGTATCGGTTCCATCATAACGGCACAGGTTCTCTCATTGGTAGCAGCTTTCAGCGCTTCTATGTTATTGTACTCTACATTGATAAAACCGGACGGAATCGGAATATAGGGTTCCTGAAACTTGGTCTGTCCGCTGGCGGAAACCATTGCCAGTGTCCTGCCGTGAAATGAGCCGGTGCCGGTAATAACTTCGTAAGCGCCATTTAAATGAAGGTGCCCGTAGCGTCGCGCCAGCTTAACGGCGCCTTCGGTCGCTTCCGTTCCGCTGTTGCAGATGAAAACCTTATCCATACAGCTGTTTTTTATCAGCAGTTCAGCCAGCTTCAGTTGTGGAATAGTGTAATAAAGGTTGGAAGTATGCATAAGTGTATTCGCCTGTTCGGTTATGGCTTTTACGACAACCGGATGGCAATGACCGAGGCTGTTTACCGCTATCCCGGAAACGAAGTCCAGATATTCCCTATCGTTATCATCCCATACTCTGGCGCCCTGTCCTTTAACTAATGTTATCGGTATTCGCTTAAAAGTAGGCATGTAATAATCATGTTCAAGTTTATGCCAGTCAGTCATATTTTTCTCCCAGCGGATTGTAAATCAGTGTTCCGGTTCCGCCTTTCTCAATTTCTTTAACCAGCGCGTTTTTGCGGTTGCCGTCAATGATTACGCATCTGGTTGACGTATTGCCGGTAGCCCTTAGGCAAGCCTTGATTTTAGGAATCATACCTCCGTGAGCAATGCCCGAGTCCAGAAGCTCATTTGCTTCATCACGGTTAAGACGTGGCAAATAGGCACCGGAATCGCCGCGTATGCCGTTTACATCCGTCATGAAAATCAACTTTTCGGCTTTAATAGATGCGGCAATTTCTCCGGCAATAGTATCCCCGTTTATATTTAATAGCAGCGGGTCGTCCTCTTCCCGGTTTACAGTATTTAGGCTGATAGGGGAAACTACCGGTATAAAGCCGGACTCCAATATAGCTGTTAATACCTCGTGGTTTACTTTAACCGGATTGCCGACATATCCCATTTCTTTGTTGCGGATTTTACCTTCGATTAAAGCACCATCGACACCGCTGATACCGACTGCTTTTCCGCCGCGCGAGATGATGGTAGCTACAATCTCCTTGTTCATCAAGCCGCCGATGACTGCCGTAACCATCTCCATTTCGGCTTTGCCGGTAATACGTTCTCCGTTGTAAAATTGAGGCGATATATTCTGTTTTTGCAGCCACTTGTTGACCAGATTAGCCCCTCCGTGAATAACCACGATAGGGTGGCCTTGCTTCTGCAGGTAAATAATATCTTCGATGGTGGTGTCTTTTGTATCGAACAGAGAACCACCGAGTTTGATTACAATTGTTTTATTATCAAGCTTACTTTTCAACGATTGCTCCTTTCCTTAAAAGCTTAACATAATATTAGGTAGTATAATCGGCATTGATCGAAACGTATTCAGCTGTCAGGTCGCAGCCCCAGGCGGTAGCCGTAGCCTTGCCCAGATTGAGGTTGAGGTCTATTATTACTACTTCCGATTCCATAGCCTTCGATACTTCGTTATAGTTGTCATTTAAGGCAATACCCTGCTCAAGCAGTTGAATACCGCAGATAGACAGGTCTGTTTTCAATTCAACAATTTCAGCGCCGCTTCTGCCGGCGGCGGCAATAACACGCCCCCAGTTCGGGTCGCAGCCGTGCACGGCTGTTTTTACCAGCGGAGAAGCGGCGATTGTCCTGGCACAGTTTCTTGCCGATTCAATATCAAGCGCCCCTTTTACATTGACCTCTATTAAC
>DIKD01000068.1:0-2769 GCA_002421585.1 Dehalococcoidia bacterium UBA5627
GGAAACAATCGTAATTAGTCAAGTTACATACCCGGTTTTGCCACCGCTTAGCACCGATGGTTTACGTATAAAATGCACTGCTTCCGCTTCTGTTTAACACAATGAGTAAATGTTTTTATTCTGTTATAAAAACAAGCCCAAGAACCTGTAGGCAGCGCCGCCGATAAGAATGGCAAGCCCGATTTCCGCCAGCACCATTAAAGTTGTTGCCTTAAGTCCGGTTTCTTTCAATAAGACGGCAATAGTTGATATACAGGGAATATAAATAAGTATGACTATTGTAAATACTACCATCTGCAGAGGAGTCATTATAGTAGTTATAGCAGCGCCACCGGCAAACGAAAACAGTAATGCCAGGCTAGCCTCTTTGCGAAGAATACCGAAAATAAGCAGCACTCCGGCAAATGCCGGCAATCCCAACCAGCTTACGGTTACCGGAGCCAGTATATCTGTAACATAATCCAACCAGTTATAAACATTCATAGTTTCAATAATGACACTGCCTATAACTATCAGGGGAACGCCGATTACCAGAAACTCTTTAAATCTGAACCATGCCTGTCGCCAGACGTTTTTCAGTGAAGGCCAGCGGTATTCCGGAATTTCCATGATGATACCGGGTGAGTTGCCGGGCATCATTTTATTAAGTATCAACCCGATAACGTAGATTAACAGGAATTGAAAAAACAATATACCCACCGCCCACTGCCAGCCGATAAATGCACCCACCAATCCGAGCACTATGGAAGTTCTGGCGGCGCACGGAACCATAGTGGTCAGAAAAGTGGCTATCAGCCGGTCTCTCTTGTTTTGCATAACACGGCAAGCCATACAAGCCGGCACATTGCATCCGAGCCCCATTATCAACGGAATGCTCGACATACCGTGCAAGCCGATTGTATGACAGGGACGGTCCATTAAAAAAGCAATTCTGGGCAGATATCCGCTCTCACTCAACCAGCTCAATATCAAAAAGAAAGGAAGTATAAAACCGATTGCCACAATAAGCGCAGCATAAAAACCGATGACGCCTCCGTTCCAAAAAATATCCATGGCAGGTCCGGCAATTTCCGGTTTGATGCTTTCAAAGAACCCCTCTATAACACCTGTAACCCACTCACCGAACAGAGAGACTACAATCAGAATTGCTGCCAGTGTCAGGAAGAAAATAAAATAACCGAAGATGGGATGCAGCATGACATTATCCATTATATCGGAGAGCTTTCTGGCTGCCTCTTTTCTACTGATTACCCGTTCGGTTATTGAAGCTGCTAAAGCATAACGTTCAGCTGCAATTATGGTTGAAATATCTTCACCGTGCATTGAAACCAGCTCTCCGACTAGTTTTTCTGCAATCGCAACAATGGCAGATATTTCTTTATCATCGGCTGATAAAGCCGGATTTTTACCTTCCAACAGCTGAATAGCCTGCCATCTGGAAGGCGTTTCGGATAAACCGTTATTTAATAGCTCAAGGAGCTTATCTATTCTGTTTTCAACTTCGATGCCATATTTTAGCCGGCTTGTGTTATTAACCGGCTTATCAAGGAAATCCAGAGCCGCATCTACAAGTTCGTGAACGCCGATACCCTTTATGGCAATGGTATCGACAACCGGCACTCCTAATATATCTTGCAGCAGGTTTGTATTGACCCGGATATTTTTTTTCCTGGCGATGTCATTGTAATTGATGCCAAGCACAACCGGTAGCCCCATTTCTCTGAGTTGAAGTGTAAAAAAAAGATTTCTCTCAAGGGATGTAGCATCAACTACATTGATAATAACATCCGGCTTCTGAGTAAGAATATATTCCTGTGTTGCCTGTTCTTCTACGGAATATGTAGCAAAGGAATAGATACCCGGAAGGTCTACAATATCTATTTGTAAACCATGGTGTGATAAAGTACCTTTCTTCAGTTCAACGGTCTTACCGCCCCAGTTTCCGGTTTCCTGTACCAGACCGGTCAGCTGATTAAAAATGGTACTCTTCCCGACATTGACATTCCCTACCAGCGCCAGTGTCAATCTACCGCCGTTATCATTACCGATAACTTCCGTCGAGTCATTTATACCTGTAGATATGGAAGTATCCTTCATTGATTAGCCTTTTCTTTCATTTTGCTCGATTTTATCGGGAGCCTTAACGAAAATATTGCCGGCAACTCTGTTACCAAGAGCAAGCTTACTGCCTCGTATATTGATTTCCACAGGCCCTTTAAGAGGCGCAATTCTTGAGACTTTGATTTTCGTTCCGGGAGTCAATCCCATATCACAAAGCCGTTGCAGCATACCTTTGCCACCGCGAATAAAAGCAATGGTGGCTTCTCTGCTTGCCTTAAGTTCCAATAAGGGAATAACCTCCTTTTGGCGTTTCTGAAGCTCTTTAAAATTACCTTTATTCCATTCCCTGCATTCCTGGCAAGTGGCAAAGTCAAGGTCGCAGGGCGGAATCATTTTTTCATCGTCCGGACATCTGTCGGGGTACTTCAAGGAAAGACATAGAGCTCGTTCTGCTTCATCGGAAAGAGTATGCTCCATAGCACAGGCTTCGTCATGGACCTTATCCTTTCCAATTTTTAAGGTATCGTACAAAAACCTCTCCAGCAGCCTATGCTTACGCGCCATCTTTTTCCCCATAGCGCTCCCCTTATTTGTAAGAGTAACACCGTGATAGGGGGAATAAGAAATATAATCCTCATCAGCCAGCTTTTTAAACATCTCGGTAACACTGGCGGCAGAAATATTAAGACGCTTTGATATCTCGGAAGT
>DIKD01000068.1:2814-3971 GCA_002421585.1 Dehalococcoidia bacterium UBA5627
GTACTGTTGTGCATATGATATCCCCCATATTTAGGAAGACCTAACATTTAGGTTCTCCTAAATAGTATCAAAAAGACTAATTTTCTGTCAAGAGCGCGTAATAGTTCATAACGATTGTTTTTCTGTCCGTAAATACATTTTTCTTTTAAAAACTCGTGCTATCCAACCAAATACAAAAGGGCAGGCTGTTTCCAGCCTGCCCTTCAATACATTGTTATATTAATGTATGCTATTTTTTAACCGGACCTATAGGCAGCATGACTCTTCCGTATACTTCGTTCAATACTTGCGCCAGCCCGGTATAAATCGCGGAGAGTCCGCAGATAATACCCTCAAAACCGGCAATTTTTGTTATTACCGCATTGCCAGTTGCGTCGCCAAGTGCTAAAAGGAAGAAGAGTATCGTCAGAGAACCAAAGACAAACTGTAACGCCCTGTTTAGCTTAAGAGTGCCGATGAACATCACCCCCGTGAATATTCCCCACATGCAAAGATATGCCACCATTGCAGAAGCTTCATTGGCCGCCCCCCACCCTATTTGAGGCATTACCAGTATTCCCACCAGTGAAAGCCAGAACAAGCCATAAGATGTAAATGCCACCGCTCCGAATGTATTATTCTTTTTCCATTCCTGAATACCGGCTATAATCTGGGCGATACCCCCGTAAAAAATACCCATGGACAGTATCATCGTCCCCATGTCAAAAAAGCCGGCATTGTGGAAATTTAAAAGCACGGTGGTCATACCGAAACCCAACAGACCCAGGGGGGCGGGGTTGGAAGTGGTATCTTTAATTTTCATTATAGCTTCAGCGGACGGATTGCCGGATTCACTTTGTTGCATAACTTGATTAACTCCTTTGTATTTTTATTTTATTACCAGCCTACTTGCCCTTTAAGCTGTAAGATAGTGTTAACAAAAGTGAACAAATTTTATATTATAAATTCAAGAATTGCAATTATCATCGGTTATAACAGTAAACTGCCCCACAGCAAGCTGTGGGGCATTACGGGAAAGGGAGCCACCCCACTCCAGGTTACGGACGAGGCCGCTTTCATCCCCCCAGCAAGCTGAGGGGTATTCAGCGGAGATTTTATAAAATACTTTCCTGCGGTACTTCGGTGCAAATACTATGTGATATTTACAGTTCCATTTT
>DIKD01000059.1:0-2853 GCA_002421585.1 Dehalococcoidia bacterium UBA5627
TTCACACAATCCATTTGACAATACCGGAGTTGGAATACTTATTACCCAACCAGACTCAATTTTGATACCTTCTGCTATTTTACCTTTATTAAATAGATTTGCTAGATTTTTTATAGCTTTAATAGAACTATCAATGGATTCTGCCTTTTCCTTTAGCACCTTTTTTCGCCGGATAAATTCTAATTCTTGAATTAATATATCTGAAAGTACAAAAAGATTTCGTCCTTGCCCTTGTACATTCCACTCATCGGGTTCTGGACTATTCATTATAATGTTAGTGTCTAAAATAAGTATTCGTGACGGATGAACCTTTTCAACTAATGTAGCGACATTCTCTAGATTAAAAATACCAGGCATAATACACCTCTGTTATGATAATAACAACTATTTTATTATATCCTACCTGTCAACAAGTTCCCTCCATTTTTAATACTCTTTTCTTTGAGAAAAATATTTAAATAACAATTCCGTCTGTAAACAAAAAAAGCCGGGATATCGCTACCCCTACTTAAAATAACCGATTGCCTGTTGTTAAGGCTCAAGATTTCCCGGATGCGGAAGACGTCTCATCCGGTGTTTCTTTTGCGGGCGAAACCTCTTCCTCTTCATCTCCCTGCTTCGTCACTTCGCTCATCAAATAAGCATATACATAAACAACGTTACGCCCCGTATCATCATTGGAGCCGGCTCTGCACCCCAGCTCAACCAGCGCTTCCTTAACTGTTTTTGCTGCAATAGGCGTATAACACAGGCGCACCATCCACCAGTACCCTTTAAGCGGAACTTTATGCTCCTTGAATATCGTAGTTTTCCAATCGGAAGTGGTATCTACATACCACGTTTCATATTTACCGCTTTGTTTTTCAATATGAGCAACTATTTCATCATACGCTGACTGTATGTCCTGGCGATCCATTATACAACCCTCCCGTTAATACTCCTTAAGATTATACTACATTATAAGGGTTGTGTTAAAAATCCCCGTTTTATGTCATTCTGAAGTCACAAGGGGTGACTGAAGAATCCGGGGTGTGGGGAGAATCAGGCATAAGGCTACTGCGGCAACAGGAAAGAACTCTTTATTAACCTCTCATTCCCAGATGTTAAGTTTCAACAAGCTAGAACGAAATCCCGATTCATCGGGGCTTCATTTGACCACCACGAACTCTATCAAGACATGCGTTATCAACTTCATTTAGACTGTCTAATATATAGAAAAAAGAGCATTTTTGTAGCACCGATAGCGATTGACAAAACTGCGTTAATTGACTTGACATATTACCCGTGTTATCATAACAAAAAGATAGGATTCAAACTTTAACTTCTTGATACAGGGAAAAATGTCAGCGCTTAGCGAGCTTTATGAAAATATTAGGTGCTGTGAGAAATGTGAAATCGCCCGGTCTCGAATTAAGACCGTTCCGGGTGAAGGCGCAGAAGACGCTGAAATAATGTTCATTGGGGAAGCCCCGGGATTTCACGAAGACCGGCAGGGGCGCCCTTTCGTCGGCCCGGCAGGTAAATTTCTGGATGAACTGCTGGCTTCGATTAACCTCAGCCGTCAACAGGTCTACATTGCCAATGTCATCAAATGCCGCCCTCCTATTAACCGTGACCCGTTACCGCAGGAGATACTTAACTGCCGTCCATGGCTGAATAAACAGATTGAGATTATACGCCCTAAAGCAATCGTCACACTCGGTCGTTATTCCATGGCTATGTTCTTCCCACAAAAGACTATCGGCAAAATCCATGGCACTGCCGAAAACCGGGACGGCATACTCTATGTCGCCATGTACCATCCGGCGGCGGCATTACATCAGGGCAATCTGAAAGACGTCATCAAGTCCGATTTTCTCAAACTCCCCGGATATATTGCCGCCAACAGTAAATCCACCCCGACCAAAGAAGAGAAAAAGGAATCCGATACAATCGCAAAACAGTTAAATATGTTCGAGGTTTAAAAGTGAGAAAAAATAACAGGAAAACAGGAAAATTAAGGATTATCCCCCTCGGAGGGTTAGGCGAAATAGGTAAAAATATGACCGTCCTTGAATACGAGGGTGAGATTATTATTATAGATGCCGGGCTGATGTTTCCGGAACAGGATATGCTCGGCATCGATATGGTAATCCCGGATATCAGTTACCTATTGGAAAACAAGGAAAAAATCAAGGCAATTTTTATAACCCATGCCCACGAAGACCATGTCGGCGCGTTGCCCTATATACTGCCGCAGTTGAATGTGCCTCTCTACTGCACAAAGCTGGCAAAAGGGCTGATTTCCGGTAAGTTGAAAGAGAGAAAAGCTTTAGCCGGAGCTGAGTTGAATGTAATAACCTTCGGCGAGCAAATCAACCTGGGAAAGTTCAGAGTAGAGTTCTTCCCGGTCTGCCACAGTATACCTGATGCCGCCGGATTGATTATACAGACGCCCATCGGAACGCTGGTACATACCGGCGACTTCAAGCTCGACCATACACCGGTGACCGGTCCGAAGACAGACCTTTCAAGACTGGCACAGGTCGGCTCTCAGGGGGTTTTATTGCTCTTTTCCGACTCTACTTACGCTGAATTACCCGGCTATACCCTATCTGAACAGGTTGTCGGCGAAGCGCTGGAAAACATTATCGCTCATGCAGAAGGAAGGGTTATAGTAACTACATTTGCATCGCTGGTAACACGCGTACAGCAGATAATAGACGCTGCCGTAAAACACAATCGTAAGGTCTTTATAATCGGTCGCAGTATGACGGACACGGTAAAAATTTCATTGGAACTTGGTTATCTGAAAGCCCCCAACGGCGTGCTGGCTAAAATAGAAGAGATGCATAAACTCCCCAAAGAAAAGGT
>DIKD01000059.1:2893-5682 GCA_002421585.1 Dehalococcoidia bacterium UBA5627
CAGGTAAGTATCATTAAGGGAGATACGGTTATTTATTCGGCTTCCCCCATACCGGGAAACGAATCGCTGGTCAACAGAACTGTCGACAATCTCTTTAAACAGGGAGCCAAAGTTTATTACGGAAGGATGGCGCAAACACACGTCCACGGCCATGCCAGCCAGGAAGAGTTGAAACTAATGCTGAATCTGGTAAAACCGCGCTTCTTTATTCCGGTTCACGGCGAATTTCGTCACCTCGCCTCTCATGCTAAACTTGCCGAAAGCGTCGGTATCCCGCAGGAAAGAATCTTTACACTGGAAGATGGTGATATACTGGACTTGACCACACTTGGCGGTAAAAAAGCCGGCAAGGTAGAATCCGGAAATGTCTATGTAGACGGACTTAGTGTGGGTGATGTCGGCGGTATCGTACTGCGCAACAGGCGTATGCTCTCACGCGACGGCATTGTTGTAATAGTAATCGCTGTCAGAAAGCAGGATGATAAACTGGCAGGACGCCCCGATATAGTTACCAGGGGATTTATCGACATTAACGAATACAAAGATATGCTGGAAACAAGCAAGGATATCGTAACTAAGATAATGAATCACGAAGGCGAGTTTTCAACGGAAATCGGTTTTCCTGACAGCAGAATCAGGGCGGAATTGAATAAATATTATTTCGACCAGACCAAGAGACGCCCGATGATACTTCCGGTGATGGTTAAGGTATAATATAGATATAATATATTGCCTGGACGGTGAAGCATTATGGCAAAAACTACAGCAAAGACAACACCCAAAAAACAGGTTAAACCGAAAGCGGTAAAACCACAGAAGAAGCCAGCAAAAACCGCTGCCCCCAAACCGATGAAAAGCAGTAAGCAGGGTTCTCCTGTGAAATCCTTTTTCCGTTTTCTTTTTTCGAAATGGGTACGTCGAACAGTGCTTTTAATTGCTATTCTCGCTCTGCTTTTCTGGCAGTGGGATAATATTTACCGGTGGATAACCGTTACTGCTACCGATACCATCGGGTTACTGGGGTGGGGTTTAATCCTCATCGCACTGGCAATCCTAATAATCATTTGCATTATTTACCGCAAACCAATCGGCGCTTTTATTGAACGATACAAGCTCTACCTGTGGAATAAATGGCTGGGCGGAGCCGCCATCTTCTTTGCTGTCTGGGGAATACTCGGGCTGTTCGATGTCGGCGGCAGCTTCGGCCGCACCATCGTCAGCTATGATACAGCTATCGGCATTCTCAGGGTATTGGGGCTTCTACTTTTGGGTATTATTCTGATTGCTCCCCGTGCCTGCCTGCGTGGTTGGGTCAAGTTTTCCGTGTGGATTACAAAACCCTTCACTTCACTGGCAACAAAGGTGAAATCGGAAAAAGCAGGATATCAACCGACACTGCAATCCTCCGATTACTATCATAAAAAGTTTGGCGATAAGAAAACTGTCCCTCAACCCGATGTTATGCTTGTCAAAGAACAATCCGCTAAAGCGTCGTCTGTTGATGAGCCTTCTAAACGTGAACCCCTGCAGGATAGGATTGTACCGCCGAAGGTTTTGATACCTCCCGAAGTTGACAGAAAAAAACCGATAGATGATTCACTGGTGGATGAGGCAATGAAGAATAAACAGGATGCCGAAGCGACAGCCGCAAAACCGAAGCCCGAAAAGAGCGAAACAGGGGAGAGGCCCGATATTACTCAGGTGGCACAGGATGTCTGGCGTAAGTACGGACAATCATCTTCGCTGATAATGGTTGACGGCTGGAAACTGCCACCCATCGATATACTGGATAAAGCCATTGAACTGGAATACGGACAGGCGGATAACGCACTGCGCGCCAGAAAAATCGATGAAGCGCTGGCAAGCTACGGCGTCGATGCAAAAGTTATCCAGATAAACGTAGGTCCTACTGTCACACAGTTCGAAATCGAGCCCGGCTGGGATGTAAAAACCAAGCTTGTTAAGGAAAAGGACGAAAACGGCAATATCAGGGAAAGAATCGAAGAGGTTTCGCGCACCAGGGTCAAGGTAGATAAGATTACCTCCCTTTCCAATGACCTGGCGCTGGCGTTAGCATCACCGACCATCAGAATCGAGGCACCGATTCCGGGCAAATCCGCGGTAGGTATAGAAGTACCCAATTCTTCTTTCGGTACCGTCAGCCTGCGAAGCGTTATCGAAAGCAACAGTTTCCAAAAGCTGCTGGCAAAATCCAAGCTGGCAATGGCTTTAGGAAAAGGCGCAGGAGGCGAAGCCATATCCGGTGACCTGGCAAAGATGCCGCATCTTTTAATCGCCGGCGCTACCGGAAGCGGTAAAACGGTTTGCTTGAATGCCGTTATCTCCTGTATTTTGATGTGCAACACACCGTATGACACCAGAATTATTATGATAGACCCCAAGAGGGTTGAGTTGGTGCAGTTCAACAGCCTGCCTCATTTGATGACTCCGGTGATTGTGGATACCAACAAAGCCTTGAATGCTATGCGCTGGCTGAATCAGGAAATGGATTTACGTTATCAAAAACTGGCAGCTGCCGGCGCCCGCAATATCGAGGGTTATAACAAGACCAGGACCGGCAAGGATAAGATGCCGAATATAGTTTTGATTATAGATGAGCTGGCCGACCTGATGATGGCCGGTTTCGACGAAGTCGAACATATACTCTGCCGTTTAGCACAGCTTGCCCGCGCCATCGGCATCCATCTGGTAGTGGCGACACAGCGTCCGTCCGTTGACGTGGTTACCGGTTTAATCAAAGCCAACTTCCCGACGCGTATCAGCTTTGC
>DIKD01000115.1 GCA_002421585.1 Dehalococcoidia bacterium UBA5627
GATAAAAGCAGACTTATAATTCATTAATATAAACGGGTTGTTACCTTATACTCTTTAAAAGGCATGAAACCTGGCAGCTCTCTTCAAGAGCCATAGTGAGGTTATAGGCTTCTTCCATCAATTGCCCGATTGCAAAACTGCCATGACCGCGTACAAGGACGATTCGATGATCTCTCAAGGCAGCAGCAATTTCATCCTCAAGAGTACCGGGAACAACTTTGACTCCCCACCCGATAACCGGAACACTGCATATTTCCGATATCAATTCGGGGTTGGGAACTATGTCCCGCTCCGTTAATGAAAGGGTTACGGCATGAGGCGGATGGGCATGCACTATTGCCTGCGCCCGCGTAGTTTGATAAATCGCTCGATGCACCGGCAGCTCGGCAGAAGCCAGTGGGGTTATACGATTATTTCTGTAGATTCCGGTTTCGATTAAGTCATTTTCACTGATATTTTCCAAACGGCAGCCGCGGCGCGTGATGACGAGATTATCTCCGGTGCGAATGCTGAGGTTGCCGCTCTCGGAAGAAACCATCCCACGGGTAAAGAGGTTATTGCCTATGGTTTGGAACTGGCTTAAAAACATCGCTCGTCCTCACCTTTTATTCTTGATAGACGCCTAAAACCCCTGTTTTGAACAGTCTATACGGTAAGAAAAATAAAATCAAACCGGAGGATGGAATATACGAATATAAATATACTTGAATCAATCTTAAAAGATAACGTTTGCCGCAGTATAAAAGGGAATTTTACCCGCTTCTATCCTCTTTTCTTACCAGACGATAGCGAAGAATACCTGCATAGACCAGCGTAACAAGCCCGCAAAGACTGACGGTTCCCGTACCCGATATGTCGAAACTGACCTGCGGTATTGAAAAAGCAACCAATCTATGTATCTATAAAAATTCTTAATTTCTAAAAGAGGGGAAAAACAATAAAATGGTCAAAATCGACGAACAATAATGCATCGGCTGCGGAGCCTGCACGGATGTCTGCCCGCAGAAAATTCTCTATGTGGATGGCGGTGTCTGCAAGGTAACTGACAACAGCAAGTGCCAGAGCTGCGGGGACTGTAAGAGCGTCTGTCCGATGGATGCTATAGAAGTATCGTAAAAAACAATAATAAGTCATAATAAATATGGGGGGAAGTCCATTTAACCAAACGGACTCCCCCTTTTTTAAAATATTTTTTTAGATTCATAGTGAATTAATGCAACCTTTTGTCTTAAAATGGGTTATCCTTATAAGACATAATGGATTTAGAGCAGGAAAGAGAGCTGGTTTTCAAAGCGAAGACCGATGCTGATGCATTCGGGTTGCTTTATGATGAGTATTACCCGAAAATATTCGGTTATGTTCTCAGGAGAACTGCCAGCGTAGAAACGGCCAAAGATATAACTTCCGAGGTATTCCTGAAAGCCCTCCAAAGCATAAAAAACTTCCGCTGGCGCAACATCCCCTTCTCCGCCTACCTGTACCGCATCGCCGAGCACGAAATCAGCAACGGCTACAAACGCAATAAGCATATTATATTTCTCAAACAGGACATTGAAAATTCAGCTATTATCTCCGATATATCCCTTGACGACGAGAGTGCGCGTGTCGAAGCCGATATTCAAAAACACGAGGAATTTCTTTTATTACATCAGTGCATCGTTAAACTGCCGCATATCTACCAGGAAGTTATCGTTCTCAGGTACTTCGAGAAAAAACTTATCAGCGAAATCTGCATCATACTGGGAAAACGCGAGGGAACCGTAAAATCCCTGCTGAACCGCGGGCTGAAAAAACTTAAAATAATTATGGATGAAAATGCAACCTTTTAACAAAAAAACGGTTATCCTTTATAGAGGCAGATGATGAAAAATGAGGATTTAATAAAAAAGTTGGAGAGCGCCCGGCTTCCGGAGGCCGAACTGCATACCCATCGAAGGCTCTTGAAAACGGCTTTATTAAAAAATTATGAATCCGCCTCGAATAAAACGGCAACAGCCGCAAAAAGGAGAAGGATACCGATTATGAGCATAATAACAGGATTTTTCAAGTCAAACCGACCGGCTTGGCAAAAAGCAATGGTAAGCACTTTTGCAGTTGTTTTACTTTTAATAACTGCCCTGGCAATTAATATGTCACCGCTTGTAAGAGACTATGAAGCAATGGCAATGGAAGCAGCACTTAATAATCCCGATGTACAGCAAATAATCGAGGATGAAGAAATAGATACCCAAAATATTAAAATAGCAGCAGTATTCGATACCCAAAACGGCTTAAAGTATTATGTGAGCATTGGTGAAAAGAATATCGTTGCGGTCGAGCTTTCCAAATGGCTTTTTAATACTGAGATAGTAGAAGTACTCATAGAAACCACGCCTGTAACCGATACAAAAAAACAGGAATTAATAGAAATAGCTTGCACCGATCCAGAAATTAATGCCCTTTTTGAAAAGGGTGCTTCTATATATATGTATTACTTCGATTACATACCTGCTTATTTAGCTGGCGATAGCGTCTTAGATGTAGCGCATAAAGCTTCAGGGCAACCGCTCAGCATTAAAAACGCACAGCTAATGGCTGATGATTGGGTTGAATTTACTGTCCGATTATGGTTCGAGTTAGACGGTACTAGATACTCCATTATGCTTGATATGTTAGATAAGTCTGTATTTAGCTTTGGGCCTTTATCTTCTATTAGTTAATATCGTATATAACTACGATAGAGCAGTATAACAATTATGCTGCTAAAGGAGGTGAGGCCAATGGCTTAACTAACCTGCGTATCTTTAAAAAACAAATTTTTTGGAGGATTTATGTTTAAAAAGAGAACTTTGATAGTTAGTTTTGGCTTAGCTGCATTATTAATTCTGACTGTTTCAACGGTAGTAAATGCTGCGCCAGAAACACAAGGTACATATTTAAATGGTTTTACCCTTTCTGAGATGGAAAAGCTTTGCCCGATGTCTGCTGAGGCTGAAGCAGCTATAGTGCATACAGTCCCACAAGTGCCTGTAATAATTGATGGGGTATGCTATAAGCCGGAGAATATTGCGTTATTTAATGGCCAACGCTTGCGTTTCACTAGTGATAAGGAAGGGAATCTTTATGCGTTTACCACTGTCGAAGGGGCAGAAAAATTCTTAGTAGATAAATTAATGCAATCAGGGCTTACTACTACGCTTACACAGAATGGTGGTGGTACCAGAGCTTCAGTTGTACTATATGAAAATATACTTTACGGGGGTGAGGCAGTTGTTATAACTGGTATAGTAGATTCTCTTGGTGATTTTAATGATAAAGCTTCATCATTTATGGTAGGTCAAGGTATTGGATTAGGCATTATTTATAAAGATGAGAACCGCGGGGGAGACTATTATTATATGGAAGGAGGAAACGTCATTCCATTTTTATGGCTATACGGGTTTAATGATAACGTGTCCAGTGCACAACGAGTTGGTTAATTTTTAACCGGCCATCATTTAATACCGAAAAGGGGCAGTTCCGACATTAGGACTGCCCCTTTTCATATCAACCTTTTATTTAAAGACGGTTACTCTTTATCCTCTCCATCGTAAGCGGTGATGGCCACCACGCTGTCGTTGTCCTCCAGCTTCATCAGGCGTACACCCTGCGTGCTCCTGCCCTGGATGGTAATACCCTGCCGCGGGTCTTTTTCCTTGACCGGCGTCAGCGTAATAATACCGTTGGCGGAGATTATCATCACCTGCTGGTCGGGGGTTACCGCACGGGCTGCCGCCACGTCACCGGTCTTCCCCACTATCTTGAAAGTTATGACACCGCTGCCGGCGCGGTGCTGTAAGGGATAATCATCGATGGGCGTCAGTTTGCCATGCCCCCCCGAAGTAACAGTGAGCACGAAGGTCCCTTTTTCTGCCACATCCATACTGACTACTCCGTCATCTTTCTCGAGTTTGATACCGCAGACTCCGCCGCTGGCTCTCAAACTGGTTCTCAGTTCGGATATGGGGAATCTGATAGACTGCCCTTTCTGCGTTATTATAAGCACGTCATCCGTTTCCTGACCCTGACAAACGGCAACCAAACTATCATCTTTATCCAAATCCATGGCAATCAAGCCGCTTGAGCGCACTGCACTGAAACTGCTGACTGCGGTCTTTTTTACTTCACCTTTAGCTGTCGCCATCAAAAGGAAGCTGTCTTCTTTAAATTCGCTAATTGCAATAATGTCGGTTATTCTTTCGCCCTGTACAATGGGGAACAGATTGATTACAGCCTGCCCCTTGGAAATTCGTGATATATCCAGCGGTACTTCATGACACTTGGTGCAGAACACCTTGCCCTTGTCCGTGAAGAATAACAGCGTATCGTGTGTATCACCGATCACTAACAATCTGACGGCATCCCGTTCTCGGG
>DIKD01000056.1 GCA_002421585.1 Dehalococcoidia bacterium UBA5627
CCTTGTTTTCTTTCACCAGTTCTACAAGTTTATTCCTGACTATTTGAATAGCTGTTAATTCCGCCATGATTTCCTTTCCCTCTTTTCGTTTTTAACTTATTTGAATCCTATATCAGGATGTATAAACTCCGCGTTACACCCAGCGGCTATATCGATTATCGGTCGGTTACCAGGTTTATGCTAAACAGTCTCGGCTTGAGAGTCGTTCCGCATTCGATTATCGATACTATTTTGACATCACCAGGTCCGATAATTCAAATTACAGAAGATAACCGTATGTTCTACATAGCTTTCCCTGTTTTAAGTGTTTTCTTATTCATTCCACTCTGGTAGGGGGGTTTATCTCTCGCTGTTTTGATAGATTATTCCCGGCGACATATCGGTTTCCCCGCTTTCGTATATCTTTATTCGACGCAGGCTCAATGTTACAAAAACCTCCTTATCAATCGACAACCCCATCTCCTCGAACGCCTGATGTGTTAATTCGGTACGTATCATATTTTCGCCGACTTTAAATCTCAGACGTACTGTGCTTTCAGAGGTCTTGATGTCGGTAATAACTCCCTTAAAGCGATTCACCTGGCTTCCCGGCGGCTCTGAAGTAGAAACGTAGACGTCGCGAGGGTAAATGATAATACGATTGAAAGATTTTCCATCGTGCGGGACAATTATTTTCAAACCGCGGCAATCAGCTTCCATTATTCCCCGCCCGACAGTGCGACACGCATCACAGTCCAGTATATTGGGCCTGCCCAGATAATTCATCACTGCGGCATTGCTTGGGTGGAAGAATATCTCCTCGGTAGTGCCGACCTGGCTTATTTCACCGGAGTTTAAAATGGCAATCCGGTCTGCCATATTGATGGCTTCGCTTAAATCATGGGTTACGTATACTGAGGTAATCCCCAGTTGCCGTTGAAGTTGCTTCAACTCAATACGCAGATGTTCTGCGGTTTGTGCATCGAGGCTGGACATTGGTTCGTCCATCAGTAATACCTTGGGTGACAATGCCAGAGCCCTTGCCATGGCTACTCTTTGTTTTTCTCCACCGCTCAGATTTCCGGGATAGCGCAAAGCCAGATGAGGAATGTTCATCAGGTTCAGTAGTTCATCAACCCTGTTATCAATCATATTTTGAGACCATTTTTGCATCCTCAGGCTGTAACCTATATTAGTTCTGACATCCATATGCGGAAACAGCAAAAGGTTTTGAAAAAGGTAACCCACCTCCCTTTTATTTGCCGGAATCCGGTCTATTGAATTCCCGTCGAACATCACCGTTCCCCTGTAGTCGACCAGTCCGGCAATTATATTTAAGAGGGTTGTTTTTCCGGAGCCGTTAGGTCCCAGTATAAATAGTAATTCCCCGTCTTCAATATCCATGTTTGTGTCATGGCAGGCAAAATTATTGATGTTTCTAAGTGTTATTGCCGGCATGTTGTCTCCAGTTGCTGGTTATTTTATTTTCAAGCCATTCAAAAGATTTTTCGAATGTAAGGCACATTATTGCCAGGACGATAAGGCATACGATTATTATATCAATTCTTATCAAACTTTCTGCTTTCATAAGCAGTGCGCCGATGCCGGTCGGGATAGCTACCATCTCAGCGGCAATAATTGTTCTCCATGCCATACCGGACTCCAATTTCAAGCCGGTAAAAATATTAGGCAAAGCGAGGGGCATAACCACTGTAAACAGAATCTTAATGTCGGAAGCACCGAGGCTCCTGGCTGCTTTAATGTAATTTCTATCCACGTTTTTAATACCGGTTACAGTATTAAACATAACAGGGAAGAAGGCACATATAAAAATAAGCGTAATCGGCAGCATCTCGTTAATGCCTATCCACAGCATCAGCAGGGGGATCCAGCCGAGAGTAGGAATGGGGAAAAAGAGGTTGAAGATCGGATTCAGTGCCCTGTCCACAATTTTATTCCAACCCATTATCGTTCCGGTGATAATCCCGACAATGGAGCCGGCGCTGAAACCGATTAGCACTCTTGTTAAGCTGCTTAAGAAATTTTCTCCGAGAACTCCGCTGGCGATAAGTTGATAAAATTCTATAATTACTTCCGAAAAGGGCGGGAACAGGGGGGTATCGTTAATCCTGGCAATAAGTTCCCATAATATCAAGAATACTAAAATAGGAAACAGCCCCCAGCCCGGTTTTAACTTTTTCAGGATTTTCATTTTACAATTTAACCCTACTTCAAAAAACTTAAGTCAATAATATCCGATGCATCAAATCCGCTTTTTATATATTCTAAAGATAACATATAGTCTATCATATCTTGAATCGCCGTCGGGTCAACACCGGTCGTGTATTCCAGCCTATCCATAGACCTTAACATTACATCCGCTGTTATTTCCAGTTGTTTTGCCGTTTCCGCCACCTCTGTCGGGAAAACGGTATCCCCGGTAGCCTGAAGCTGTGCCGCCACTATTTCGGAAGCTTCCTGCGGATTATCAACAGCCCAATCGGTTGCCTCCTGTGTCACCTCTACCAGACTTTCTACTATTTCGGGGTGGTTATCAATCAGTTCATCTTTGACTATAAGAACACTGCCCTGCATACCCGGCCAGACATCTTCAGCCGTTAACAGCATTTGGAAACCCATATCTTCCGACATTGTTGCCCATTGCTCGGGGATACATACCGCATCCAGTTGCCCCGACTGCACCGCCAGCAACTGCTTGGGCGGGTTCATCGTACGGATATTGTTGGAAACGGCTTGTTTATCAAGTCGATAGTTGTCCATTATTCTTTGAAACATTACATCAGCGGCAGACCCCGGCTGAACACACCCGATACGCATACCCTCTTTTTCCAAATCTTTTATAGTTGTTATTCTGTTCGGGTCGACCGCCAAGCCATAGCCATATTTGTGTGAGCCGGCTACTATTTTTAAAGGCACGCCGGCGTTGGCATAAGTATTTATTGCCGGTGCCAGGCATATATAAGCTGCCTGAATATCCCCTCGCGACAGAGCAGAGGCAAGAGCGGTTCCTGTTACATAACTTTCGTATGCCGATAGATTTAACCCTTTTGCCTCGAAAAGGCCTTTTTCCTGAGCAATATAGGCACAGGCGGCGTGGTCAGTAAATTCGACGGCTAATCCGATGGGCGAATCATCTTTCGACTTATTACACCCTCCCAGTATAAACGGGGAGCTTCCTAAAGCCAGAGATAAACAAACCGCTCCCGTGCCGAATAAAAAGTTTCTTCTTGAAATTGCATGTTGTTCTTTTCCTTCCATTTATTGATACACTCCTAAAAAAAAAATTTTACAGGCAGCATTAACGAAAAGAAAAGAGGGAAAAATATTAACCGGGGCATGACCTTCAGGCAATTTTAAGCAATTTTTACAACCGAAATTCATTTCTTCTCCTTTTCCAACGGGAAGCA
>DIKD01000043.1:0-1555 GCA_002421585.1 Dehalococcoidia bacterium UBA5627
GTCCCCAGAAAAAAGGCTAAAAGAGCTACCATCATTTTTGTTTTATCGGAAACACCATAACCGGCGGCACCATACTGGTTCTGAGGATAGGGTTGGTTTGGCGGATAGGTTTGATTATTAAATTGTTGAGACGGATATTGATGTTGAGGATATTGTTGCTGGGGGTACTGCTGCTGCGGATATTGTTGCTGCGGATATTGAGTTGCACTGTATTGTTGTGTTTGAGCCTGTGTTATCTTGCTCTTTTTAAGAACAACACCGCAATTTACACACATATCGGGATCGCCTATGAATTCCTTGCCACAATTGCTGCAAAATGCCATATAATCCTCCCTGCTTATTTGTTAAAAAGGTTAAATACTTTTGTTCCCAAATATAATATTCGCCTGTTATAATAAGATATTTAAGCCGATATAGTACTATTGTGTTGGGTAATTATACAGATAAAATGTAGTAAAATCAATATAAAATAGCACCATTTCCCTGTTATATTTTAACTATCCGCTACATTGTAAAAGATTACAATCCCGCACTTTCCAATAGATACATAATAACAACAAGAATCATCGACAAAGGTAATATATGGCTGCGTCCCATAACTGGTGGAAATTCGATCTAGCCATATCCTATACCCTTCTGCCATCTCAGTCAATCCTTTTAAGAAACCAGTGCTTCCTCTAAGAATTCCAGTTTGATTGGCTCTTGCCCCAGCGCCTTTGATGCCTCCTCTATCCAGGCGATATCCTCAGCTCTAATCCCGACTTTCTGCCATTTCAACCTCTCCTCATTCAGAATACTGAAAACCATCACCAATGCCGAGGTTTCGTTCGGGAAGCGACCGACCACCCCGGTCCTTCTCTTAACCTCCTTAAAAGATCGCTCGATGACATTGCTGGTGCGGATATGTTTCCAGTAACGTTCGGGGAAGCGGTAAAAGGTGAGGCATTCCTGTCCTCTTAAAATTATGATTCACTCTCTATATAAGATAACGAATTTATAAGTAATAAATTGCATCATTCTTTGCAATTTCTGTCAAATATTGCCCAATAAATTTTTTTACGTATAGAGAAAAGATTATTCCCCCAGATTTTCTTGCCCTATGCTTTTATAATGGTATAATGGTCGCAGCGGATTTTGCCGTTATAAAAGGAGCTCAAATGCCTTCAATCGATACTTCAATCTATAAACGCCCCGAAGAGTTGCTGCAAAACCTGATTCGTTTCGATACCACAAATCCACCCGGCAACGAAGCTCCCTTGATAGAATACATCGACAGCCTTCTTAGCGCTGCCGGATTCGAAACTACTTTTTTAGCAAAAGACCCCGCCCGCCCCAACCTTTTAACGCAACTGAAGGGCAGAGGTGAAGCCCCTCCGCTATTGCTTTACGGGCATGCCGATGTTGTAACTGCTGCCAATCAGAATTGGACATATCCGCCTTTCGAAGGCAGGATTGCAGACGGTTATGTCTGGGGGCGCGGCGCACTGGACATGAAATGCGGGCTGGCGATGATGATTGCATCTCTGTTAAGAGCCAAAGCGGAGAACCTGCAACC
>DIKD01000043.1:1639-3288 GCA_002421585.1 Dehalococcoidia bacterium UBA5627
TATGCCATCAGTGAATTCGGCGGATATACTATGTATCTTAACGGCAAAAAATTTTACCTGATTCAGGTGGCTGAAAAACACCATTGTTCTGCCGAGATTACATTTCACGGTCCCGGCGGTCACGGCTCGGTACCTATTAAAAATAGCGCTATGTATAAGATGGGAAAAGCTCTGGTAGAACTTAATGATAGAAGATTACCGGTTCACATTTCTGCCGTAACCGAAAAAATGATAAATATAATTGCCTCGCATATTTCTGAACCGGAGAGAACTAATTTTAAACAGCTGCTGGACCCGGCGATGACCGATGAAATGCTTGAGATTATTAAAGATAAAACCGGAAATTTTTTCGACCCGCTGCTGCATAACACCGTTAATGCCATAATGGTAAAAGGCGGCGAGAGAATTAACGTGGTTCCGGGAGAAGTGACACTCTATCTGGACGGCAGAATCCTGCCGATATTAAATGATAACGACTTAAGGGATGAGCTAATAAATGTTATCGGGCACGATTGCGATATCAAAATAACCAACTATGAACAGGCAAAAGCCGACGCCGACCTCTCTTTATTCGATATGCTTTCGGATATCCTGAAGGAAAAGGAGCCGGATTGCATTCCGATTCCGATTATTATCAGCGCCAGCACCGATGCCCGTCTGCTGGCAAAACTGGGTATTCAGACCTACGGATATTTGCCCATCGACCTTCCTGAGGGATTTAGCTTTATGAGTGTAGTCCATGCCGCAGATGAAAGAATTCCCGTCAAATCTCTGTATTCAGGAACAGATGCCATTTACGAGGTTATAAAGCGATACAGGGGATAGTCCAGCCTCTTTTTCACACTATCATAGAAAATTCCTGGCAGAGTGATAACCAAAACTACGATTCTATCTACTACTCAAAAAGTCTGCTTTCATCCTGCTAGCCTACAAACAGTGATTGTGATATAGTTTTATTCTATGAAAACGATAATTGACTTTATTGGAAACGGAACCATTACCTCGGTAAAAGGTTTTAAAGCCGGAGCTGTAAATGCCGGTATCAAGAAAAAGGGACCAAAGCCCGATTTGGGTATTGTATATTCGGAAACACCCTGTACCGCAGCCGGAGTCTTTACAAAAAACAAAATCAAGGCAGCCCCGGTAATTGTTTGTCAGAAACGGCTTCCTTCAGACGATATTCATTCCATTATCGTTAACAGCGGAAGCGCCAATGCCGTAACCGGCAGGCAGGGAATGCAGGATGCTTTAGAAATGACTGTGCTTGCTGCAAATAAACTGGGGATAAAACCCTCTTCAACACTGGTCGCCAGTACCGGCGTCATCGGCAGGAAACTGCCCATGGATATTATAAGTAAAGGCATTGATAGCATTGAACTAACTGAAAACGGCGGATACGACTTTGCCAAAGCAATTATGACCACCGATACCGTTTCCAAGGAAGTGGCTGTATCCGTTAACAACGGAACTTTCACTATCGGAGGAGTTGCCAAAGGTTCAGGTATGATACACCCCAATATGGGAACTATGCTCTGCTTCCTGACAACAGATGCCGTTATCGATAAGGATTTTCTTACCGATGCATTGCGAAAAGCTGCCGATGTTTCATTTAACATGGTTTCCATCGATACCGATACCAGTACCAACGA
>DIKD01000050.1:0-3622 GCA_002421585.1 Dehalococcoidia bacterium UBA5627
TAATCGAAGGAGATTTCACACAATCTATTTGACAATACCAAGTTTTTTATGATTCCCTTTTTCTGCTTCCATTACGGCATCTTCGCACTCGTACACGGCATTTTTGTGGTTGCTATATTCGGAAGCGGATTTGCCGGCAGCGGCTCAACTGATATCGGTTCGTTATGGCAGCAAGTAATTAACAACGGATTAATATGGGGAACGCTACTGCTTCTGGCCAGCCACGGGTTATCATTTTTCCAGAATTACATCGGCAAGCAAGAATACAGACATATCGCGCTGCAGACTTTAATGTCTCAGCCCTACGGGCGGGTTGTTATTTTACACGTGACTATAATAATCGGAGGATTTCTGGCGATGTTGCTGGGTGCTCCCATAGCTGCTTTGTTGTTTCTGATTGTTTTAAAGATTGTCATCGATATATCGACACATCTGAGAGAACACCGAAAATACCGGGGAGAAATCAAGCCCAAGTAAATATGTTTTTTAGTTAGACCCGATAATGTGGTATAATATAGGTTAAGTATATAGGTCCGCGGTTATTATTGTAATCCTCTTTGTCCACTTTAACTCCAATCGCTACCTCTTATATTTCTTTATCGTTTGATGTGTAATATAAATCACAGACAAACCGCCTGAAATAAGGTACTTTATATAGTGTGTGTATTGTATATGCGTACATCTATAATTTTTAACGACAGGAATTTAATAATATTAACAACACACTTTACAGCAAACATATTACAGTAAATCAATTGGATACACACTATTTCACCGGCGGTCATGGCAAACCTTTACTCATTATTCACGGCGGTGGGGAAGGGGCGGAGTCCTGGCTAAACACAGGCATACAGCTTGCGGAACATTACACCGTATATATTCCGGACCTGCCCGGTTTCGGTAAAAGCAAATCCTCCAATGACCAATTCGATATTGGCCAATATATCCGTTTTATAGAGGAGTTTGCCAAAGAAATCGATTTGGAGCAGTTCTATATAATGGGGCATTCCGTAGGAGGCAGTTTGGCGCTGCACTACGCCCTCGAATATCCGCATCGCATACAGAAACTGATTGCCTTAAACAGTTTCGGACTGGGGAAAGAAATCGCTTTATGGCTCAGGATTACTTCCAACCCGGTCGTTATCGAGGTTTTCGGGGGCATAGCCACTTATATTATCAAGGCATTGAAAGCTATCAGCAACCGAATCCGACCGCATATCCAGTTTAAGGACCCCCTGCCGAAGATAAAAATGGATATCGGCAGAAAAACCGCCACTTTCAGCGGGCAGACCAATATAATTACCGAAAGGTTTAAGGAACTGTTAATGCCGGTATTGCTGATTGCCGGTAAGAAAGATTACATTGTGCCGTATGCGCAGGTGTATTCAGCAGCCAAGTTGATTCCCGAATGCAGGGTACGCGTCTTCCCCAATTGCAGTCATACAATACGCGGGAAAATGGTACCTGCACTTATACATGAAGTAACAGATTTTATAGGTATGGATAACAGAGGCACCCTGTATTAGAGACGTACATTACTGTGCACTATATTCGTATTTTATCAGTTTTTACCCTGTTTGCCCTGCCGATTAATTTTTTCGTCGCCCTGGTTTTCCTCTCTATGCCCTCATCGATATAACAGCGCACCGCTTCCTGTAAATCCCCCCAGGGCTTCCTTTTCGGAATCGCCCTCTCCGATAGCAACCGGAGGTTGCCGGATTACATAGTATCTGCAGCTGTCCGCATCAAACTCGATTAATATATCGTTACAAGGAAAGCCCTTCATCGTATCATCCCGTCTTAAAATTTCCCCTTATTAGCGGAAACCGCTGCCAGCGGAGCCACCGCTATCCATAATGTAATGGTTATCAGCATTGATGTTACATAATTAATGTCTGGCGCAATACCCATTCTGGATGCAATAACATCCCATAAAAGCATTACGAAGAACGAACTTAAAAAGAAACCCGGTATCGCCGATAATATTCTAAAGTAACCCATCACTTACTCCTTTGTAATTTATTCCCTTATTACGGCATTGATTTTTTCATAGGTTTCTGAAAGAATGCTGCGTATTCGTTCCGCTCTGTCTTCGTCAAGATTATGGAAAGCACGTCCGATTAAAATTTCCAGGTCCCGACATTCCTTCATTGCCGCTGCCATTTTCCCCGCATTTTGGAAGTTCCAGCTGCGTTTCATACGGCTTCTTACGCCATCGGCAATATTGCTTTGGTCGCTGAGGAATTTCAATCCTTCTTCCGTTATGGTGTATATCCTTTTACCTTCCTGCTCCGCTGATTTTGCATATCCCATTTCTTCCAGCATCTGCAGTGTCGGATAAATAACACCCGGACTTGGTTTATAAAAACCGTGCGATTGTATTTCCAATTCTCGGATTATATCGTAGCCATGTCTTGCTTTATCCTTAATCAGGTCCAGTATTACATACTTGAGATTCCCTTTTTGAAACGAGGCTTCCCGCCGCTGGCCGCGAAAAAACCGGTCTTCATGAAAATTATGTCCTCTATACATTTCAAACTCCCTTTTCAATTAATAGATATTACTAATAATATCTAGATATATCTAGATATTATTATACACTATTCCCATAACTTGTCAATACTATTTGTGAAAATTTTTGATAAAACAAAGCCTTCTCCCGTAAAATCTTCTCGGTACATCAATAAGAGAAATGGAAGAAGGCCAATTTCAAATTAGACTATAAGCTAATTTAACTTGAGTGCTCCCGCGGCGGTTTAATAAGTACAGGAACCGTCGAGTTCCTGATTACTTTCTCCGCCACGCTGCCGAAAACCAGGCGTGAAAGCCCCGACCTGCCGCGTGTGGACATGATAATGAGGTCTATATCGTTCTTCTGGGAGTATTTAATAATTTCTTCAGCCGGGTTGCCGGACAGCACTTCTGTTTTAGCAGTAATGCCCTTTTCTTTCAGAGTTTCGACTACTTTATCCAAATAGCGTGCCGCTTCGTCGCGATATGCTTCATCCAGTTCAACGGCAACTTTAGCATCCAGCGTTCCGATAACATTCGGGTCGAGCGGTTCTTTGATTCTCATTAAAACCACATCAGCAGCATTGCAATCCGTAATAATATCGCTAACATGCGTCAACGCGGATTCCGACAACTCCGAGCCGTCCAACGGAACCAGTACCTTTTTAAACATAGCAAACTCCTTAGAGATTATGATAATGCAATTTTACTCCAGAACTGCTGAAGTATCAATGGGATTTGGGCACAAAAAGTATTTTTCTGCAGAAAGATTACGGCACTGCCAAAACCAGTCCCAATCCGTTGGCAAATCCTTCCATTTCATCGATAATGGACTGCGGAGGATGTTCCATAACCATGTCAGAATTTCCCACAGCTCCCATTAAGCCGACAGACCAGAATATACTTTCGCCTTGGGGCAGCTTTGCCAAAACAGCTTTGATTTCACTAACACCGACAGCGTGCACTTTTATCCATCCGACCTCTGAAATGATATCCTCTTCAGATACTATTTCTTCAATGAACTTGTTGCGATTGGTTCCGGTTATCAGAGTAAAATGCCACTCACCTTTTTCCTGCCAGGAATAAAGTTCGTATCCTTTCATCGATGAAG
>DIKD01000050.1:3669-10895 GCA_002421585.1 Dehalococcoidia bacterium UBA5627
AACGATTTCATTATCCCTGGGGTCATCACCCTCATAAAAAGAGGAGGAGGGATAACCCAGGTCTATCGTTATTATTTCAGGGATTTCATCTCCCAGAGGCTTCCATATGGTAACTCCCTCGAAAAGAAACGAGGAGTGAGGTACCCAGAAGGCGCCCCAGTATATAGGACCTTTATCGACACAAACTACAAAAGACCTGCCGGAAACCGGGACTTCAAGCGTGGAGATGCGCTCAAAAGCCGCAGGAGCCAATTTAAGCTGGTGTGTTTGGCAGTTGTAATAAATTACATCATCTCCGGAGATGACGGGGCTGTCGGCGATTTCGACATGGCTTAAAGCCTCCATTTGTGAAGGGGGAATATCATCTTTCGTAAGGTAAATAGCGAATCCCTCTTCTTTATCCGCAGCACAACCGCCGAAAAAAGAAGGGGTAAAGATTAAGGCAACGATTATTAGGCCGGCATTTAAAGTGGTAAGCAGTCTTTTCATAAAAATCCCTCCTCTTCGGAAATTACCTGTCATAATGTATAACGCAACACCTGTATAAAGGTTAGTTTAAGCTATAAAGAGTTGTTTCGAATTATTTCCTGTCTTTATTAAAGCGATCGGAAATATTTTTACCGAAATCTTCAGCTGCCCTGCCAACATCTCTGAACTTCTCTTTAACGTCGTCTTCTTTTAACCGGTCTACAAGAGAGTTCGCAGAAGCCGAGGCGCCGTCTGCAAACTCCTTTGCCTTCTTTTTCAGTTCCGGGTCATTGAATATATCTCCCACAGCCTGCCCGAAGGTTTTAAAAAGCCCGGCAAAACTCTCGACCGTTTCCGTTTTGTATTCTTTATTTTCCTCTGTCATAACACCCCCCATTTCAGACATTCAATCCTTCTATATAAATATCATTTACGTCACCGCTTTATAATATTATTAAAAATACTAACTTTCAACTATTATCTATGGTATTAAACATATTAAGTTGTTATGTAATACAATAATATAACAATCAAACCGGTATCACTTGTATAGAAAGGGAGAATAATAATGAAGAAAATGATGTCGGAATTCAAGGATTTTATCCTGCGCGGCAATATAATTGACATGGCGGTAGGCATTATCATCGGTATTGCCTTCGGAGCCATCGTCACTTCACTGGTAAACGATGTTATAATGCCGCCCATAGGGCTTTTACTGGGGGGTGCGGACTTCTCCGACCTTTATATAAATCTGTCAGGGACCGATTATGCTTCACTTAGCGATGCCAAAGCAGCCGGAGCTGCCGTAATCTCTTATGGAGCATTCATAAACACCATCATCAACTTCCTGATTATAGCTCTGGCAGTATTCTTTATGATTCGTTTTGTAAACAACCTGGGAAAACGTGTGAAAAAAGAAGAGGAAAAATCAGCAGAACCGACAACTAAAGATTGCCCTTTTTGTTTTTCAAGCATAGCGATTAGAGCCACGCGCTGCCCTAATTGCACATCGCAGTTGGATGCGGAATAAAATCTGCAATTTATAATTACAGGTATTTAGTTTAATACCCTGGTATAATGTAACCGTATCTTAAACAGGCGGGTGTAATATGCGTTGTTTTCTCTTTCTGGCGGTCGGTCTGGTTTTAATAGCTAATTTCGCGGTGCTGATGATATACGGTGATACCCTTCAAAGCACACATCTGTTCATCGTTCGCGGTACTGTATTCTATCCGGTCGCTTACCTCAATCTGATACTCGGGGTTTTAATGATACTATATACGGGCATCACGATTTATAAACAAAAGAATAAAAGGGACTGACGGCTTTTCTGGAAAATAATTATCCAATTGCACAATCCGACACACAACGGATACTATTTCACGACAGGTAATCGGTGGAAACGGCACATATCCGCCCTAATGATAATGTAATCGGATATCCGACGAAACCCAGCAGAAAATAACCGGATTTATCACACTTTTTTAGAAGGCAAAGCCCGAACAAGCGACGGAAAAGAATCAGAAAGATACCTTGCATATCGGGCAGGTGACCAGCGTATCCTTCGACCCCAGCAGTGACAACATCATCTCCGACAGCATCGATGTATCTCCACCGGCATGAAAACCATGAACTGCGGCACGCACCCCGCCGATATCCTCTTTATCTCTATCCGGTATAATATCGGCAAATCCATCGTCAGCCAAATCAGGCCTGCTTAAAAGCAATACAAATTCTCCTTCGACCCACTCGCTTTTATCCGTCATGACATCCTCCTATAAAATATTATATTTAGAATTATTTCATTTCCGGCAATAATATTTTACTATTTGATAGCCCTGCTATCAATGGTTTAAGTGTTTTTTATATCTGAAAGATTGACAAATACAGCTTAAAAATGAAACACTATCCCTATGGATATTGAACAGAGAAGGGAACTGCTGGCTTCACTGCCGCCGGATGATAAAAAGGTTATCTATACATCGTATGATGGCACGGAAATCTCGGTTACCAGAACAGATGAACTTACTATAAAAGATTTTTCGGTTTTCTTAAAAAAGCCCGATGAAGAGGAGTTTAGCCCCACATTTGTCCGTTTACTGATAGACTTGCATATTAAAAAAATCAGCAACTCTGATGAAACTGATTCGTTATCGAATATCTTTGAAAACATCTGTAAAGGGGAAGACTGCATTGCACTGATTGACAGCCTCGATAGCAAGACCTTCCCGATGCAGCTGGACAGTCTCGATATAAACATGGTTTTGGCTCAGCTGTTGATGATAAAGCAGGAATTTAACTACGGACCGGAAAAACGCGAAACAGCTTACGACCCGGCACGGGGTTACTTAATGGCTTATATCCGCTGGGTACTATCTGAAAAAAACGAAATAGACAAGATTGTTACGGCAGCCGTTAAGGAATACATGCCGCCGGAAAGTTTCGACAAATAGAAAATACTTCTTGTTTCCCCTCTTAATGTACTGGAATTTCCGGTTAATATATGGTTTAATTTCTACACATATTATAATATCGGAAAAGTAGAGCTATGAGTGAAGATTTAACCAGCCCAATAGAAGAATTACAGGAAAACCAATACACCGAACCTGATTTGGTAGAGGCAACGCATACTATTAAACAGGTGGAGGAAATAAAAGAAGCGGTTGAAGCAACCGTCACAGATACCAGTTTGCCCGAAAAAGTGGGAGACCTGCGTGACATGCTGGAACATTTAAGCGGCGAGGTGGACAGCTGGAAAACATGGCATAAAAAGGATTATCAGAGTGCCATCGAAACACTGAAAAGCCAGGTCGAAGAAATACATAATGAATGGGGCAACGTATCGAGCAACCTCAATTCGCAGCGCGAAAAACTGGAATCACTGCTGCAATCCGCCCCGGGAATCATCGAGACATCGACGCTTAAGGCGCTTTCTTTAAGAGTGGCACACCTTGAAAAGCTGATTGCGCAAATATTTAACGAAACTCAAACCAACGCCGCCCTGAAAAGCTCGAAAAAACAGTTCATCATTTCGATAGTTGCATTGGCAGTTACTATAATCCTGTGGATGATCTTTATAATAACAAACCTGTAAAATAGAATCATCGGTACGCTTCGTGCTTGGCTATGTCAGCTTGACTCCCGATACCCCAAATGATTTCCCCCCGACATAGGGCGCTGTATTTTACATCCGGTGTTTTCAAGGAGTGTATAAATATGCTAAAGAGCGAAAATGCCGTTCTGCTGATAGTAGATGTGCAGGAAAAACTGCTCCCTGTTATCTATCGGGAAGAGAATCTGACTGCCAATATAATCAGACTGATTCAAGGGATGCAGGTGCTGGAAATACCGATAATAGTAACGGAACAGTATCCGCAGGGATTGGGAAAGACGGTTCCCGAAATAGCGATATTATTAACAAACATCGAACCGCTTCCGAAAACCAGCTTCAGCTGCTACGCTGATGAGGCGTTCCGAAAAACACTGAAGGCTTCCGGCAGGAAACAGGTTCTCATCTGCGGCACAGAAGCGCACGTCTGTGTTTACCAGACTGCTATGGATTTGAAAGAAGCCGGATACGAAGTACAGGTTATCGCCAATGCCGTTTCATCGCGCACGCCCGGAAATAAGGAAATCGGACTGAATTTGATGAGGCAGATGGGAATTATAATTTCGGGGACAGAGACTGTTCTTTTCGAAATGCTTAAAGCAGCCGAAGGCGATAAATTCAAGGCTATCAGCAGGATTGTAAAATAGACTCGATGATTATTCGATTCCCGGTTTTTTGTTCAAAAACGAACGGCTGACAACTTCGGCAATTCTTTTCTGGCGTGTCCCTTCTGTTTTTGCCCCCAAAACCCATCCGATATACATATTGCGGTAACTGTTGGCAAAAGCCTCGAAGTTAGTCATAGCTTGCGGCATTGCCGCCAAGGCTTCTTTCAAATCCAGTGGCATCTCATCTCTTATTGCGTTGGTGTAAGCGGCGTCCCAGTTACCGTTATTTTTAGCGAGTTCGATGGCAGCCAGTCCGGCAGCGGTCATCTTTCCCGAAGCTGTCATTTTTTCAGCCCGCTCGCGGTTTATTTTAGACCAGACGCTTTTCGGGCGGCGCGGTGAATATTTCAGTATAAACTTTTCTGCGTCGATGCTCTTCATCCTGCTGTCTATCCAGCCGAAACAAATCGCCTCTTCAACGGCTTCGCTAATACTGACAGTCGGTTTGCCGCTGCGCTTTTTATAATGCAGTATCCGTACTTCATTTGATGCCGCATGGTTTTCCGCAAGCCATTTACGCCATTCTTCCCTGTCTTTAAAATAGAGAGCATTCTCAATATTCATATATTTGCCTGATTGGAACTTTTTTATTACAGCATGTTCGCTTTCACCACGGCTACCATGCCGCTTTTAAAATACCCAGTTTTTTCCGCTACCAACCCGTGTTCTTCAACTATTTTCGATATTCCACCGCTCTCTTTGAATTGCTTAAATCCGAGGTAATGCTCCCCGCCGGCAAAATACTCAACGATATTTGCCCCCACCCCCCAAATGTTACGCGGTAAGGGAATGTTAAAATCCATAAATAGGAGAGCTCCTTCACGTTTGACAACCCTTTTCATCTCGGAAACTACGGAAGCGCGTACATCGGGCGGCTTGTCGTGCAGGGCAAAAGACACCGAAACGAAATCGAAACTGTTATCATCAAAAGGAAGAGCGGTGGCATCGGCAACATAAAAAGAGACGTTCCCCATTTTCAGGCGGGATTTATTCTTTTCGGCAAAAGCCAGCATGTTTTTATCCATATCGATTCCGGTAGCGTTAATCCCGCGCCTGCCGTACTCGATAACCTGAGCACCCGTTCCGCAGCAGACATCAAGCACCCGGTTACCCGCTTTCATAACCGTAAAATCGACCACGGATTGCCGGACAATCTTTAGCATTGGGTCTACCAGGTTTTCATATGTAAATATCGCCATTATTACACGTCCGGATACAGTGATTTATCATCGATTATACCATTTGTGAAGTCTATTTATTGAAATCGGAATATATTTCCGGAATACTTTTATTTTTTTAAGAAATGTCGGATGATATATACATGAGAATGTGGCTGGTAGACCCCAAAAAGATGTGTCGTAAGCACCTTTTAGGCGAGCATGTGGAACTGCATATGCTGGCAGGTTGCTTGAATAAGGGAAAAAATATTAGCGGATTTATAGAAGCGGGCTTTGTAAGCCCCACCCTGCTACTCCCCCGCCACGATGAATTGGTTAGAGAAATGTACAGACGGGGGTACAATCACCGTTCACCGGTCGACAAATTGCCCGAAATACTTGAAAAAGGGCATATAGACCCGGATGCCAACAGTGTTGAGTTATGCAGAAGATGTGCCGAATGCAGTGAAAGATTGTCGAGTCCTTAAGAATAGATGCTTAATAATACTTACAGCGACAGATGTCGGTAGCATTTTCACCTCTTTGGAAAAGAGGGATTAAGTAAGATTTATACCGAACCTGAATAATGTTTACTTTTTTTATTGATGCGTTTCCTACCAAAATCCCTCTTAATCTCCCTTTGTGAAATGGAGAGAACCACGGAGTGGTAATTCGTTATTAATCCCCACCCCGGATGCTTCGTTCGACCATTACGAACTCAGCATGACAAATTGTTTGCTGTCATTCTGAGTCAAAGACGAAGAATCTAGGGCTTGCCGAATGGCATTTAGGTCCTTTCCCGACCAGTCGGGATTCATGATGACAATTATATAACCGTCCTTGCGAGTTCCGACCTGTCGGAACGAAGCAATCCCTACAATTCAACCTGATTACCCCGCTCCGTATATGATATGTACCCCTTTTCTTTTCATAAATACAGCAATGACGTTATTCAACGGTAGAGATTGCCGCGTCGCTTCGCTCCTCGCAATAACAATGTGATGAATAATAATCGTAGGGACGACCATTGGTCGTCCGCATTTATGCTTTCGTATTTGGCGGACGGGCAATGCCCGTCCCTACGGGGTTGACGATTAGATTGTCATTCTGATACCGATTTATCGGGACATCGCTTTCCCTTCGGGAAAACCATAAATGACAGGTTATCTATCCACCCTAAATGCCACGCCCCGCTAAAACGGGGCGCAGCGTGATATTCATATCTATTTAATAACTATTTCTTATGCTCACCGGTCGCTTTATCGGCAGCCAGAAGTGACGATAAAATCTGCTGCTGGAAATCACCGACCGCACCCGGAGAATGCGGGATTAAAATTGTATTGTTATTGGAATGCTTGCCGACGTCGGTCAGCATATCGTAATACTGAGTCAAAAGCACCAGCGACATAACATCTCTGGCAGTTACGCCATTGATAGCATGGGTAAAATCCTCTACGGATTCACGCAAGCCTTTGACAATAGCCATTCTCTGGTTGGCAACACCTACGCCCGACAGTTCCTTGCTCTTGGCATCCGCCTCGGCAGCTTTCACCACCAGGATTTTCTCTGCTTCGCCCCTGTGCTCGGCGGCAACTCTCATTCTTTCCTGAGCGTTGATTTCGTTCATAGCAACAGCAACCTTGCTGTCGGGGACAATATCGTTTACCAGCGCTGTTTTGATAAAATATCCGAATTCCGGCATAATATTCCCCAGTTTAGCCTCGATATCCTCAGCAATATCTTCCTTTTTCTCGAAGACTTCGTCCAGTTTCATATGGGGAACTTTCGCCCTGACGGTATCGAAAACAAAGGATTCCATCTGTG
>DIKD01000050.1:10990-18405 GCA_002421585.1 Dehalococcoidia bacterium UBA5627
TTCAATTCACGTACCCTGATGGAAACGCGCCCCACCACGGCTTCGATAATAGGCCACTTGATGTGAAGACCGGGTCCTGCTATTCTGGCATACTTACCGAACCTCTCGATTACGGCATAAGTCTGTTGCTTGACAGTATAGATACCCATAAAGAGAAATAACACTACAAGAATACCGATGATAGTCCAGGCAATTACTGCTCCGGGCATTATTTATACCTCCTAAAAAATTTTCTTACATTAATTATATACCAACGATAATAAAACATCGAATGCGATTGGAATACTATGCTTCAAACTTTCTCTTCCGTTCACCCTGAGTCCCGACTTGTCGGGATTTCATTCCGAACTATGGAACTCAACATCGTTCGGAACGGCTTCGTTTCTTCCGTTCGCCCTCTTTAATACCTCACTCTCCATCTCCCTCTCCGCTTGCAGAGAGGGAGGGTTACGTTTGTAAATCAATATCATCTGGGGTGAGGTCTAAAAAGGCACTCGCAATGGGTAGTTGTAATTCGCTGCCGTTATGGTTCGACAAGCTTCCTTCGAGAGCCTCAGGACAGGCTCCGCTAACGTACTGATTTATTGTTCATAATACCCATACCTGATAAAGCCTTCTATTTCAAGTGGCTGCCGTCGCAGAAGGGTTTATTGGCGCTTTTACCGCAGCGGCACAACGTAACACGATTACGGATTTCATAAGGCTTTCCGCCGGCAGACTCTACGGGGATGCCACCCCGCACCCACAGCGGTCCATCCTTTCCCTGCCTGCGGGTCTTTTACCGACACCGATGGAAGGAGTAAACTTCGGCTCGATGGCATTCCCCTGATTGTCATGAGCAACCAGTCTGCCGGACGGGCAATCGCAAGCTTCTTCGATAGCGGTCTTGCGCGCTTCGGGGTCGGCGGATTGTTCGGTCAGATTCCACGTACCGCCGGCGCGATGGCAGAAACGCGCCGAGGCGCATAAGTCTTCGGCATCGGTCAGGGTTAATTCAGGACCCTCATACGTTTTTGCCTGTTCCGCATACGGCTTACGGCTTGCCGTTTCCTCTCCCTTGAATTTGGTAACGGCATGCATTCCGGTGCAAAACGGCTTGTTAACGCTTTTTCCGCAACGGCAAAGCTTGTAACTCTCCTGCTCGGCATACTTTTTGCCCTCCTGCCAGCCGTGACACTCGTTATCGCTGTCGACCTGTATAATTTGCTCCGCCAGGGGCACCCCTCCGGTTACCAGATAGGGTCCGTTTTCGGTAACCTTGATAAACTGCTCATTTTCCGCTTTTGACGTGTTGCCTGATTCCTCCATCTTAATCTCCTTTTAAGGTAAGATTTATAAATACCGGCAGCGATTGATTCGCAGAATGCTGTGTTTGATTATTTGTTTTCGGTGAAGGCTTTGGGCTGCCAATCGGGGGAGCCGCACTTGGGGCATACTTTGGGTTTGGATTCATTAGCGGCAAGCGGCTTTCGCCATACAAGATTGCATTTGATGCATCTAAAAGTGTACCAACTTCTTTCATCCATATTTACCAGTATAGACTCAATTGGGGGGTATGTCACTATGGGAGGAGGAGCAAGAAAATTAACGATGTTCCTTTATATGTCGCTTTTACGGCGGTTACATTCCAAGCATAGTATTTTACAGTTTTCCGGTATTGTTTTACCGCCCTTGCTCCACGGTGTTATATGGTCAGCTTCCATTTCATTAAATTCAAAATGCTTGCTACATTTATTGCAAAGACCTTTTTGTCTTTCGTAAGCCGCCCTTTTCTGGTTTTCGGTAAAGAAGCGAATATTCAAATGTTTTTCATTTCGGTTCAATACATAGGCATAGATGCCCTTTTTATTGGTAACATCATCATCCATCATCAATGCCTGTATTTCGTTTTCCAATTTTTTGGTATCGAATACTTTATCTTTGAATTCGTTATACAGGCTTCCCCAATCGATGCCTTTCATTTCTTTGCGATAGGTGGTAAATGTAAGCGTAACCCACTCGATTACATTGCGGAAGTAAGTCCATAATTCGTTGGCGTTCGGGTCGTGCTGGTGGACAGACATATATTTTTCGATTTCGCCGTTAGCTATCCACTTAATAGCCGTTTCCAGAAATTCCTGACGGATGGGAGAGCCGTTTACATAGTCTTTAGCCAACCCATAGGCTGCACAATTGGTTTTACTGAACTTTAATTTTGCATCGGATAACCAGGGGCCGGTATAGACAGCGTTTCGTAATTCCTGTTCGGTGAGTTTTTCACCGGCGATATTTATAATCCTGAACCAATCGAGTTTTTCTTTATCGTTGCCTTCACAGAAATAGACCATAAGTTTGTAATCTAAAATCTGCTGCTTTTCCGTTTCGGTCAGGTTGTGGAAAGCGCGGTTATCTATTGAAAAAATACCCATAATATATTGGCAAAAGCTGATTGTACGTTGCTGCCCGTCTAATACCTCAAACGTTCCGTCATCGTTTTTAACCCAATACATTACATTGAGGGGGAAATCCTTGCGGATGGTATCGAGAACGGCATTGCGTTTCTTAGTGTCATAAACGAATTCGCGCTGGTACTTGGGGCGGATATTTAACTTACCGCCGTATCCGCTAACACCTTCCTCGGCATTATCGGTATACTTTTCGGCAACTTCGCTTACTGATATTTCATGCAATTCTATTTTCATTTCCCCACTCCCTTACGCTTGATGAGTATTCGAGCATATAATTCTTTTCCGTCTAACTGCATACGTTTATTAGGCGTTCTATTTCCATCGGCATATCTATCCAAACCGACTATCTCAAACTGGTCGGGATTGTATTTATCCAGAAAGGTAATCGGCACGCCCATAGCGCCATCCCAGTCATAGGGTATTTCAGCAACTCTTGAAACCTCAATCGCATCGTAGTTATCATAATGCGGGTATTCCGCAGGAGTGTATTTTTTATAAAGAGTGATGTTTTCGTGGCGTTTTGCGTGGTCGAGATTGGTAAACCAAATAGCCGGAACATTTATCAACTTTACGCCGTCCACTGTTTTTTCGTACCTACCAGTATAATCGGAAATAAACCACATCCCGCCTGAAAAAGACCTGTACCCTGTCCATATTAGATTATCTTTGATGTTGTTAAAAAACTCTTTGTATGTTATAGCGTTTTTATTCCCAATAATAATAAACTTCTTTTCGTATTCCATCAGTTGCGCAACATATTCACGGAAAAGGGAAAATGGCGGGTTGGTTATTACAATATCGGCTTGCTTCAATAACTCGATGCATTCGGGGGAGCGAAAATCTCCGCCCCCTTTCAATAGTGAAATCGCATTTTTCTTGTTTTTAAGCAGGTATTCCACATCGGCAAGGTCAACCGCGCCGTCTCTGTTCTCGTCCGTAACCTCGGTAATCTCGATTTTATGCGCCTGTTTTGCGGTGGTTTCCTGTTTCTCCAATCCTTTAACATCAAACAGCGATAATTGCTCTCCGGCGACTGGGGAACCGGTATAGCAGGTAGCAATCAGCTTTTTAAGCCCGAGGAAATTGAAATTCATAGCAAAATACTTAAAGAAATTGCTCTCATATGGGTCATCGCAGTTGCAAAAAATGACTTTATCGCGGAATTGCTCTTTATAGTGGCGCATTTCTGCTTCTATATCAGGCAGTTGAGTATAGAACTCGTCTTTTTGCGCCAGTTTTGCGTTTTGCAGGGTTTTATTAGCCGACAATATTAAATCGCCCCTTCCTATTAGATATAAACTTATATCCGATAAGTTATCATAAACTAAAACAAAGCGCAATCTGTTGCTACTTTTTCAGGTTAAATAGCCTGTAGTATTTTCAACGTATACGCACCATTCTTTGTATTGGAAATTATAGCTCTGGCTATCCGATATTTTACCGGGGTTTGAATCCCCCCCCTACGGCAAGCCGTAAATCCCTGCGGCGCTGTCGAAGAAGATTTGAACGTGGGCAGGGTTGTAGGTAAACACTGCTAAAACAATCGCCAGTGCAACGATAAGCGCTATGGCGACATAGTTAAAATATTTCGGCAGCGGGTCGAACGTCATTACCCATGCGCCTACCAGTTGCCCGATAATGAGAGCGCCGACAAAAATGGAGATATCCGCCGCCGCTATCTGCTTGCCTGCCACATAAAAGTAAGTATAAAAAACGGTGCCGATTAACAAAAGCATGATAAAAATGGCTATCGTTTTGGCTGTTATATAATTATTTGTATGGTAGCCTATATAGCGATATTCAACGATGGCGAAGATGAGCATCGGATAGAGAATAACCTTAAAATGCTCCCAGACGCTGTCATTTACCGGTACGATTGCCCCGATAACCGCAAACTCCGCGGTTAGAAAAAACAGGAAATGCCACAGAGTAGCGATAACAGCAACGCCTAATATACCGAGAAGCGCCCATTGAAAAACATATCCCCTGACTCGACTATCCATAACACAATGTTAATCGACTGCGATGCTCAAGTCAATACTTTTTAGAGGATTTTCTTATGATAAAAGAAGGGTGCTGTGGTAATTTCCGCAGCACCCGATTTACTCAACGCAATAAAATATTTTCAGTCTAAATAAAACCGCCGCCGATAATCAGCCTGATGGCGCCGTAAACTATCAGAATGGCGTTGATGATTATACCGGCGGTGCCAATCCCCTTGTTCTTGCCCTTGTTAACGCCGAGAATGGAGAATACCAGACCAATTACGGCAACCGGTATGTTCAGCCAGTTAAGCCAGCCTAAAAGCGGAAGGAGCGATACAGTCGCACCGATGCCGGTCAGAATACCGATTATAAAACCGAGTATACTCATCTAATAACTCCTTTAATTATAAATTACCTTATGATATCACTAACGCAAAACAATAAACAATAAGTTCTGTAGATAAAAAGCCTTTCTCGCCGTATTGTCATCCTGAATCCCGACTGGTCGGGAAAGGATCTAAATACCATTCGATAAGCCCTAGATTCTTCGTCTTTGACTCAGAATGACAGTTGGCGTATTACCCCCTTCTCTGATTGCGGTGAAGGGGGACAGGGGTTAGGTCTTGAGATTTCCCACCTAACCCCCTCTTTTCGAAAGAGATAAGATACCGCAGCTTTTTTTTCTTCCCTTATAGAGACTTACTCGGACGTTAAAATAGCCAAAGCCAACGCGCCGGGTCCGGCATGTACACCCAATGCCGGACCCACACTGGCTATTTTAGACTTTTTACCGCAAAAGGCTTCAAGCCGGTCAGCCAGCGCTTTGGCTTCATCCGGGGTGGTGGAATAAGCGACGGCAATATCATCGATAGCGCCCGCTTTTTCGGCATAACCGTAAAGAATTTCTATTGCCTTATCACGGCTGCGCGCTTGGGCGGCCGGAAGAAACTCACCGTCTTTAAGCGTCAGCAGGGGTTTAATATTAAGCACATTCCCCAACAGAGCTTTGCCCTTTCCGATACGTCCGCCCATAGCCAGATACTTAAGTGTATCGAAGACTATCCAGATATGTATGCGCTCGATTAACTGCTTAACCTGTTCAACCGCCTGCTGAAAATCCTTACAGGACGCAGCTATTTGAGCCGCTTTAATAACTGTCAGCCCCACACCCATCGATACCGACTGCGTGTCGATTACTTCAATCGGACATCCGACGGCAGCTATATCTTTGCCGCGAAGCGCTGAATTAATAGTACCGCTCAACTTGGTTGAGATATGTATCGAAATGATTCCGTCGGCATCTTCAGAAAGGTTTTTATAAACATCGACGAAATCCTGCGGGCTGGGTTGGGAGGTGGTGGGATGCACAGGAAAGTGCAATAACCTTTCATAAAATTCCGATTCTGTAATATCTATGCGGTCGCGATAGGTCTTATTTCCAAATTGAACATAAACGGGAACTACAATGATGCCGTACTTCTCCGCCAGGGCGTGCGGTATGTCAGAAGTACTGTCGGTCACAATTTTGATTGCCATTCTGTTAATACCTCCTCAATTTGTTTATTCGGGGGTGGGGTAAGATAAGCGCGTATTATATAATACGTATTTGAAATACGGTAAATAAAATTAGCTAATTAAATACTATGTTACACGATGGCAGGTTTCTAAATACATAACATGCCGCTGTAATGCTTTAACCGGCGGCGCATTAATTTGCCATCCCCAACCAGTTTGTCTACCTCTTTCCAGAAAAGCGGGCTATGGTTCTTCACCCTGGTATGTACAAGTTCGTGCAGAATAACATAATCTGCCAATTCTTCCGGCAGCTTCGCCAGATTCATATTGAGACTGATATTATTTTTAACCGAACAGCTTCCCCAGCGCGTTTTCTGATTCCGGATCGTGACTCTGTTATAGGTAAAACCGTGTCTTTTTGCTAAGCAAGCAAGCCTTCCAACCAGCTTTTCTTTGGCGGCAGCTTTCTCGATTTGATTCAATCTACCTAAACTTTCCCCTGATTGTGCCGCAGATTCTAAATGTCTGACCTTTTCGAGGTGCTTTCTTATCCATTCCATTTTCGAAAGGACAAATCTTTCCGCTTGTGAATATGAGGATGAATGCGGAACACTAACACGCACGCCATAAAAGGGAGCAACGGAAACACTGATGCGCTTCGCTCTCCTGCTGCGCTTAAATAGTACGCTAACGCCTTCGATTTCGAGAGTTTTAGTTTCAGTATCCAATTGCTTGCGATTATTATATCATATAAATGTCCAAAATATATATTAGTGCTACAATAGCGATAATTCTGTTTTGATAACCTTATATCCAAAAGTCCCGGCACATTTTTGTTAAACGGTTAAATTATTGTAGAATAATAACACGTCAATAAACTTCAAAGGAGGAAGTGTTTTCAAATGGTTCAGAAAGAAGGGCATAATTTGAATCTCGTAGTTGATGAGAGCTACCCCGGTTTGACCAAAAAGGGGATAGAATACAGATTCGACGGTGATTTAAAAAGTAATCATGGTATCGAAATTCAGCTCGATAAAAAGCTCTATGTAACAGGCAGTATCGAGGCAACCAAAGGTATTAATAGCAATAAAAGTCTGAAAGCCGGAGAAAGTATAAAAGCCGGGCACGGCATCAATATAGCGGACGGTGATATCGAATCCGGTGAAAGCATAGTTGCCGGTGTGGATACTATAGCAGCCGGAAATATTAAAGCCAGTTACCGCATAGAAGCTGCCGGGACCATCAAATCGGATAAGATGATTAAATCCGGCTGGGATATAAAGGCGGGCGTTGATATGGAATCAGGTATGGGTATCGATTCCGGAGAAGGAATAAAAGTTGGGCGGAATATCAAGGCAGCCCAGGATATTCGGGCTAACAGACGCATTGAGGCGGGCGGTGATATCGAAGCCGGCTGGGGAATCAGATCGGTATTGTATATTTCCTGTGAAGGCACCCTCAGTGCACA
>DIKD01000050.1:18491-26896 GCA_002421585.1 Dehalococcoidia bacterium UBA5627
GTTTTATACGGAACTCTGGTAGAAAAAGAAAACTAAGCGATAACATAATCTCATCAAAAATGTTATAAGCCTCTGTTTATTATCAAACAGAGGCTTATTTTAACCGATTAAATTATAATGGTTTTATATGGGTTTAATTAATTTTATTCTTATCAGCTTTTGCTTTTTCAGCAACCATTTTCATATTAAGACGTCCGGCTCCTCCGCATTCCGGTATATAACAGGTTACATCACTGAAAATACATTCGGCATGACAACTCGGACACTTCTTGGGGGGCAATTCCGCCTGTAGAACATAATCGCATTCACTGCACATCCACCAGTTCATATTTCCCTCCTTAAATTTTTTTACCTTACGAAACTAATAATCAAAAACTGTTCATATTATATCAGATTTACCGTTAAAAATGTTTAAAATGAAGTCTATTGTGCTTAAAGAATGACCGAAATGCCTTTACTCTTTAAATATTCTTTAACCTGCCTGATGCTAAGAATCCGGTAGTGGAACACCGAAGCCGCTAGCAGAATCTGCGCTCCGCCTTTTGTTACCCCTTCGTAGAAATGTTCAAGCGTTCCGGCACCCCCCGAAGCCACCACCGGCAGCGTTACCGCATCTGCAATAGCCTTTGTGAAATCGAGGTCGTACCCGGTCTGCATTCCGTCCCCGTCGATACTTGTCGGAAGAATCACCCCTGCTCCCAGTTTCTGGCACTGTTTTGCCCAAATCACGGCATCCTGCCCGACCGGTTTTGTACCGCCGCAAACCACCAATTCAAATCCGGATGGTAATTTGCTGTTTCTGCGTGCATCGATAGCCACCGTAACTTTTTCCGGACCGAATTTTAAAGCGGCTTGCTTTATTAGTATCGGATTTTTAACTGCGGCGCTGTTCATAGAAACCTTGGAAGCGCCGGCTTCCAAAACCAAATCGATATCTTTTAATGAAGAAATGCCTCCGCCTACCGTTAAGGGGATACCGATTGCTTCCGATACCTTGCGCACCCATTCCAGACGCGTCTTGCGGTTTTCCAGAGTGGCTGCTATATCCAGCATTGCCAGTTCATCGGCACCCTCTTTCTCGTAAAAAGCGGCATTCTCAACGGGGTCTCCGGCTTCTTTCATACCGACAAAATTGACGCCTTTGACCACTCTGCCGTCTTTCATATCCAGGCAGGGCATGATTTTTATTGTACTCATTAAAGTTAAACCTTCCTTATATCTTAAAAAGTTAGTTTATGCTAAGATTCTACCACTTGTTAAAGCTTTTCGCCACGTTGTTTTACAGGGTATCGAGGTATATATTAGTAACGTTGTGATATAATTTATGTGTAAATAATTACGGGAAAACAGGCCGGTTATAAAAATGGACAATATTAAAATTGCCGTTATTATCCTGATATTTCCGATATTATTATCTGCGGGTATCTTTACAATTCCCTATGTTTCCGATTACTCAAGTAACATAATAACCGAATTAGCCGCTCTGCAAAGCGGACGATGGCTATGGGGGCATATCATCAGCGCCCTGGCTTTCGGATGGGCAATTATCGTTTCTCACTACATCACCCAGTATTTGTATTATAACGAACAAAACCGCATCGGCACATTCAGCCTGTATCTGACTGTTGCCGGAGGCATACTTATGGCGACAGGACTGGGCGCCGACGGCATAGGACCGGTTGCTGTTATGAATGCGGGAGTGCAACCTTCGGTTTTTTTCGAAGGCAGCGGGATGATTATTACAATAATATTTATGGTGGGGATAATACTGTTCGGCTTCGGATTGATAAACCAGATAATAGGACTGGGACGAACAGGCGTAATTCCCGATATATTCGTTTTTGTTCTGATTGCCTGCGCTATCATTTTTATGGGCTTTGCCGCCCTTCCTTCCAGCATGGGACTATACTGTATTGCATATTTATCAGTTTTAATATACGGATGCCTGAGCGTATTATTCTGTTTGTCGGAGACATAAACAAGACATACCGGCTTCAACGGAAGTAAAACTCTTAAAGGAATTATTAAGTGCTCATCACCGATGGAAGCATCAATGGAACTTACGGAACAGGAAATTTATTAGGAAGCCAGAAAAAGAGTAAAAAAGAAGAGAGAGTTCTACAGTCACCTGGGAGCATATCTAATAGTTAATACAGTTCTTGTCGTGATATGGTTGTTATCATGGGGAGGCTGTATGTGGTTACTATGGCCGATGGGGATTTGGGGAGTGTTCGTACTCTGGAACTTCATTGAGGTATTCGTATTGGATAGCGTATCATCGGAAAAGGCTGCTATAGCTAAAGAGATAGAGAAAATCAAGAAGGAGAAATAGATAATCACACGGGCAGGCACTGACTTTTCAGTTATGACTGAACAGCCACCTGCCCGTTAAGTTACTGTCTTATTCTTGAAAAAGAGTTATCGGTTATAGTGCGGCGATAATTCCCAAAATGCCGGCTATAATCAGATAAGCGGCAACTATGTAGTTAAGAATTTTCGGCCACATAAGAACAATGATACCGGCAACCAGAGTTAATATTGCGATAACCAGTGCCCATTCCATAGAAATAACCCTCCTGCTTATTTATTGATAGATAACCAAGCTTCATTAGCTCTTCACTATCTATCTAGAGGTATTATCCTACCGAATTGAAGGCTTGTCAATCATTTGTAAGAGTCGGTCGTGTAAACTTTCTTTATGTAAACTCTTTTAAAGGAAAAGGAAAGGGCGTATCCTTTCAAGTTAAGCAAAAAACAAAAAAGGAGGAAAGCCGCATGGTCATAAAAGACATGACCGCAATAACATTAAAGGATTTATGGAAAGAGGACCCGATTCACAAAGTCCCGGGCAAAGCGGAGTCCCATTTACTGAAATAACCGGTTAATCTGCTCATAGAAATACGGGTTGGAGAAGGAACTGCGAAACACCGCTGTCTGGCTGTAGGTAAAATCAGTTTGTCTGGCACCAACAAAAGGCGACTTCATGCACCTGCCATATTCATGTTTCCTGGCGCTGTCACCTGACACGCTGAAGTCCTCGTTTATCTCTTTGAATTTCTCCTCGGTCCACTTCTCGTTGCCCGGGTTCTTATTAGGATGGTATTTGAGTGCCCGATTTATAAACGCCTGTGCCCAATGTCATCTGTCCTGTCGTTATCAGATATGCCCAATATCTTGTAATAATCTTTCATACTCATGGCAGTTCTAAATGATAGAGGTTGCCCCTTCTCGACCGCAAACGCTTCTTTCGCGGGCGCCATGTATAGCTAAGCCACCGGATACTGAGTGGCAATCATGGCCACGCCCAGTGTGGTAAGAACAGCACCGATGATACGCCTAAGAACCCTTTCACTGACCAAGTCGGCTACCGGCGCTCCGAGCCAGGCGGCCAGCACGGTGGCGCGCTGGCGATAAGACCGGCATATATATCGATGTTGCCGTGAAGTACGTATCCGGCTGTACCTGAGGCAGCGATTATCATCATTATGAAGGACGAAGTACCCACCGCTACATGGATAGGGTAATGATGGATAAAGACGAGGATAATAAGTATCATACCGCCACCACCAGCACCAAACACTCCGCACATAATGCCCACCACCATAGCTCACCCCAGACTCGAACATAGCCGCCCGGTGTAAGCGGCGTAAGCGACCATCAGCAAGATAAAGCCCCACTCAGGAAGGTTTATCCCCCATCGAGGTGACAACCACAAAACAATGGCAACTATGGCTCCTGCTACCGGCAACGCGGTCACGATGGCAAAAACCAGGTAGCCCTTCCCTCTACTACCAACCAACTCCGCGGTGAGAACTCCTATACAGGTTCTTCACTCTTTCTGATCGGCAAGCCATAAAAGGACCCGGGCTATTTCGAAGGTAGCTTTCGGCCGTATCCCCCCGTTAATCGAGAAGGAACTACAAATCTTAATCGTAACCTTATGCCAGAGGGTCAAGAAAAGGGAAGCCTGTCGTTGGGCAGGACTTTATCTGTTCCTTCCACCCATACCGGTAAAACCCCGGCACCGGTTTTCATAGTAAGCCAGGCAACCGATAATGTTCATCATGGTGGTCTTGCCGAAGCCTGACGACCCGATAACGGTAATCTTTTCCCCCTGGTAAATGGATAGCATTACGCCTCTCGGGGCATGAACAGTCTACCTTCATCCATTCCGGTAAACCTTGGCTACATTTTCAATCTCAATCATGGTCTCGCCTCCATTCCGCGTCTCTCTCCCGGCTTTCCTCCCGGCTGGGGCGAATCTCCTTCGCCGCCTTTGTCGCTGAAATCTGTTTTGTGCTTCTACGATTAATCCAAGCTTCCCCGTCCCTTATATCGCGGTCAAGAAAGAGGCGATTGACTATCAACTGCTTCGTACTGATATTAGCTGCCTCTGCCGACCGCGGTACGATTAGCCGTCTGGCAATCATTATCAGCACGATGGCGAGAAAGCCTGCGGTCAGACCGGGAGGCCTGCCCATTATCCAGCTGACCAGCGGTGAGACGGCTATGCCGGCGGCTGTCCCTATCGGTACATTATGCAGAGCGAAGAAACCGATAGCAGCTAAGGTGAAGAAGGCAACGGTTTCCCAAGGTATAAAACCGTTAATCAGAGGCAGTATAAAGAGAAGACTGATAGTTGTGAGCACACCACGCCCGCCACTAAAGCGGAGGAAAATCGGCCAGTTGTGGCCAATAATAGTGGCTATGCCGACAGCCGCCTGTGCAGCAACGCCAAGCTCCAGCCGGTAAGCTATCCATACCGGCAATACCCCTTTGCCAATATCAAAGACAATCGCCGGCAGACCTACCCGCCATGACGTAGCCCTTATCAGGTTAGAGACGCCCACATTGCCGCTACCCTGGTCACGGATGTCGATGCCGCAGAACCACTTACCTGCCAGGTAAGCGCTTGGAACAGAGCCTATCAGGTAACCGAAGACGATTAGTAACACTAATTCTGTCATCATTGTTTGCCTTATTGCCGAAGACTATTTTTTATCGCCTAATATGCTTACCCCCAGCACATGCGGGCCGACATGGGTTCCTACCACTGGGCTTACCTTGCCTCGGTAAATGCGTACCTCGGGGAATTTGCTATTCAGCCGCTTGGCTAATGTGTCTGCCTCTTCCGGTGTAGTGGCATCCTCAACCGCCAGCTCCTCAATACGGGAAAAGCCCATAACAAAATTGTACAGATACTCTATCGCATTAGCTCTGGAACGCGTTTTGGCGACCGCTTCGGTATAGCCATCTTTTATGGAAAGAATGGGATTTATCTTCAGCATGGAACCAAGCAGTGCCTGGGCAGTGCCGATACGCCCTCCCCTCTTCAGATACTCCAACGTGTCAAAAGCCATGTATGCGTGTGTCCGCGGTATATTATTGCGCACAAGGGCAGCCACCTCTTCAAGACTGGCTCCTGCTTGAGCCGCCTTAGCCGCAGATATACAAATCAATCCCAGTCCCATAATGGAGAAGTATGAGTCAATCACCTCTATCCGGGCATGACTCTTCTTTAAATCCTTGCCCTGGAGCGCTGCCTCATGTGTAGCACTGTACTTGGAGGATAGGGTAATCACCAGAATCTCCTCCGTCTCTTCTGCCAGCCTGTCATAAACCTCGATAAAGGCCCCCGCTGGCGGTGTCGAAGTGGTTGGTAATACCTTGTCCTGAACCAGTCTCCGGTAAAAATCATCGGCGGTAATGTCAACACCATCCCGATAAACCTCTGTGCCAAATACCACATTCACCGGCACTATCGTAATGCCAAACTCTTCAGCTATCTCCGGTGTCAGGTCGGAAGTGCTATCGGTTACTATTTTTACTGTCATGATTTACGACTCCTTTCTTTTTACAAATGTCCTTTTTATCCCATTGGAGGAAAACCGAACCTATAAAAAGTAGCTCCGCTGACCACCAGCCCAATCAGGAAGCCTGCCACCATCTGTGTCGGCGTGTGCTCACCAAGCTGGTACCGGGAGTAACCAAGAATAGGCAGCAGGAGGAAGCCGATCAGGGAAACGCTGCCGAAGAGGAACCACAGGGAGGTCAGCATGCCGGTGACCATCCCTAGGTGAAAGCTTGCCCGGTAGGTCGTGTTTACCAGAGCGAGTACAAGCATAACCGCAGTAATCCCAAGAATTATGATAAGAAGATTCCTGGGCCCGCTGAGAAAGTACAGAATCAAGGCGGACGGAATGCCGAAGAGCCCGGCCATGATAAAGAGCTGCACCGGGTTGTCACGGACGAGGGAGCGAGAGATTTGCTGTGGATATTGCCCCTGCCGAGATAATATTGAAGCCCTGATTTTAGCATATAATAGAGGAAACAAAAAGCAGGGCAAATAGGCTAAGAGCGCCCATTTTACCCATTCAAAAGATCCGCCCACTGCCTGGTAAGCCGCCAGCGTAAGCACCGGAAACAGTACCGCCCACGGGTGAAAGACGATGGAGACCAGCCCGGGCACTTTACTGGCGTCACTTCTACTCGCTTCTACAGCATTCATTCTCCAATCCTCCTGTCTAACCTGCTTCAAACCTGATACATAGAGACTACCGGAGTCCAGCTTCGTATCCTTGGCCTGCCGTTCCAGGAGCACCTGAGGCAGAATAATGCTGCCGCCGCAGCTATCGTCGTCTTACCCACTCCGCCTTTCCCGGTAAAGAAGGGTAATTTGGCTCATGGCATCTCCTTTTCGGCTGTGTCACCTTCTGATTTCCGTAAGAAACCAAATAATCAACCAAAAATTTTATCTCTCCACACTAAGCAACCCCTGAATAAGGCACTAGGAATATGAGGTTATAGTGATTTTGAGTATACATAAGCCATCAAATAATAAACAGTAAGGATTTTTTCAGAGTTTCCCTAAGTGCACGCCGCCTGTTGCCGGTCAGTAAATTGACCCAACTCAGGCATGGCAGCAGTCTTCTCCTTTTCATACGGCTCACCGATAACCACCAGTCTGGGTACTCCAATCAACAGCCAGAGTAACATCAAGGAAACAAACCTTACTGACAAAAATCTTAGGATTACACCCATGCTAACCATTGCTGTTATTGCCATCTTCCGGTATTTGTTCACAAAACTCTCTCTTCAGTGGCTAGGCTAAGCATGTCCATTAACCCAAGTAACAACCACACAAATCTTGTATTGGTTCAGTCGTTTTCGGGCAAACCGATATTAGAGAAATTATACACCCCTCTCCGGTTCACGTCAATCATTTGTAAGAGTCCATAACATATCGGAATTTTTAGATTTAACCGCGAATAGTTTATAATAATCAGTAAACGGTCAGGCTATACAGCCTCTTAAAAACACTTTTGGTAAAAAATGTCTAATAGTAAACGCCTTGAGCGTGAAAGAAATACGCTGATAACGATGATTGGTATGTACTGTAAAGGAAATCATCACGGGGAAAAGCTATGCCCGGAATGTGCTGAATTACAGGAATATGCATTAAAAAGACTTGAAAACTGCCCCTTTGCCGAGGGAAAAACAACCTGCGCCAAATGCCCGGTGCACTGCTACAAACCGCAGATGAGAGAACGAATTCGGAAAGTGATGAGATACGCCGGACCGCGTATGATATATACTCATCCGATTCAGGCTATATACCACATCTTGGACGGCAGACGAAAAGCCCCGTTAAAAAGACAACAGGACTCCCGGAATACCTAACCTGTATATTCGCGGTTTTCGATGTTTAGCACCATCTTGATAAAGCGAACCAGCGCGCTGACACCAAAAGCAACAGATACAAATATCAGAACTGCTTTAGTTACCGTCGGCAGCATTTCGGCAGCCACAGCATTCGGAATAACTCTAAAATCAAACGGGAATATTATTATCAGATAGATTACCACAGCCATTCCGATTATCTCTAATAGTATCTGCACCGCTTCACGAAACCAGTACCTGTCATAGACAATCAATACGATATTGGCAACAATACAAATCGATAGCGATGTTATTAAGACCGGCATCCATGACAAAAAATCCGAGGTCAATAATGGGGCAATGGTCAGGCTGCCGTCTTCCCCGACCGAGTACCATGCTATATATTGGTAAAACAAAGAAAAGAAGATTATTAATACTATATTCCAGAATATGGCAAAACTGTAACCGATGATTCTGCCGGTACGTGTGCGGTTAAAATAATCGTCAACTTTTTTGCCGAAATCATCGGCTTTCTGCGAAACCGATGCGCCAAAATCTCCCTTTTCTTCACCTTTTGTACCATCCGTACTTTCTGCGGAAGAATCGGCAACGGTATCGGATTTCCATACCGACTGGTGAATTGCCTCGGCAATATCCCCTGCCAGCGGCACCTTATAATGCTCACCCAGGTAAGCTTTAACCATCAACACTATCCAGAAGATGAATACCAGAATGCCGATAACAGC
>DIKD01000117.1:0-2573 GCA_002421585.1 Dehalococcoidia bacterium UBA5627
TCTTCAATCTGCCGGAGTTTACGGCGGCTAAAAGGTTAAATCCGAGCCGGGACTTGGAACTTGAAGTGAATGTAAAGGGAAGCACTCTGGCGCCGAGGGCTTTTCTTAAAAAAGAACTTACCGTAAGCCCGATACCGGTGGCATCGATTACAATCCTGCGACAGTTCCAGACTTTTCCCAGAATGTCTGCCAACTGCGGATATAACTCGGTGTGCTTTTTGCCGGTCCAACTGTAATGCTCGACAATGTTAATCCGCGCTTCTTTTTGAATGTCGTCTACTTGAGAATAATCCAGTTCCCCGATGGTAATAACGGTTGAATCCTGTTTCGGCTTAAGTCCCTTTATAATGTCATTATCTGCCGCTTCACCGGCGATATCTATTCCGGCAATATAGGTCTTGCCTTTTTGCGGCTGGTGAATGCGCGGATGCTTTCCCTGTAGTTGAGCCCTCTGCTGATTATCAAATAATCCTCCTCCGCCCTGTATGGGGAGCAGACAGTACTGCGTGCGGAAAAGGGGATGGTTTTCCCCCAGCCTTTCCCTCTCGGCTTCAATATATGAAAGGTAATCCGGATTGTATTTGGCGACTTCCTGCCAGTCGTAGCGGAAGTGCCGTTTGATGCCGTCTTTTCTCTCCAGTTCCAGGTTGTGCTGCTTGACCCCTTCCAAAAGGGTAGAATCATCCCAGGCGGTACCGTAATGCACGGTGGTTACGTTGGTGGTGCTGCCCATCGGTTTGAAGTCTTTGCTGTATTTCTGCTTATCTACATCCTGTGATTCGTCGATTTCCAAAAGTAGATGGGCGGTGTTTCCGACCACGTTTGCCGATTGCTCTGCGGAAAGGAAAACAGCGCGGCAGTAGCCCAGTGTTATGATATACCCTTGCTCTGCCGTCCAGATGTTACCGAATCCGGCATCGTTTAACCTGTCTTTCAAGCGCGCCATAGAAATCAATGCCTGCGGTTTAAAGGTCGGGGCGCATTTTATCAGGTTCTTGGAACTAGACATAAATAATGTCATCAGTAGAAGTTCCAGCTGGGCGGAAAGCTCGTTTTTGCCTCCCTGGCGCGCAACTTCCACCGAAAAGGTAATTCCCTTATGGTAAAAAACGCTCTCCAGTACGGCTACGGCGACCTCTTTCTGGTAGGGGCGCAGCCTATTTATCAAACAGCTTACCGATGGTGATACCGAGCGGCAGGGCAACATCCTTCAATACATTTGAAACAGCTTCCTTGAGGCCGGCTTTATCATTTCTACTGATGTTGTATTTGGTTCTAACAAGTCCGCCCAAAGTTGTTAAAGCCTTCATAATCAGCTCCATGTTTTCGGGGTCGTGCCTTAATACGGACTTTATTTTAGTTCTCAGCAAGGCTATTTCATCATCGATGCCATAGACGATGGTTGCCAGCTCGAAGTCGATTTGCTCATCTTCATCCAGAACGCGTGAATAAAAGCCGTGCTTGCGCGCATACTGGTTGCCTGCCGGTGCGCCTCTTCCTGTTCTCTCGGTCATATCTTTTTCTCCTGTGCATCAGTTCCCCTGTCAAAACGAATAACGGCCAAGCGGGGATTTAGTGTTATCAATAATAGTAGCACATATGTTCTGATAATAATATAAGATGTTGTCGCCGATATGTGACTTTTGTCTATGACAGAATGTTATCAATGTTGTATAATAGTGCTATATACAGAGATGTATAAATTAATTTTGGAGGTTGGAAAATGAAAATTATCACCCTTTGCGGCGAAAAGAGTTGCTGCCCCGTAGTAAAAATCGATGAGGAAAAGGTTGAAATCGGGGAAGAGGGTAACCTCTGCGTTCTTAAAATGAGCGAATGGGAAACCCTGAAGAAGAAGATAATGGAGAACGAAGTCTAGTTATAAGCTATCTTAATGGCGGAAAGGACAGGTATAAAAACCCTGTCCTTTCTTTTTTTAGACTATTGTCATTACCGGGGGCCCCTGTACACTGTCATTCTGAGGCGAAGCCGAATGAAGTATCATGTATGGGGTTTTTATCACGAAGTACCGTACCTGATGCCGAGGTAGCCTATTTGCTGTTTCTCCCCTCGCCCAAGATTCTTCAGCCATCCCTTATGGCTTCAGGATGACAGTTAGCGTAATGTCATGCAGAATTCGTAAGGGACGAATGAAGCATCCGGTGCAGGGGAAAAATATGTTGGTCTTTATCGCTTTATGTTTGATTTAATGTTCATCGCTTAGTTCGTCAAGCTCACTATGAACGAGGCAGACAAGCTCATCCCGCGCTACACCGGGGCAAGACCACGGGCGGCTTATTCAATCGTCTTATACAGAAATGATTATTCTTTCCTTGCCTGCTTTATTTATCCCCCTCGCTATAATTTGACCCTGTTAGCCTTGATAGCCTATAATCCATAGATAAAAATAAAGCAAGAATTGAAAAATATGAGCATTTTAAAACAACTGGAAGAATTAAAAACACAAGCCATTACCGCACTTGATGCCATAGATGATAACAAAAAACTCGACCTGTGGCGCGTGCAGTATATGGGCAAAAAGAGCAGACTTAACGAAGTATTGCGCGGGCTTG
>DIKD01000117.1:2615-2759 GCA_002421585.1 Dehalococcoidia bacterium UBA5627
AAGAAAAAGAGCTTTCGCTTGGTGAGAAGGTAACTTCCGCCAAAGGCGAAGAAGCCATCGATATTTCACTTCCGGGGCGCAAGCCTCCGCTGGGGCAACTGCACCCCATTTCACAGGTTATCGACGAGATGTGTAAGATATTCG
>DIKD01000015.1 GCA_002421585.1 Dehalococcoidia bacterium UBA5627
GGTGAAATGGGCTGGCTGCAAACGGTTGCTTTTGTTCTTATCGGCGTATTCCTTATTATCTTCGTTATTAAATTGTATTCATTAACCCACAAGAAAATCAGTTCATTGACCGGTTCGTCTTTCTTCGGAATCACCAGCTTCGGTTTTGTGGCGCTAGCTGTATTCCCTTCTGAAATCGGTGATATCGGACAGACTATACAGGGGCTGATTCACAATTCCATTGCAGGAGTAATCAGTGCGACCTTTATACTCGGTTGTATTGCATTCGCTCACCACTTCAGAAAAGACCCTCACTGGAGACCCTACTGGATTTACACGGTTTTAACCGTTATACTGTGCCTCACTTTCGCCGTTTCGTGGGGTGTTGCCCCCGAACCCCACCTGCAAGCTATCAGTGAAAGATTACTGCTGATTAGCGGGTTCATATGGATGATGGTTATATCCATTAAACTTATAAGGTCTCACAAAAAACAACAACCGGTTTTCGTACGCGTGGAAGAAAACGATAATCACTGATGTAAATTGAAAGAGAAATGATTTCTATTCTATTCAGTTTTATTGGTGACTAAAACAATCAACTCGGTACCGCTTTTAAAATCAAGCTTATTGTCGGTTGTTATTACCGTTACGCCTCCGTTGGGACCAACGGCAAACAGATGAAGGCTATCTTTACCCAACTTTTTCACAATCTTTTCCCTGTCGGTATCCTCCTCAAGGGTTACCAGCTTTATATTCCCTTTTTCATAGAGCTCCGCTATCCTGTCATATGTCGCTTCAGTATCGAAAAGCAACCTTCCGGGCAGATGCTGTGATTGTTTCCGGTCTTTTGATGCAGTATTTGCTGTAGGTAGAATAAAAACTCCTGAACGGCCAAATGACTTGCTCAGTCTTAAAGCGACCAGTATATTATAATTATCATCGGCAGTCATTGCCGTAAAATAACCGTAGTCGCTGAAATCCGTATCCTCCAGGAAACCTCCTGCCAGGGCATCGGCATAAACGGCATTCAAACCCTTGCGCTTTGCATAGGCAACGTTTGCCTTGTTACCATCGATGATAAGGGTTTTGATTTCCTTTTCATCCAATATAGCAGCGATATCCCGAATCCAGATTTGCCCACCCAGAAACACCACCCCCTGAGGGTTCATCTGACTTATTTTCAATCCTTTTATAAGTAACGGGGCAATAATGCTGGAAGCCAGAATAGTCCCGAAGATTACAGCAAAAGTAATCGGGGCTAATAATTCACCGCCGGCATAACCGTCAGCCAGTAAACGAAAAGCAAACACCGAGGCGATGGAGGCGGACACTATTCCTCTTGGCGCTATGGACGATAAAAGCAGCTTTTCTTTTGTTTTAAGTTTTGAGTTACGTGCCGATATAAATACCGCCACTGGCCTTGCCAACACTACCAGTATCACAACAAATATAACCAGTTGCCAGGCTATCCCCGAAAAAGCGGATAAATCCAAACCGGCGGAAAGAATAATGAACAAAAAAGAAACCAGAAGTAATGTTAAGTTCTCTTTAAATTCAAAAATATGACTGATATCGGTTTTACACTGATTAGCCATAATAGCACCCATTACAATTGCGGAAACCAGCCCGGCATTAATCTGAATAATCTCCGCAACTAAAAAGACGACCGCCAGAATGCCTAACGTGGCGGCAATATGCAAATGGTCGGGTAATATGTGGCGTCGCAATAACTGCATCATAACCCAGGCACCAAGCGCACCCAGAGCGCCACCGAATACTATAGACTTTACAAGAATTACTGCCGTTTGAAGTGCCGCACCACCCGTAGAATTGCCGGTCAGTATAATTTCAAGCACTATTAGAGCCAGGATAGCGCCGATAGGGTCGATTAGAATCCCTTCCCATTTCAATACCGCAGATACATTCTGCCCGGGGCGCAGGTAACGCAAAAGCGGCATAATAACAGTCGGCCCGCTAATGACCAGTATCGCTCCCAGTAATACGGCAAGGCGGGTATCCATATCCAGTATGAATATTGCCCCGACAGTAGCGATTATCCATGTTATAAGTACACCACCGGTTATAAGACGCAACACCACCGGAGTGGTATGTTTAATATCGCTGATTTTTAGATTTAAGCCGCCCTCGAACAGTATCACGGCGACCGACAGCGACACTATCGGTTCCATTAAATCACCCAGCAAAGCATGGGGGTCGAATAACCCGAATACCGGTCCTGCCAATATACCGGCAATTATCAAAAGCAAAATCGATGGCAACCTGGTAAACCAGGCTATTAACTGAGATAAGATGGCAAGACCGATAATAGCAACTATACTGATAATGATAGTGTCCATTTAATAAAAAGCTCCGTATAAACAATAGCGCAAAACCATTAGTCTATATTAGTATTATTTTCCGTTATTTACAACGGATTTACCGACGCTTCGTCAAAATTGTTTCAAGTATTATCTCAAAGATAGCGCTAATTATTCAATTTATAGCTTAACTATTACGTAACGTCATAGTTTACTATTTATATATAATGGTTTACACGGTTAAAAAGCTTGCAGATATAGCCGGAATCTGCGTACGCGCACTGCACTATTATGAACTGGGGCTTCTAAAACCCAAGTCCCGCACGGCAAGCGGGTACAGATACTATGATGAAGATGCGGTTATGCGATTGCAGCAGATTATGTTCTTCCGCGAAATGGGCTTCGGGCCGGATGAAATCGGAAAGATTCTAAAAGACCCCGAATTTGATGTTGTTGAAGCGCTTAAGTCACAAAAGATACTGCTTTCTAAAAAAGCAGAGCGGATCAACGAGCTTATAAAGACTATTGAAAAAACCATTAAAAACTTAAAAGAGGAGACTGAAATGCCGATTAAAGAATACTACGAAGGATTCAGCGACAAACAAATAGAAAAATACCGGCGGGAAGTGCGTGAACGCTGGGGAGAAAAAACCTTAAAAGACAGCGAAGAGCGCGTTATGAATATGGGAAAGGAGAAGTTCAAGGCAGTGCAGGAGGAAGGCGGAGCTATTTTTAAGGCAATTTGCGATAATATGCCGAAAGGTTACGACAGCAAAGAAGTGCAGGAACTGGTGGGTAAATGGAGAAACTGGCTGGAAAACTTCTCACATTATTCTGATGAGGCGGTTCTGGGGCTGGGGCAGACTTATAGCCGGCACCCCGATTTTGCCAAATTTTTCAAAAAATACGATGCGGATTTCCCAGAATTTTTTACAAAAGCAATTGAATATTATTGTGCTTCCAAAAAGTAAAGTATCGCTTTAAATGGTAAACATAATATTGGCAACCAGAAAATAAAGGAAAACGCCGAATATATCCATAACGGTGCTGATAAAGGGAGCGGATACCAGGGCGGGGTCGAGTTTTACCAGCCGGAAAGCAAAAGGCAAAGCCCCGCCGATAATGGTTGCTATCAGCGAAATAATTATCAAAGTAAAGGTAACTACACCGGCTACCATCAAATCCCGCCCTAAAATATAGGCTAAAACCAGTACCGCCGCACCCAGCACCAAACCGAGAACAATACCTACCAGCGATTCCCTGCCGATTACAGCTAACGCCTTCTTGGGGTTTACTTCTCCGGTAGCCAGACCACGTATGACAACGGTAGCCGATTGAGCGCCGACATTACCACCGGTACCAATCAGCAAGGGGATAAAGGCTGCCAGTATAACCATCTCTGCCAGCAGTGCTTCCTGCCCGGCTATGATGGAGCCGGTAAGCATATTAACCAATATCAGCAGGAATAACCATACGGCGCGGTTTTTTACCACATCCAGTATACGGCTGGTAAAATAGCTCCTTTCCGTTCCCTGCACGGCGCCGAAGCGGTAAATATCCTCGGTTGTTTCTTCTTCGATAATATCAACAACATCATCATAAGTAAGAATACCTACCAATCGCTCTTCGGCATCGACCACCGGAATAGCAATCAATTCATGTTCGCGCAGTATCTTGGCAACTTCTTCACGGTCGGTATTGGTATAGACAAAAAGCGGCTCGGGAGTCATAATATCCGATATTCTGGACTGCGGGTCGGCAGTGACCAAATCCCGCAAAGACACGGTACCGATTAAATGGCGTCCACGGTCCATCACGTAGCATACATAGATTGTCTCTCTGTTTATGGCAAGTTCGCGTATTCTTTGCAACGCCTGTTCCACAGTCATAAAACCGTGCAGGTCGACAAAGTAAGGCGTCATTTCACGGCCGGCAGTATCTTCTTCGTAGCCAAGTAAATGAACGGTTAGACGCCGTTGTTCGGGAGATAATATCTGCAGGAGCCTGCGGGCAACATTTGCCGGGGCTTCCTCTAAAAGTTCGATGCGGTCATCGGGAGGCATAGCTTCAAGAAAGGTACGTGCCGCCTGGTCTGAAAAAGACTCCAGCAAGCGGTTCTGCAGTGAACCGTCCATATAATCGAAAACATCCACTGCCAAGGTTTTAGGAAGCAGACGAAATACAATCACTGCCTTATCATCAGGGATGCTATCAAGCAGCTCGGCTATACTCTCCGGCTCGGTTTCAAGCAGTTTCTCGCGTAAAACCTTATAGTTTTTTTCTGCCAGCAACTCTTTGAAGGCTTCTATATTCATTTCTTCCATCGGCAGCCTCTTTTTGGTTATCCGGATAAAAAAACCC
>DIKD01000037.1:0-849 GCA_002421585.1 Dehalococcoidia bacterium UBA5627
GCTTTTATCAAGCGGCTTTGCGGACAGGGTTATGAATACCTCAAAATTAAAAATGAAGCTGACTTAATTGCTAACCTACGCCGTCAGTTAGAGCTGCTCAATGACTATCCATTTTCTGACAGCGAATGGGAGCAACTTTTCAACGAGTGTATTGCTAATAAAAACGAGGGGATTGTAGAAAAAACCCGAATAATTCAGAGCGACTATGTACAAATTTTGCACCGGGATAATGGCTCCACCAAAAACATTTATCTATTGGACAAGAAAAACATTCACAACAATCGCTTGCAGGTAATCAATCAATATGCCGAGGCTGGCGGCGAGCACGAAACACGTTATGACGTTACCGTACTGGTCAACGGGTTGCCGCTGGTACATGTTGAACTGAAGCGCCGCGGTATGGCAATCCGCGAGGCATTCAATCAAATCAGACGCTATCAGCGCGACAGCTTTTGGGCGGCATCGGGTCTGTATGAATATGTTCAGATATTCGTAATATCCAACGGCACACATACGAAATATTACTCGAATACCACGCGCAACCAGCATATCAGGGAAGCCGGTGATAACGGCAGCCGCAAAAGCAAAAAGACTAGTAACAGCTTCGAATTCACAAGCTACTGGGCGGATGGCTATAACCATGCGATTGCCGACCTTACGGATTTCACCAAGACCTTTTTTGCCAGGCATACCCTCTTGAATATTCTGACACGTTACTGCGTGTTTACCTCTGAGGAACTGCTGCTGGTGATGCGCCCATATCAGATTGCGGCCACCGAACGGATATTGAACCGTATTGAGATTTCAACCAATTACAAAAAAAACGGTACTGTCGAAGCAGGCGGATAC
>DIKD01000037.1:926-3628 GCA_002421585.1 Dehalococcoidia bacterium UBA5627
TTGACCGCAAAGACCTCGACTACCAAACTATGAAAGAATATGACCGCTTCGAGAAAGGTGCGGCAAACAGCAATACATCTACAAAAATATTACAAAAACAACTTGAGGACCCGAATGCCAAAATAATCATTACAACCATCCAGAAGCTTGACGTGTTTACCGAAAAAAACAAAACGCATGACATCTATAAAAACCATGTTGTGATTATTTTCGATGAATGCCATCGTTCACAATTCGGCGAAATGCACCGGAAAATCGTTAAAGCATTTAAAAATTATCACCTCTTCGGCTTCACGGGTACACCGATTATGTCCTCAAATGCAGCCAGCGGCGGTAACCCTCTTTTTAAAACAACCTCGCAGGCTTTTGGAGACAACCTCCATACATATACCATCGCGGATGCTATTAACGACGGCAACGTACTGCCTTTCCGTATTGACTATGTAAACACGATAAAAATGGCAGCTAACGTAAAAGATGAACGGGTTCGCGCAATCGATATTGAAAAAGTAATATCTGCACCGGAACGTATCAGGGAGGTTACAGGTTATATACTCGACCGCTTCGACCAAAAAACGAAGCGTAACAGTTTTTATTCGCTCAGGGGGCAGCGTGTAGCAGGCTTTAACTCTATTTTTGCTGTAGCATCCATTCCTATGGCAATGAAATATTACACCGAGTTCAAACGACAATTGGCAGAACGTAACAAAGAATTATCCATTGCTACGATTTTCAGCTTCAGTGCCAACGAAGATGACCCTGAAGACGTATTCCCCGATGAAGGCTTTGAAACTAACAAGCTTGATAAGAGCTCCCGCGATTTCCTCGATGCGGCTATAGTTGATTATAACAATACTTTCAATGTAAATTTCGACACATCAACGGATAAATTCCAAAACTATTACAAAGACCTCTCCCTGCGTGTAAAAAAACGCGAAGTCGACTTGTTAATTGTAGTCAATATGTTCCTGACCGGCTTTGACGCTACCACACTAAATACACTTTGGGTTGATAAAAACCTGCGGCAGCATGGGCTATTGCAGGCATTTTCACGTACTAACCGCATCCTGAATTCCGTTAAAACATTCGGAAACATCGTTTGTTTCCGTGACCTCAAAGAGGCAACCGATGAAGCCATTGCTCTCTTCGGAGATAAAGAGGCAGGTGGTATCGTACTGTTAAAAGCATACGATGATTACTACAACGGCTATGAGGAAAACGGCAAACATAAACCAGGTTATATAGAGTTAATTACCATGATATTAAAACTCTATCCGTTAGGCAAAGAGATTATAGGTGAAAAGTCAAAGAAAGACTTTATTCGACTTTTCGGAGCTATTCTGAGATTGAAAAATATTCTTACAGCATTCGATGATTTCGCAGGAAATGAAATTCTGTCCGAGCGTGATTTTCAAGACTACCAGAGCATCTATATAGACCTTTATCAGGATTTTACAAAGGGGAAAGACGCTGACAAGGAAAACATAAACGATGACATCGTGTTTGAAATAGAACTCATCAAGCAGGTAGAAGTAAACATCGATTATATTCTCATGCTTGTAGCAAAGTATCACGAATCCAACTGTACCGATAAGGGCATTCTTTTAGCGATTGATAAAGCCATAAACTCCAGCCTTGAACTCCGTAGTAAAAAAGAACTTATAGAGAAATTTATAGAGCGGGTAAATATTTCTAATAATATAGACAACGACTGGCACGTTTTTGTTGCTGAACAAAAAGAGAAAGATTTATTGGCAATTATTGAAGATGAAAATTTAAAATCAGCGGAAACACGAAAATTTATAGAGGGTTCATTCAGAGACGGTGCAATGAAAACCACCGGTACTGCTTTCGATAAAATCCTACCACCGGTTTCACGCTTTTCAGATGGCAGTCGTGTAATTAAAAAGCAAAGCGTTATAGAAAAACTGATGGCTTTCTTTGAGAAGTATCTTGGGATTGGATAATCTTCACATATTATTGATAAATGCGAATAGACCAGCCATTTATGTTTCCGCTGTTTCAATGACTGGTCTATTTTTTATTTAATCGTCTGGCTACTTCTTTCTGGCTATTATCGAAACAAAGTTCATATATTTACCGGCGCCTGCTTCCATCGCCGGACGGTCGCTTACGGCATATTCGTTATCGCATTCAAGCCAGTCGTTCCAGAACTCATCGAAACCCTGCATTTCGCAGACCGATTCGACTTCGATTTTCTGCGACTTACTTAAAAGTTCCCTCCACCAATCACACGAATGAAAAGTGGATAAATCCTCTACCGTCCACGAGTAAGCCATTTCGACAGGTAATTCACACTGCAATTCATTTTTTACCCCTGGAACGGCGATAGCGATAATGCCGCCCTTTTTAACCAGCGGAGCCAGTTTTTCATCCATATAGCTTTCGGTCTCGCCGAAGTACTCGTAGGCATCCACACTGATTACGGCATCGAAGTATTCATCGGCATAAGGCATATCATTGGCATCGCCGTGAATCGGAATAATCAGGTTATCGAGATTGAATGATTTGAAGCGCCGGTAGTTTTCGGTAGCGCCGACCCATAAATCATGCGCAAACACCCCAACGCCAAATTCTTTTGCCAGAAAGATAGATGTGAGCCCCTTACCGCAACCCAGGTCGAGCACTCTCATTCCGGGCTTTATAGTGAGGCCTACCGTTAATTGTTCGGCGATTTTCAT
>DIKD01000121.1:0-6364 GCA_002421585.1 Dehalococcoidia bacterium UBA5627
CTGCCAAACAGTTTTTCATCGATATCTTCAAGGGGAATATTATCGGAAATAACTTTCTTTACGGCATCTACAATTTCGGCACGCCCACCGTAATCGAAGGCAAGGTTTAAGGTCATAGTGGTGTTATTTTTAGTCAGTTCTATGGCACGTAATATGGCTTCCCCGGTTTTGGGGGGTAGATTTTCGAGGTGTCCGATATGGCACACTTTTACACCGTTTTTATGAAGTTCAGGGAATTTCTTTTCAATAGATTCCCCTAAAATAGTCAGAATCCCGTGTATTTCTTCTTCGGGGCGGTTCCAGTTCTCGGTGGAAAAAGAGTACAGCGTAACATATTTAATTCCGTATTTCCCGAGGGTTTTCAAAAGTGAAAGAATGTTTTGAGTGCCGGCTTTGTGACCGGCTTTTCGGGGGAGATTGCGTTTTCTTGCCCACCTGCCGTTTCCGTCCATGATGAAAGCTATATGATTTGGCAGAGGCGAAATCTTTTTTATCATCGGTACAAAAATACCTCTATAAAACAGCTATAAGAACCAATAGTCTTATGCTCACAATACAGAGGTATTATACACTAAACAGAGGCTGTTCCGAAACAGGTTGCCGTTAGTAAAACTTGCGCTATTTTTAAATCCTTTCCGATAAACCATTAATCAGTATAGATGAAATCATAAATGTCGTGTTGGAGTTCGCACGTTAGCTACGCTAAGTATAAATGATGAACGAACGAAGCCCCGATAAATCGGGATTTTGTTCCAGCTTACCAAAACTCAATATCGGGCGGAGGGGGTAGGGTGTCATCCTGAGTGAAGCGAAGGATCTAAATGCAATTCGATAAAACCCATAACGATAACTCTTAGATTTTTCAGTCGTCACGCTGAAACGGGACTACTATCAGAATGACAGTGCGAGCCTTGATTTAACGGGCTGCAGCAATCAATACGATGCCATTTAATTACCCCGTACGCATACAATACAGAAACGTTATCGATTGTCTATCAAGAGCAAGACATTACTGTATTCAACGGTAGAGAATGCTTCGTCGTTTGTTAAAAACTCACTCCTCGCAAAGACAGTTTAGGAATACCTTATGGGCGGGCGACCATTGGTCGCCCCTACGGTGTTGCGGATACTGTCATGCTGAATTCGCACGTTAGCTACGCTAAGTATAAGTGATGAACGAACGAAGCCCCGATAAAACGGGATTTTTTCCAGTTTTCCGAAACTCAACATCGGGAGTTGGGTGGTTGATTACCTCCCACCTCCCCCCCAGATTCTTCGTCCACCCTTCGTGGTCTCAGAATGACAAGAAGAAAGCAGGTGAGTCCCGATATGTCGTTATCGAAAGAAGCGGTGGCAAATTAATATACTCGGTCAGAACGGAAACAGGTGGTCTTTTAGACTTCCATCAGCTCCTTTTCTTTATCGTCCCTGGCTTTATCGGCAAGTTCTACAAAGCTGTCGGTAACCTTTTGCACTTTATCCAGTGCACGCTTCAGTTCATCCTGCGATATTTCCTTCTCTTTTTCCATTTTTTTCAATTCGTCCGAGGCATCGCGGCGGATATTGCGAATGATTACCTTGCTTTCTTCTACTCTTGCCTTTACTATTTTAATCAGTTCCAGCCGTCTTTCATTAGACAGAGGGGGAACGGTCAACCTGATGGTGGTTCCGTCGTTATTGGGGGTAAGTCCGAGATTGGATTTTAGAATAGCTTTTTCGATTGCCTTAAGACTGCCCGGGTCCCAGGGCTGAATAATCAGCAGATTGGCTCCGGAGGTAGAAATACCGGCGATATGATTAATAGGCATGGTAGTTTCGGCATATTCAACTTTGACATGCTCTACCATTGCCGGAGTGGCTCTGCCGGTGCGGATACCGCTCAGGTCTTTTTTAAGCACATCCAGTGTGGTCTGCATCTTCTGGTCCATTGTCAGTAATACTTTTTCTATCATATCACTACCCGTCATTTATTAAAGTACCGATATGTTCGCCCATTACCAGTCTTTCCAGGCTGTTGGGCGCTTGAAGGTCGAAAACGATAATCGGCAAACCGTTTTCCAGACATAGTGAAAGTGCGGTTGAATCCATTACCTGCAGGCGTTTGTTAAGCACATCCAGGTAAGTTAAATGGTCGAATTTCTTTGCGGTGGCATCCTTACGCGGGTCGGCGCTGTAAACGCCGTCAACACTGTTCTTGCTCATCAGCAGTACTTCCGCTTCGATTTCAATTGCCCGCAGGGCAGCAGCGGTATCAGTGGTCATATAGGGGTTGCCGGTGCCTCCGGCTAAAATTACAACGCGGCCTTTTTCAAGATGACGGATGGCGCGCCTCATCAGATAGGGTTCGGCAACCTGTTCGATAGTAATAGCTGAAAGGGTTCTGGTAACTATGCCCTGTTTTTCAAGGGCATCCTGAAGAGAGAGAGCGTTTATGACTGTTGCCAGCATGCCGGCATAATCCGCCGTGACACGGTCGATACCCTGTTTTGCGGCGGTTGCACCGCGCCAGATGTTGCCTGCGCCTATCACTGTAGCTACTTCGACGCCCATATTGGCAATATTACTGATTTGTTTGGCGACTTTGGCAACAGTAGGGGCATCGATGCCAGAGGAGGTGTTACCACTGAAAGCCTCACCGCTGAGTTTCAGTAAGACCCTTTTATACTTGGTATCACTCATTTATTATCCTGCTTATTCGGATAAATCGAACCGCGCAATACGGCTAACCTTAATATTCTCTCCCATTTTGGCTACGTTTTCAACGATAATGTCTTTAATCGTTAGCGACGGGTCCCTGATGTATGCCTGGTTCAAAAGACAAACGCTGTTAACGTCCAGCACCTCTTTTTCCTCCTTCGGCATATCGGCAGGTATATCTTCTACCGATATATATACAGGATTCATAGCGGCAACCTGCATAGCTATGTTGTGTGCAAGTTCCTTGAATTCATCGGTGCGGGCGACAAAATCGGTTTCACAGTTGACTTCAACCATTGCTCCGATACGTCCGCCGCAATGAATATAAGCCTCAACAAGGCCCTGGTCGGCAGCCCGGTCGGCTTTCTTGGCGGCTTTGGCAAAACCCTGTTCCTTTAATACCTCCAGGGCTTTTTCTACATCACCATCGGTTTTCATTAAAGCGGCACGGCAATCCATAATACCGGCGCCGCATTGTTCTCTTAATTCTTTAATACAAGCAGCAGAGATTTCCAATGTTTATTCCCCCATTTTATTAGTCTAGAATCTTCTACTCTTCGGTTTGAACAGATTCTGTTTCATCCATCATAGCTTCAGTCGTTTCCTCGGAAACAGGCATTTCGCCGCCTTTGCCTTCGATAACAGCACTGGCAATCTTACCGGTAATCAGCTTGATAGCCCTGATGGCATCATCGTTGGCAGGAATAGGATAATCGATTATATCGGGCAGGCAATTGGTATCGACTACAGCGATAATCGGAATACCCAATTTTTGTGCTTCAACAAGAGCAATTTTTTCCTTAACCGGGTCTATAATAAAGAGGGCGTCGGGAAGACTGGTCATTTCCTTAAAACCGCCCATATTTCTATTCAGTTTTACGATTTCTTCGCCCAGTTTAGAGGCTTCCTTCTTCGGAAGGCGGGCAAAATCGCCCTTTTCCTGCCGGTCTTCCAGCTTTACCAGGTAATCTATCCGCGATTGAATAGCCGAGAAGTTGGTCAGCACTCCGCCTATCCAGCGCTGATTGATAAAATACATCCCGCAACGTTTCGCTTCTTCCTCAATGATATCCTGTGCCTGTTTTTTTGTCCCTACGAAGAGAATCTTGCCCCCTTCGGAAACCAGGTCTTTAACAAAATTACAGGCTTCCTCCAGCATGGCCGCTGTCTGTTCGAGGTCGATGATGTGAATCCCGTTACGCTTGGTGAAGATGTATTTCTTCATGTGCGGGTTCCAGTGACTTGTCTGATGCCCGAAGTGAGCTCCAGATTCCAATAATTCTTTAATTGTAGCAGTATCCGCCAATTTTATCCCTCTTTCTAGTTGAGCTTTAATTAGTTTATAAGTATAACATAATCGACGTTATGTAGTAAATATTCAAGACCTATCAGGCATTATAACTGAATTAAAGGTGTTTAATCCAATTCAAGGCATTTTTAAAGATTTTAAACCCGTCTCCCTGTTCTCTCAATCTTTCACTTGTCCATCTGGGATGCTGACTGCCTGATATGAAACGCTCGGGGTGCGGCATTAACCCAAAGATACGTCCGCTGCTGTCGCAGATACCGGCAATACAGTTTAAGGAACCGTTGGGATTATCGGGATATGACATAGTCGGGCTATTATTTCCATCGGCATATTGTACAACCACATCTACAGAGTTTAATGTCTCCTCATCAGCGATGAATTTGCCCTCTCCGTGAGCAACCGGAAGGTACATCTTATCGATTCCTCTTGTAAAGACACATTTGCTGTCGGGATTTACTTTCAGGTTTACCCAGCGGCACTCGAACTTTCCGGAATCGTTATTGGTAAGTGTTGCCTTCTGTCTTTTGTTTAGAGCGGCAGGGTCGGGCAGAAGCCCGCTCTTTACCAGTATTTGAAAACCGTTGCAGATGCCGATTATTAAACCTCCGTTTTCAACGAAAAGTTTTACATCGTCTCCCAGTTTTACACTTATTTCATTGGCGATTACTTTTCCCGAGCCGAGGTCATCCCCGTAGGTGAAACCGCCCGGCAGCACCATTATTTGATAATCTTTCAGTTCTTTATCCCTGCGGATTAATTCTCCGATATGAACCATCGAAACAGCCGCTCCGGCTTTCTCGAAAGCGAAGGCAGCTTCCATATCGCAGTTGGTTCCCGGTGCTCGCAGTACCAGTGTTCTTGCTTTACTCATATAAAAATCTACCATTCAAGTGGTTTTTGCCAGGCTTGTTTTAATTTTTCTATTTCGATTTTTAACATAATTTCTTCTTTAAGGCCGAATATCTGCAGACTATTTGTTGAGTTGACCTCACCGATACGGGAAAAAGGTACGTCGTTTAAAGTCTGCTCAAAGTCATCTACATCTTCAGGGGCTATTTCAACCAGGAAGCGGCTGTTCGATTCTGAGAACAAAATGTAATCATCGCGGTTAATCTTTTCACCAAGCGGCACTTTGCCTAAATTAATCTTGGCGCCTTTATTGCCGGCAAGCGCCATTTCGGCAACCGCCACGCCAAGCCCGCCTTCGCTCAGGTCGTGACAGGCTTTAACCAGCCTTTTTTCGCTGGCTTTGCTGAGATTATCCATAGTCTTTTTAGCCTGCAGCGGATAGACTTTGGGGGCGTCATTTCCTAAATATCCAATACTCTTGTAATACTCGGAACCGCCCAGTTCGTTATAAGTGTTTCCGACAATATAAATATAATTATCGTCTTTCTTGAAATCCATACTGACCGCTTTAGAGCTGTCTTTCATAACACCCATAGCCGAAATCAGTAAAGTATCCGGAATGGCGATGGTAGTATCCCGATAATGGAACTCGTTGTTTAAGCTGTCCTTTCCGGATATAAAAGGGGTGCCAAAGGCAACCGACATATCATAACAGGCCTGGCAGGCGCGTACCAGGGTCCCCATTCTTTCCGGCTTATTGGTATTACCCCAGCAGAAGTTATCCAGCAGAGCCACTCTCTCAAGGCTGCCGCCGACGGCTATAATCTGCCTTAAAGCCTCGTCGATAGCGGAAGCCGCCATCCAGTAGGGGTCGATATCGCTGTACTTGGGGTTGATGCCGTTGGAAATAATAACGCCCATATCCGAATCCCGCACCGGTCTGATAATCGCCGCATCGCCGGGTCCATCGTTATTCTTGCCGACGAGCGGTTTTAAGACGCTTCCGCCCTGTACCTCATGGTCATACTGGCGGATGACCCATTCCCTGCTGCAAACGTTCCATGAAGCGAGTATTTTTAAAAGGGATTGCGCAATGTCGGGACACTCGACTCTGGGTTCGACATAGCCCGCTTTACACCATAAAGCCCGTAGTTCCAGTTGGGGATGTCCTTGATGCAAAAACTCCATACTGAGGTCGCAAACAAGGCTATCGTTATAAAAGAGCTGTAAGCTCTTATCATTTGTAAACTCGCCGATTACCGTAGCCTCTGTGTTTTCATCGGCAAAAAGCTTCAATAACTCTGCAGCTTTATCGGCAGGAACTGCCATAATCATGCGTTCCTGCGATTCCGATATCCAGATTTCCGAATAGGACAATCCGGCATATTTTAAGGGCACCCTGTCCAGATACACTTTAGCGCCGGTTTCGGCACCCATTTCTCCCACTGCCGATGAAAGCCCGCCGCCTCCGCAGTCGGTTATCCTCACAAACAGTCCTTTATCTCTTGC
>DIKD01000121.1:6399-6556 GCA_002421585.1 Dehalococcoidia bacterium UBA5627
GAACTGAAAGAAACTTCGGTGGAATCCTTATTAAGTTGTTCGGAAGCAAAGGTAACGCCGTGAATGCCGTCGCGGCCGGTTCTACCGCCGGCAAGCACTATCAGGTCGCCCGCTTTTTGTTTACCCATCTGTGCATACTCTTTGGGCATCAGCCCGA
>DIKD01000121.1:6590-6852 GCA_002421585.1 Dehalococcoidia bacterium UBA5627
CCGTTTCCGGTGGGTATACCCAGACGATTGCCGTAATCGGCAACGCCGGCACGCACACCTTTAAGCATACGCCGCGGGTGTAAAACTCCCTCAGGCACATCTTCGTAAGCCATATCAGGATTACCGAAGCAAAAAACATCGGTATTAAAAACAGGTTTAGCAGACAATCCGGTTCCCAGAATATCGCGCACAACACCGCCGACACCGGTGGAGGCTCCGCCGTATGGTTCGATGGCGGAGGGGTGGTTGTGGGTTTCAACCT
>DIKD01000121.1:6903-7767 GCA_002421585.1 Dehalococcoidia bacterium UBA5627
GCTCTTTTGTGGCTCTGGCAATGGTGGATTTTAGAAGGTTATCGATTATTTCCCCATTGAAATTAATTTTACCCTTGAAAGTTTTGTGGCAGCAGTGTTCCGACCACGTCTGCGCCAGTGTTTCCAGTTCTGCATCAATCGGATTACGTGCCAGTTTTGAATAGTATTCTTTTATCGCCTGCATCTCATTTTTATTAAAACCGAACTCGGCAGCGATGGCGTTTAAACTGTTATCATCCGCATTCAGAATATCAATATGCTTCAACTTGAATTCATATTTGGGGCTTTCGGAAAAAACGACCGGGTTATCTCCCACAATATGCTGAATGATGGGGTTTACCAGCAGACGGCTGCATATTACATCCATATCGCCTTTATCAAGATGTCCCTTAATCAGATAGCGTTTTGCCGTCTTGATAGCCTTAACTTGATCTATTCCCAGGTCTTTTACGGCTTTCATAGCCGTTTCTTCCACCGGGTCTGCGACACCGGCATTGTAAGCTACCTCGATTGAGTGCAGTCCGTCTTCTTTGATTTTCTTTATAGCGGAGTCGTAAGAGTAATCCTGTGTTATCGGGTCTGCCAGCAGGCGTCCGCATATCAGTTCAAGTTCTTCGTTTTCAAGTTCGGCGTCCAGCCAGTAAACATCAATTACACGTACATCGGAAACATTGTTTATACCCAGGTCCGAAATGTCTTTTGCCAATCCCTGCCCTGCGGAATCGGGCAGATGCTGTTTAATGCAGACTTCTATTCTATGCATCGGCAATTTCCGAAGTGTAATTTAATTCCTTTTCCATACGGATTTCTACCATCCTCTCGATGCTAACAGCCGGTCCTCGGGTATCTGTTTGATTTCGATAC
>DIKD01000097.1:0-3363 GCA_002421585.1 Dehalococcoidia bacterium UBA5627
ACCGCTATCTGCGCGGGGAGGGGTGTTCACCCTGGCGGGGAGCGGGGGAAATAAAATAAAGGAAGCAAGTCACAAGGAGCTAATTATTATTCAACATTTTCAGATGTGAATACTTCATCCGGCTGAAGACTGCCCAAGCCATTGATTATTGGAAGCAGTATCGGGGATATAATCCGGGTGGTGTCCTTTATTCTTTTGAATATATCGTTTTCAATGTTGTCAGGTTGAGCGCTTGACTCCTGTGGCTTTTTAGCCTCTTGTAACATTGCAATACCCAACAGAACCATTCCGTATTTATATCGTGCGTCTAAAATACTCAATTCAACAACTGAGCTTGGTTTCTTTTCCGTCTGCAGGTGGACATTATCCATGTTGATGTAAAAATCATAACCACTTTCGCCCGCGTCGGCGACTTTTAATGCGTCCTCTCTGTTAAAACCGTGCTTTTCCCACTCACCCTCTCTCACTTCTATTATGTTTGGTAAAGCTAAGCCAGACAAATGTTCTGAGTCATTCCCATCCTTTTCCCCAGCCGGCGGTTTCCGCCCTCCATTTCCTCCCTGTTTGACTTCCGACGCATGTTCTACTTTTACAAAAAAGTCATGAGTGAATGGAAAGATCCGGTTGACATCTACGATGCTACTATGAAAATGAATATTTTGCCCTAACTTGGCAGATTCTGGAAGAGTCACGGTTAAATTTGCGGTTCCCTCCCATAGGTTCATTATTGAATCCTTTATTTCCTTGCCGTTAGCTGTTAGGGTGAAATTGCCTGGGTCGCTATCCCTATCGAAGTAATCATTAACGGTATCAGTTTTATATTGAAGCCGAAATCGAGAGTTAACCGGACATATCTTAGGGCTACTGTCCGGATATTCCTTTATAAGAGTAAAATACGATGGAAATTTACTACCACAATACTTGCTCTTCCCTGTGGCTTTATTAACCTTGAATGGGTTTTGTAACTTTACTCCTTGAATAAATATTTGGGCAAGAGTAGGCGAATTCTTTATTATCTTTTCAATCACATCTGCGAGTGGTTTTGAGTCTTCAAGTTTATTTTCGATTTCTTCCGCTCTGCGCTTTGTTTTAAGTTCTCGCAAACCGGGATGGTTTTTAATCAAATCTTCGAGGGCTCTCTCTATTTGGGATCTAAACTCTCCTGAACGCAGCCTGTCCCTGCTATTCATAAAAAGGACTTCTCTTGCTCTTCCATCGAATTCTGAGCAATCTAGGATTACTAATAGCGAATCGGCAAGGTAGTTCATTCCAACGCCTTGTCTTGAAAAAAATGAATTAGGTAAATACCCATGCGTTTGCCCATTTACCGAAAAGACGATTCCCTCATTTTTTGTGTATTTTTCCGACTGCCCTTTTTTGAAGGTGAATATTGACACTTTCATTTTCTGCCCTTGGACAGAAATCGTACTTGATGTGGGGAAACCGTCCTCGAGATTTTCCTTCTTGTCTTCATCCAATCTTACGGTTAAGCCGGAGAGTGTGGTTTCCATAGTATGACCGATGTATCCCTGTCTTCTTTCGTAAAGCCTCACAGGTAGCGCTATGGTGGGCATGAGTAAAGACAAGCGGTTATAAAGATCAAATACGATGTTCGTTTTCAAACCGGTCATTTGGTATTCGTAGAGTTTGATAAAAGTGCCCCATTTCAACCCGTTTTGATGAGCAACTGGATATTCCCCTGGCAACAGCGGCAATTCGGCACAATCAAAGGTTAAGATGCTACCACCTGGGCAAAGATACCTATAACATGAACTTCTTGTTCCCTCCGATGGGTCATCTCTACGCACAACAGTAAATCCCCAAAGGGAAGAACTGGGATCGTTAGTTTCATATTTTGCTATCTCCGGATGCCTTTTTGAGATAACCAATTGAACATTTCTTTTCCCACAAAATTCAAAGACACCCGTTCCCCCCATATTAAATTTTCCCTGGACGAATGCAATTCGCAGTTTGTTAGATTTACCAATGGACAATATGGTACTAGGCAACTTTTGTGGAGACTGCCCTTCGCCAGTATCAACAATCGAGTACGTGGGGTTCGATTTATCACCTGTGGCAACTAGGGATATCCTTTCGGCGATAATTTTACGTTCTGAGGGTGAAAGGTTGGATAGTTTTCCATTACGGATATTAAAGTATGTTTCCAGAGCCTCAACAAAAGATTGCGGTGCCTGCTTGCTCTCAGGGTTAATCCCAGCCCTTAAACACTCTGCCATCAGAACAGCATCTACTGAGTTGATTATTTTTTCTACTATCGCGACTTCGGGCCGACTTTGTTGGTTTCCGATGGTCGCATAATTGTTTTCATTGTCACCGTAATAACGCCAGGAAGTTTTATCGTCCCAATACCCCCCCTTTGATAAAAACTGAATGACCTCATCCTCGCTGTCACTTTGAGCTAAGCTCATACAGAGTTCTTTATTATTCATAGATACTACCTTTATTTTTATTCCCCACGATAACCGGCGCGAATAAGAGCATGAGTAACCATAGCATCGAAATCATCGATTCTTGCTACGACAGCCATGGTTGACATTGAATGTGGTCCTGTCACTAAAGAGTTATATTTGGCAATCGTAAAATTCTTATATTCGCTTGGAACCGGCTGTCTATTTGTGAGACGTTTACGGTTTGGAAGCGTAATTAGACTTACCGTCAAGCGACTTTGTACGAAGCCGTCTGTCCCGACAAATTCAACGGTAGGCCGCCCGTTCACGAAAATAACCACTCGCTTTCTAACCTGTCCTGCAGCATACCGTTCCCCTATGCCAATTTTTATTTCGAAATTCCCCTGTGTATTTTTTACAAATCCTTCGAAGGCATCGGGATAATTTTCAATTTCCCCTCCGGGCCATTTATGCTGAAAGGCCTCTAATTTTTTCAACTGCAATTTCACCAATTTGGCGTCTCTGTCGCTATCTCCAATTTGAGAACCCCCTTTTTCGATGAAATCCGTTAAGTTATCCTTGGTGATTCTCCAATCTACTCCGATTCGGAATGCACGTAATTTCCCATTCTTAATCTCGACCTCCACCACGCTGTTCGTTGTCCGAAGAATTTGTGCAATTTCCTCTACTGTATAAATAGTAATATCATCCATGTGAATACACATCCTATATGTCATTAGTATAAAACAAGTCGTTTATGATTGTCAAGTGGTTAAAGCAGGATAAGTGATATATGTTAAATATGTGAATATGATGTTAAATAGTAGGAATACAAAATACTAGGTGTGATTTATGAATAGAAAAAAACGAGGGAGTTTAATCCCTCGTTATGCCAAGGTCACAGTCCTATTTTCCCCTACACATTGAACAAATAATTAATACAATCCCCGTCCTG
>DIKD01000097.1:3451-3753 GCA_002421585.1 Dehalococcoidia bacterium UBA5627
CGGATGAAGCCGCGTTCGATATCCGAATGGATTTTACCGGCGGCCTTCTGCGCCGGCAGACCGCGTGCAATCGGCCAGGCGCGCACTTCGTCCGGGCCGACGGTCAGGAAGGAAATCAACCCCAGCAGGTCGAAGGAAGCCTTGATGACCCGCTCCAGGCCGGTGCTCTGTAACCCGTACTCGGCCAGAAAATCGCGGATGGAATCCTTATCCAGACCCGAAAGGTCCATTTCCAGCTTGCCGGCCAGCACCACCAGGCGGTGGTTGGGCTGGGCGAATTTCTCATTCAGTTCTTTTTCCAG
>DIKD01000097.1:3787-4699 GCA_002421585.1 Dehalococcoidia bacterium UBA5627
GGCTTGGCGGAGAGGAACTGGTAACCTGAAAGCAGCCGCTCTTCTTCTTCAGTAAGCCCCTGTTCACGCAGCGGAACATCCTTTTCCAGGCTGTCCTTGATACGGTGCAAAAGCTCCTGCTCGGCCAGCAGGCGCGGCTTTTCATCCGGCTTGGCGCCGCGTATAGAGGCGGCGATGCGGTTGAAGCGGCGCTCGATGATGGCCAGGTCCGAAAAAGTAAGTTCCAGGTTCATCTCGCCGATGTCGCGGGCGATGTCGATGCTGCCGGACGGATGGGGGATGGCCGGGTCCTCGAAGGCGCGCACCACATTCAGAAGCGCGTCCACGTTGGCCAGTTCGTTAAGGAGCTGGCCGCCGATGCCGCCTTCCTTGACCAGGCTTTTAACCGAGGCGCCGATGTCCAGGTATTTTATTTCCGCCGGCACGGTCTTCTTGGGTTTGAAGATGCCGGTTAAAACGTCCAGGCGTTCATCGGGCACCTTGGCGATGCCGACGTGCGGCTGCCCCGCCCCCCCGAAGCCGCCCGTGCCGGCTGAGCTGCCGGTGAGGGCGTTGAAGATGGTAGTGCGGCCGCTGCCGGACAGTCCGATAATACCGATATCCAGGCTCATGCATACTCCTTCGGGACGACTAGCGAATCAGTTTCTCCGCCTGTTTGAGGGCCAGCTTGCGGTCGCCGGCGTGAGAATTTTCACAGGCGGCCAGTTCCAAAAGCGCCAGCAGGGCGTCATGCGTGCCCACCTGGCCGATGGACTTGATGGCATCCTGGCGCAGTTTGCCGGAGAGGGCCATATCGGTGGCGATGGCGGACAGTTTCCTGAGTTCCGTTATCATAGGTTCAGACATTGGCAGGTCTCCTTCGGCGTAATCTGTCCCATTTTACTATCCGCCCCGGCGTACTGCAAACGGGGG
>DIKD01000061.1 GCA_002421585.1 Dehalococcoidia bacterium UBA5627
TCGGACAGAGAGGAGCAATTCGGTCCGCAAGTGCATTGGCTTCATCCTGGCTGGTATTATACATTATGGATACTTCTTTAACATCGCCTTCCTTTACGGCTTTCTGTATGAATTCATATTGCTGTTCCATAGCTTTGGAGTAACTGCGAGCTTTAGACAGCGGAACAACTTCGCCGTCTTTCAAACCTATAAGGGGTTTAATGTTCAGCATTGCTCCCATCAGGCTTTGTGCCTTGCCGATACGTCCGCCTTTTGCCAGATATTTCAAGGTATCAAAAATTGCCATAAGATGTATTTCATTAACTGCATCACTGGCAATCTTAACCACCTCTTCCATATTTTTCCCAGCTTTGGCGGCTCTGGCAGCTTCAAGACATACCATTCCCAGTCCGATGGTAATCGAGAGCGAATCGATTATTTCTATAGGGCATGAGTTTTGCATGGATTCACGGGCTTGTAACGCTGAAGGAATAGTTCCGCTTAATTTTGCCGAAAGATGAACGGATACTATGCCGTCGGCATCCTTTGCCAATTCTTCGTAAACCTGCTTAAAGTCGAGCGGGGTAGGCTGGGAGGTGGCAGGAAAAACCTCGCCGCTTACCAGTCTTTTGTAAAACTCTTCATTGGAAATATCCACTTTATCTTTAAATACGTCGTTTCCAAATCTGACGTACAGCGGAACAACAGTGATGTCAAATTCTTTTAATAGCTCCGGTGGGATATCTGCGCTGCTGTCGGTTACTATTTTTACTGCCATAATGTTTACCTCTCTATATTTATTTTATGGAATATATTTTATAATCAGCCATCAGGACTGCCGGTTGTTTACTGCAACGGCAAGTTGTTCATTACCGGTAATGTTATTTTCAGCTGTTTTCATCAGGGCGCTAAACCCCTGCACTAAAGCAGCAATATCCTCTTCGCTTAAAACTTCAAGCATTTTTACCATCTCTTCGGTTGAATCCTGCCGTATATCACTTAAAAGCTGTTTCCCCTTTTCGGTAATTGTAAGCCATTGTATACGGCGGTCGCCGGTGCTGTCTATGCGCTTGATAATCTGCTGCGATGACAACCTGTCTACAATGCCGGTAACTACGGGTGGTGAAACGTTAAGCGCTCCGGCAAGGTCTTTAAAGCTGGCTTTTCCTTTATTGTAGATGTAGATTAAGCTTTTAAGCTGGGTAATGGTAACATTCAAGGCAAGCCATTTTTCAGTCCGGTATCCCATTATCAGGCGATTGATTTCTTTCTGGAAACTAACCGCTTTCTGGATTAATTCCGTTTTGTTCATTGCTTATAAACCGTTTTTACTCAGGCTGGTATTGATTGTATCTGCGACGTTTTAGAGGTTATATCCTTACTTAATTAGTTAACAATACGCTAACAGTTTATAGTAAGGGAACCGGCTTGTCAACAGGAATTATGCTGTTATTGCCGTTTTTCTCTTGACCCCTCTCTTAATTTATAGTAGATTTTGAATGGAGATAATAATAAAAACAGGTGAGATATGAAAAAATATACTATAGCAATGGTAGCTCATGACGCTAAAAAGGAAGATATGGTGGAACTTGTTAAAAGATATCAGGAAAAGCTGTCGAATTTTAATCTTGTGGCTACCAAAACAACCGGACAGCTCATAAAGGATAACACCGGATTACCGGTAACTCTGCTGCTGAGCGGTCCGATGGGCGGAGACCAGCAGGTAGGGGCTATGGTGGCGGAGGGAAAACTGGAAGCGGTTATCTTTTTACGAGACCCTCTGTTTGCGCAACCCCACGAACCGGATATTTCTGCTCTGTTGCGTGTTTGCGATGTTCACGATACACCGCTGGCAACCAATATGGCAACTGCGGAATCAGTTCTGAACCTGCTTTTTGAAAAAGCCGGATTATAAAGGCAGTTTTTTAATAGCTGTATTAAAGCAATTGCCGGTAATAAAAAGAGGCGGATTTAATGATCCGCCTCTTTGACGATTACTTCTTATTAATCTATCTATTGTTTCATCTGTTTCATCGTTTATTTTATATCAAACACTATCTGAATGCCGGTAGAAATCTTTACTTCCCCGGTGCTGATGCTGGTAGGCGCTTGTCCGTCGGCTCTTTCTTTATCATAAGCCGGATAGTAGTAGATGGGACCGTAGTTGTTGCTGTTATCTACAATATAGGTCGGGTCGCCCAGGGTAACACCGGTCAATTCGGCAATCTGAGTTGCTTTGGCTATGGCGTTGGCAATCGCTTCGGCGCGAGCTTCCTCATAATAAGACTTGGGGTCATCTACAGTAAAGCTGATGCCGTTTATAACGGTATATTCGCCGCCGGCGTCCACTACGTCGTCAATAAGGCTACCGGTATCATCGGTATTCCTGACTTTAACGGTAACCGTATTTGATACATAATAGCCGGATAAGTATCTGTTGCCGTCTTTGTCCCAGTTCCACATGGGCGAGATATTGTAATTACTGGTTTGGATGTCTTTTTCATCGATATTGTAGCTTTCGAGTACTGCCATAATGGCAGCCATGGAATCTGCTGCCTGCGCCTGAGCTTCTTCCAGCGTATCCATTTGGACATAAACACCCAGGTTTAAAACAGCTATATCGGGAACAACGGTCACTTCTCCGGTGCCGTTTACCCATATGCCCAGATTTTGCTGGCTGACTATGCCGGTCGATGTTTTATCCGAAGACAGCGCAAAGCCGAAAGCGCCTACGGCTAATAGTACCAGCGATGCTAATGTAATACCTACCACAGATAACAACTTGTTACTCATTTTGATTCCTCCTTTGATTATATATAGTGTTATTCTGTTTTCTAATATATATAACGCAGGGTTAGGGCTGAGGATAGGTTGAAAAACAGGGAATCGTAAATAATCTGTCTTTCTATGCGGGAAAGAGGAATGACATGCCGGATAGATAATTATAATATTGTAAGAAGAAAAGGCTAAGAAAACATTGGCTTAAATATCTGTCGAATGTAATTGAGGATATAATAGATAGAAAAAAATACGATTATGTGATAATTCGTCGCTTTTGAAACTGTGAATAACTTTCAACCGAAGTCTTTTTGATATAATCTTTTCAGCCTATATCGATGGGCAGTGCTATGAAAAAAGTGCTCCCGGTTCCCGGTTCGCTTTCCGCCCACAGGCTTCCTCCGTGCGCCAGTATCATCTGGCTGGCAATTGCCAGACCCAGCCCTGTCCCCCCGTCATTTCTTGAGCGGGCTGTTTTTGCCCTGTAGAATCTGTCGAAGATATGCGGCAAGTGCTCAGGCGGGATACCCTCTCCCGTATCGGATACGCTTATAAGGATATGTTTATTGCCAAAGTGCTCACTCTTATCCCTGTCTTCAATCGAAATTGAAATCGTACCGTTTGCGGGAGTGTGCCGGATGGCATTGGTAAGTAGGTTAGTAATAGCCTGTTTTATACGTGCCGGGTCGATTAGCAGTTTGGGAAGAGCCGGCATATCATTAAAATGCAACTGAAGCCCTTTTTCTGCTGCTGATTTTTCGAATTGCATCACAACCTGCCCGGTCAGTTCAGAGATATCGGAATAGCTCTTTTCCAGCTTGAGCTGCCCTGTTTCTGCCAGAGAAATATCACGCAGGTCTTCAATCAATCGTGTCAGCAGGGTAGTTTGTTCTTTAATGGTTTCCAGGTTTTTTAAATCCGGATTGAAAACACCATCCATAATGCCGTCAACCGTGCCTCCGATGACTGTCAGAGGGGTCTTTAGTTCATGTGTTATATCAGCCATAAGTTGTTTTCGTGTTTGTTCACTCGCTTCCAATTTTGAAACCATAGTATTGAAGGTCTCTGTTAATTCGCCTATTTCATCTCCCGAGCTTACTTTGACACGGTATGTAAGGTCTCCTCCGGTGATATGCCGGGCTCCACCGGTCAGAGCTTTAATGGGGTTAATCAGGTATTGTGTCAACAGAAAACCGAGAATAAGCGCAATTGCGATACCTATTATTGCGGAAATCCAGATAGCTCTGTTTACCTGGTCTAAATAATCCTGTTGAGCGGTATCGAGAATCATATTTGAATTATCGGTATATTGGACCCATTGTTGTCCCTGCCCACCCATATGCCCGGACCCCTTTCCGTTACTATGACTGGAAGTGAAGACAAAGGCTTCTCCTACCGAATTACCGGAAACTATTATCGGCGTTCCGTTAAGCAGTCCTATAGCATCAGAATATTCAGCCAGCCACTCTTGTTCGGTATCTCCTACAATCAATCCGGAATTATCGGCTACTACTATGCGGGCACTGGCCGACCACACCAGTGTATCTATAACTTCGCCGATACAGGTCCAGTTTTCTTGAGTATTGTAAAAGTCTCCGATACTGTCCGCAATATCCTGTATGCGGGACATATTACTCTGGCTGACATAACGGTTGAATTCACTGGTAGTGATAAGATTAACCACAATTGCCATTAAGCTGATGCAGACGGCGACCACCAGTAAAATCGTTCCGGTCAGCTTCCAGCCGAGCCTATTCACCAGCCAGCCTCCATTTTGTATCCCACACCGTAAACAGTGATGATGTATCCGGGCTTTTCCGGCTCGGGTTCTATTTTTTTACGCAGATTCTTGATATGGCTGTCGATGGTGCGTTCATAGCCATCGTAAGCATCTCCCTGGATGCTGTCGAGCAGGTGCATTCGGCTGAATACCCGCCCCGGATGCCTGGCAAGCAGTTGCAAAAGGTCGAATTCGATAGGGGTCAGTTCAATGTTCTGCTCCCCGCGGGTTACCAGCCGCCGCTCGATGTCGATTGTTAAATCTGCAGCATAAATTTTATTTGGTGTATCGCTTAAAGCCCCTTCATAACGGCGCAATACCGCTTTTACGCGAGAGACCAGTTCCTTGGCGTCGAACGGCTTGGTAACATAATCGTCCGCTCCCAGTTCGAGCCCTACTATTTTATCAGATGTATCATCACGGGCGGTCAGCATTATTATGGGAATGCCGGAGTCTTTTCGCAGCATACGACAAACATCCCATCCGGAAATCTCGGGCAGCATCAGGTCGAGGATTATCAAATCAGGAGAGTATTTTTTAACAGCATCCAGCGCCGCCTGTCCGTCGTAAGCTGTGATAACGGAAAAATTGTCTCTCTCGAGATAAGCGGTGACGATTTCCGTTATCTTTTTTTCATCATCTACAACCAGAATTTTCTTGCCCATTATCCGGATTTCTCCTGTTTCGCCTGAAAATAATCTTACTCACATATTTTAAGTTTGGCAAGTAATAATATTAGAGGCAGATATATATCTGCCTCTAATTGCCACGGGTTTTTAAGGGATTATCGGGCTTGTTTTCCCCATTGATGCTGGTCGCCGGGACCGTTTCCGTCACTGCATTCGCCCCAGCTGTTGGATTTTCCGTTTTGGTTGCCGCTCTGATTGCCGTTGCCTCCGAAATGGCCGACCTGGGTGGCGTTAACCATTTCATAAGTTCTCTCCAGCATGTTCTGAAGCATTAAATCAGCCTCTTCCTGAGTAATTGTTCCATCAGCTACAAGTTCCTGCAAGTTAGCGGTTTTAACAGCCATAATAGCCTCTACCAGTTCTTCTTCAGTTACTCCGTAGTCGGCTGCAATCTCCACCATGCTTAATTCTTCCAGCCTCTGGGATTGCAGTTCATCCTCAGTTATGCCGAGCAATTCGCAAACGGTAGCGCAAACGTCGGCAGAGCAGATGCCTCCCATCTGTGACAGGCCGGTAACTGTGCATGTACCGTTCTGTGTTTCGGCTTTAGCTCCTGTACCGCTTGAAAAAGCTGCTGTATCATTTGCCGGGCTGGCAGACAGGGCAGAGCCTCCGACTCCCACGAACAACAGGCCTGCAACCAGCAGTAATCCGATTGCAATTGACAATTTTTTCTTCATTATAGTCCTCCATTATTTATTCTTTATCCGGGGTACTTCCGGATGATTACTATTATATAAATACAATGTGGAGATATTATGGAGAATAGATGTTGTTAATATGTTTTTCTTAAATTTTGCCAATCGCTGTAAATAATTAAGCGGCAGCGATATAATATGGTAACAATTTGAGCCGGTTTTAGGAGAGTAGATAAATTGGAGTGGCAGGAAATACTGGGTCTGGTAGGCGGTTTCTTTACAACAACATCTTTGATTCCGCAGGTTGTGCGGTTGTATCGCCTTAAAAGCGCACGTGAAATCAGCCTTACATTCAATATATTTTTAGGGGTGGGTGTTTCGTTCTGGATGGCATACGGTATCGCTCTGAGTTTGCCGGCGGTAATTATTTGGAATGCGATTTCAATTGTACTGGTGGGCAGTTTGTTGTTTGCCAAGGTTAAATATAACAACTAATATCCTGTTTGCTAGCGGTATATTGACACGAAATAAATACTGGACTAGAATGGTCTAGTATGGATAAAAAAGTTTTTTTAATCAAATCGGATACGGATTATGCTATGCGCATGCTGGTTAATCTGGCGTTAAGGAAGAGTTCCGTCCCGACGACGGCGGCGATTCTGGTGAAAGGGCAGGATATTCCGGTGGATTTTGCCCGTAAAATACTGCAAAAACTGTGCCAGTCGAAAATACTAAAGAGTTTTAAAGGTGTCAATGGGGGTTTTTCACTGGCAAAGCAACCTTGTGATATAAGCCTGTTGGATGTTGTCGAAGCTGTTCAGGGGCGAATAATAATTCGTCCGTGCTTGCTGGATGATGATAACTGTGTCACGGCAAAGCCCTGCCCGGTATCCTATAAATTGCAGAAGTTGCAGAAGACCCTCGATAATGAAATGGAGAACGTCACACTGGCTCAAATTATTCAGGTGAAACAAAGTATTTACTAAACTCTACAAGTTGCGTAAAAGGAGGCAGTGAATATGTCATTTGTATTTAAAGGGATGAATGATAACTACATTATCAAAGAAGAACTATCTGTCTGCAGCAGAAGCGGTTTATTATGCGGTTCAAGGTGTGACGGGTGTAATAAGGGAGGGTTTGGTTGTATTAATAGCTGTGGGGATAAGTGTGCGGGAAACGGAGCAGGTTGTGATAACCCGCATTGCATGATTTTAAAAGAAAATAGCGTCAATAATAAATCTTTAATGGAAGGAGGCATGACCGAAGTGGACAATAAAAAAAGTAAAGAGAGCTATCCTGAAGATGAAAGCAGAAGGCAATTTTTAAGAGGCGTCGGTTTGGTCGTTGGGAGTACCGCATTGCTCGGTGCGGGAGGATTGGCTGTTACCGGGTGTAGTATATCCAATGAATCCGGAAGTGGAGAAAAATGTACCACCACGACCACAAAAACCACTACTGTAAACAATGTGGAATATCTGGGAGAATGCGTCTGCCCCGATTGCGGTATTGCCGTTCCCCATCCGAAAGGTACGCCTTGCCGACTGGTTCCCTGTCCGAAATGCGGAGGCGATATGGGAAGATTAGCTTAAAGGGGTACAGTGTCATTTGATTCCCGGTTATAGAGTCCTTTTTAAGGGACGGCTCTATGAGTTTATTGAAAATAAAAAGAGATGTTAAAAATTTCATAAACTATTTCCTTGATATTATATTGGCGTTATCTATTATAGTTACACTGGCTTCCAGTTATATGCTGTGGTTTGTGCTTCCCAGGAGGTGGCGCGCACTTTGGAATGTGCTCACAGGAAGGCAGGGGTATTGGCGGTAACTATTATACTGTTTTGGATGTGTCCGGATACATGTGGGTTGAGACATACAACTGGGCGTCCGTGATTTTACTGTGATTGCTTATCCTGCATATAATCATGCACTATACCTGGATTGTGGAAATATTTAAAGGGGTCAAAAGATATTTTAGCGTACCCTTCAAAAAAGGGATGGCGCAATTTATCGCCTCTATCGTGCTCTTTATTTTATTTGCGGTTGATTGCTTCAGCGGTTTTGTGCTTTGGCTTATCCTGCCGCGCGGCTCCCTTGATTATTTTTATATGCTGCAAGGCGGCGGTCGTACCTTCTGGTGGTCACAAAGAAACGTGTGGCTTGATATTCATGCATAGAATGGTTTAGGGGATTATTTATCAATAGAAGCGCAAAGGAGTCGGTATAATATGATTGGGTCAGGTCAGGTAAGAAGCTATCTTCCGAAAGCAGCTTTATACTTCGGTATCATCGGTGCAATATCGTTTTTATTTTTCAATCTTATTTTTCAGGAAGACTGGACGCAGAGGTTTGTCTGGTTATGGTTTATGGTTCCGCTTCCGGTTGTCTTTTTAATTGTTGCCAATAAACTACGTTTCAGCGGCGGTTTACTGATGGTGTTACTGGCAATAGCTATAACAGTTATCGATATACTTATTTCTCCCGGATATCCGGGGCAGGTTGCCGGGAGGGGAATCGTTTATACCATTGTTTTTGTTTCGCTGCCCCTGCTATTATCGGGTTTGTTTTATATTATCTACCGGTTCAGATTTATCAATCCCCAAAAAACGAAATAAATAGGTTTTTTGACGCTAAAACGTATTGACTGGATAAAATGTCAGCTATAAAATGAATTATAGACAGTGAGAGAAACCGCACATTTCTTGTGCTGTTTTCGGGTAAACAGTTGCCGGTCATAATTAAAAGGTTAGACGGACAATGAGTATAAAAATAATAACCGACAGTACGTCCGATATCAGCAGTGAACTGGCAGAGTCTTTGGGTATTACCGTGGTTCCTGTGTATGTCCGCTTTGGGGACAAGGTTTACCGTGATGGGGTAGACCTGACAAACGAGCAATTCTACCGTATGCTGAAAAGCTCACCGGTGCATCCGGCGACTTCACAACCTGCGCCGGAAGACTTTGCAAAGATATTCGGTGAGTGCGCCAATAAAACCGACGGCATAATCTCCATTCATATTTCCTCCAAGATTAGCGGCACCTATAATTCGGCTCTGCTTGCCAGCAACACAGTCAACAGCGACTGCCGGATAGAAGTTATCGATTCAAAGTTCAATTCGGGAGGGTTAGCCCTGGTAGTTATGGAGGCTGCCAGAATGGCGAAAGCCGGTCTCGGAATGAATGAAATTACAGAAAAAATCAAAGAAACAATTGAAAATGTTAAAATGTTCGGTATGTTCGATACCGTTAAATATCTTAAATTCAGCGGACGTGTAAAAAAGATATTTCTGTCTACCGCTTCCATATTAAATATAAGGTTGCTGTTAACATTCCATAACGGAGATATTGTGCCTGCCGGGATGGCGCGTACTTTTGATAAAGGGATGGAAAAAATTGTTCACTTGGTGAAAAAAAACAGCGGCATAAAAGAGTTATTGATTGTACACAGTGAGGTTCCCGATAAGGCAAATCAGTTGAAGGAACAGATTTCAGAGTTTATCGATAGCGGTAAAGTTATGATATTGCAACTTGGGGCAGGGTTGGGGGTTCACGGAGGCCCCGGGGTANNACTGCTGGTAGCCATAAGGCAGTAACAGCCAACAACCCGGAGCCAATCCTTAGTGTATTTTAAGCTATTCGATTAGCTTGATGCCTTTTTCGGTGATATTATATTTATCTTCTACCATTTCAACCAGTTCCGCTTCAATCATATCGCGCAAGCCGCTTCTTACTCGAAACAATGCAACTCCGGTTGTTTCGGCTACTTTTTCCGCAGAACATAATCCGTTATCTCGCAGCGCCTGCAAAACTTTCTTACCGGTTTCAGTCGGTTTTCCTTCCGGATTAATACAAGGCATAATATTCCTCCTTTAAATCTGTGCTCTATAACTGCTTCTTGCAAAGGTACCAATCGACACATTCATAACCGGGTTGTTTTACCCTTTCCTCCGCCCCTTCCTGGGTATTGGGCGCCGGTACAATAACCTTGTCGCCCGGGTTCCAGTTTGCAGGAGTGGCTACGCCGTTGGCGTCGGTGGTCTGTAAGGCATCCACGATTCTGAGGATTTCCTGCATATTTCTGCCGGTGCTGAGCGGATAATACAGTATAGTTCTGATTATCTGTTTGTCATCGATGATAAAGACACACCTGACCGTTTCGGTTTTGCTCTGTCCGGGGTGTACCATGCCGTAAGCCAGCGATACTTCTTTGCTGAGGTCGGCGATAATAGGGAAGGGAATCTTGACCCCTGTTTTCTCTTCGACATTTCTAGCCCATGCAATATGGGATGATAAACTGTCGACACTGAGTCCCAAAAGTTCCACGCCGCGTTTCTGCAGGTTGGGATAGATCTCTGCAAAGGCGATAAATTCGGTAGTGCATACCGGCGTAAAATCAGCCGGGTGCGAAAAGAGGACAAGCCAACTCCCCTTGAAATCATCCAGTTTGAGCTTTCCGTGGGTGGTAAGTGCGTCGAAGTCCGGCGCTTTTTCTCCCAACCTCGGTAAACTGACGGGTTTCGTCTGATATTCTTCCATTTTTTCCTCCCAGTATAGTATTTAATGATATCTCTTACTTTACATCCCGAAATATGGCAAGTCAACAACTTCTGTCACATTTTTTAAGTGCCAGATGGAATGTTATTGGCTTCTTTTGCAGACGTATCGAGGTAAAACTGCACGTTATTGGACGCAAATCCCCTTTGATTCCCCTTTTCCAAAGTGGAAGAATAGCTATTGTTATTATATAAAGGAGTAATTTAGAGAAAACGCAATAATATTTCTTTTCGTAATGTCGGGAAAAAGTTAACATAATTGTCATTTCTCCCTTTGTAAAGGGATGGTGAGAGGGATTTTGAAGAGGATGAAATGCCAATCGGGGTAAATATGATGGTTGGGAGAGATTGCTTAGTAGTCTGTCTTTGTCTTTTCGAACTGCATTTAGACTCCTCGTTTCACTCAGAGTGACATCTCTATTCAGTATCATCCTGAAGTCACAAGGGGTGACTGAAGGATCTGGGGGGAGGGACGAAATCCCGATAAATCGGGACTTCGTTCAACCACCGCCAACTCAACATGATAATTTCAGGGTATTATTGGCTACTTACTACACCTACAGGATATAATAAGCATATGGAAACACAATCTTTACTTAAAGTACTCACTCAGACAGGTATCGGCTCGCGCCGCAAGATGTCGGAAGCTATCAAGTCGGGCAGGGTAACCGTAAACGGCGAAGCGGTCACCGGTTTTAACTATCAGGTCAATGTTAAAAAGGATAAAATCGGCATCGACGGAAAGCCGGTAACCGCACAATCCCAAAAGTTAGT
>DIKD01000027.1 GCA_002421585.1 Dehalococcoidia bacterium UBA5627
ATCTTCAAGAATATAGTATGTTGTGCAGTGAAGATGATGACAGCTTAGCCATTATCTTTCACACAATTTGGATTTCGTTAAGATATTAGCTAAAACGTGCGCAAATTTTTAAAGCTATTCCGTTAAGCGTTGACGGAAAAAACTAAAAGGAACGTTTTATTCCAGCCCCTCACTGCATATTATGATAGGAACCGGTTTTCCGTCATTTTGAAGGCCTCGTCTATCAATCCAATCCTTCATGTTATGCTGGTAATATAAATCTTTTAATTTTTGTATAAGCGCTGGACCTGTAATCCCATTACGGCGAATCCGGTTTAATTCTTTATTTAAAGCGCCGGTAATAGTACCACGGAAAGCTGATTCAAGAGTATTAATTTGCTTTTTAATATCTTCGTCTTCTTCTATGTTGAACAGCACTCTCAGTTCTCGCGATATATATTTTTGCCCCTGGCTTAACGATGTTGAATAATCACGCTCTGCTTGCCGGTGCTTCACCTCTTCTGCAAAAATATTCTTTATTCGCATTACCGAAATATTATAGTCTTTTGGTAATGGCAATCCCTTTAAATCAGGGGTGCACCTTACAGTATTTAATACTCGCGGTATATCCCTAGTTGCAATATTTCCGTTCTCATCAACTAAAAACAACTGTTGATAGCGGTCAGCCTGACAGAAGACATACAGACCCTTTTCGGTTGATGCTTTCGCCGAACGTATACCGTCTCTCAAATTAGCTATTCTTTCATATTCTTCGGGTTTTTCTTTTCTTAGGCGGCGCATCAATTCTTCAGCTTCATTGATATCGATGATTTCAGTCTCATCTTCGAACAGGCTTAACTGTGTGCCATTCTTCTCATATATGGCATACATAGCATCTTCATTCAACTTTTCGGTACGATCGAGAATTTCAGAATCCTCGCCTATAGTATCATGGATTTCTTGAATGCGGTTATGCAGCTTCCTTTTTAAATCCAAATTACGCTCGATTCCGGTTTCAGGCAGAAAGTTAAAACCATAGATTTTTTCATGTGTAGAACCGATACGGTCGATACGCCCAAAACGCTGGATTAGCCTTACAGGATTCCAATGTAAATCGTAATTGATGATATTATCGCAATCCTGTAAATTCAAGCCTTCTGATAATACGTCCGTAGCTATAACTGTCATTAATTCGCATTCATCGCCGATAAACTGATATTCCGGATTGGCTTTAGGAGCAAATCTGCCTACTATACGTGCTTTGCTCTTATCGCCGCTGAAAATGACATCAATATTCGGGCTTTTACCCTGCGGATTCAGATTATCGTAAAGATAACGCGCCGTATCTGCATATTGCGTAAATATTAACCGTTTACCCGCCTTGAGCGGTTTTGCGTCCAGTTTTTCCTTTAATTTTTGCAGTTTTGCGTCTTTATCCGGCGTAATCGGGGCTACCAGTTCCTGCATCTTCTTTAAAAGTTCAATGTCATGCCCGATATGTCTGCGTAAACGTTCTATATCGAAATCGGCAGCATCATAGCGGCCTGTTGCATTCTGCAAAGCGTCTATAATATCCTGCTCCTCTGAAAGGTTAGGTTCATATAATATTTCCTCGGCTTTATCACCGGCAGGTATTATACCCTGCGATAATGCCATTAAAAACCGCTCATGAACTTTAATAAGCCTGTTTATCGATTCGCGAAAAGCGAATACGCTGGATTCGAATCGTTTGAAAAGCAAGATGCGGATTAAGCCGCGCAGATTGATACCGGCTCTGTGCAGGCTTGAATAAGGCTCGTTGCGCTGCTTTTCTTTTTTCACAAAATGCCACAGACCGTAACGGGCATATGATAATTGTTCCGGTATTGGTTCTTTCGAATAGCCTTTGCCGCTTTTACCTATATAACCTCTTAATTGCTGGTATAATCCCTGATAAGTATCTTCGATGCTGTATTCTATCGTCTCCAGTTCGCGTTTCGGGAAGAATTGGTGTTTCCCCCCCACCAGCACATACGCTTTACGCTGCCCGCTAAGATATTCGTTAAATCTGGCTGAATCAACCGGCTGATGTGTATCGGCATCTATGCCGTACCAGCGTAAGATATGATTACGAGTTCTGCGGATAAGCACATTGGAAAGTAAATCAGGCAAGTCCTTTTCACCTTTTTCAATAGCCTTGAAATATTGTTTTAAATCGGGCGGGTTTACAGGAATATCGGTTTTATCATTCTGGTGGAATAGCTTAAGTTGATAATAAACGTCCCAGGCAGACTTGTTACGCGGTGTAGCCGTCAAGAAACAACATTTTCTGCCTGTAGACAAGTATTGCTGTAAAAGCCTATACCGCTGTGTATCGGGATAACGAAAATTATGGCTTTCATCTATAAGTACGAAGTCACGGTCACGATATTTTATATCCTTAAGTAAAAGGTTGATGCCGTTTTTTCCGTCTTCCTGCAACATGCCCATAGAAAGAACACGAGCATTCAATTCGTAAACTTCGTTGTATCTTTCCCACATTTCCACAAGCGGTGCCGGGCAGATTATTAAAGGACGGGCATGGTCGGTAGATTCGAATTGCTTTACAATAGCTGCTCCGATATAGGATTTTCCAAGCCCGACAACATCGGAAATAAACACTCCTCCATAATCTCTGATAACTTGTGTCGCCTGCCGAACTGCCACTTTTTGAAATTCGGCAAGCTGCTGCATTATTTCACTCTCGAAGGGTTCTATATCATCTTCACCTTCCAGCCTGTCTTTTACCAGCGAATAAAGGGTTTTCATATAAATGTCGTATGGGCGAACGGGTTTCGCCGCCCATGACTGCTTCATTTCATTCATCAAGGATTCATCGAAGTCCTGCGCTTCTAACCACAATGCATCGAACCACTTTACCAGTTCGGCATGATTGTCATTGCCCTGTACAATCACGTTCAGTTCGGTATTATGGGTAACCCCCGATAGTGTCAAATTGGAGGAGCCGACAATGGCGATCCCTTTTTCATGACGGTCAACAGGATTCCCCTTATCATCAAAAACAGCGCCGTAATCGAAAATATAAGCCTTGGCATGCAAACGGCCTTTGGTATAAACTTTGACCTTCAATCTCTTTTCTTCTATCATGCGTATCATTTCTAAAACAAGCTTTTCGCTTTCGTCGGTCTGGTCCATATATTCAATGCCGGAACGGATATTTTCTGCCGTTTCGGCAGTCATGTTCTTTACATCGGCACGCTTTGCATAAACCTCTTCTTCGATTTTATCCTTGACCAGTTCCAAACGGCGGTAACCCTCCGCCAGTTGTTCTACTGTTTCTTTATTGGTGGTATTACCTATAAGCAAACGCAGTTCTTTTATATCTTTTAACCTGTCGCCGATGCTGATAAAACCGGAGAGGAAAAAATAGCCTACAGCAAAACGAGCGGATTCAGTAGAATCCAGGATGCAGTTTATATGGTCGACAAGTAATTCCTTGCGGTTATCTATAATATCGTGTGCCGGCATTTAAACATTCAGTAACACTTTTGTAGGTTTTTAGTTGAAA
>DIKD01000010.1:0-12856 GCA_002421585.1 Dehalococcoidia bacterium UBA5627
GCCCCGAATATATATCTCTGGCGGATAAACAGGAAGAAAACACAATGGCTGCCACGGTAAGTAATAAAATGGAAGGAATAGCCAACAGTAATTACAGGCTTCGTATCAAATCCGATACATCGGAAAAAAGATACCTGGAAGCTGTTATTTCTAAATCTTCTGCCACTCCTTTACCGGAAGATAGCGACTGTTATCTATATTTACACCCCGAATTACTGGTTATTATGTCGGAATAATCAAAATTCAAAGCTCCTCTTTTACTGTTAAATTGCATTTAATGCTTTTTGCTTGTATTCATTTGACAGTTAACACATACTAAAGATATTATTTTAGTTATATTGTTCCCTTATAGAAAGAATGATGGATGCGGTTTTTTGTAAAAGTCCTTTTTTATAACTAACTGCTGTTTGTTGTTCAAAAATTATAACCTAGAGAGTTATCGGTTAATTGAACGTATAAATGCCCAGTCTTAACCGGTAATAAAAAGGAGGGGTAAAAACCATTGTTTGGTGAAGGAATCCTGACAAGCACAGATTTTCAGATGAGCCTGTTACTTTTTGTGGCTCTGGCGGGTTATATGATTGCCCATAGAATCAATCAGTCTGCTGTTGTGGGAATAATACTGGCAGGTATTCTGGTCGGTCCCAGTGTGCTCGGTTTAGTTACATATACCGATTTTGTTTCTTCTCTGGCTCACCTCGGAGCCGTTGTGCTGCTTTTTACAATCGGCTTGGAATTCAGTATAAAGGAAATTGCCAAAGTACGTTATCTGGTTATCGGTTTATGCGGTGTTGTTTTACCGGTACTGGCGGGCTTTTTCACCGCTGAGTTGTTCGGGTTTGATTTTAAAGCGGCAGTGTTTATCGGGGTAGCGCTTGCCGCAACCAGTATTGCAATAACGGCCAATGTCCTGCGGGAAATGGGAAAGTTACAGACTGAGGCTGCCAAGGCTATTATCGCGGTCGCTGTGGTGGATGATGTTCTGGCTCTCCTGTTCTTATCGATGGCTGAAGGAGTTGTTTCCGGGGAAATTTCGCCGGTCTCAATTCTGATTACGGCTGGTATTGCTATAGCCTTTATAGGCATCGGTATACTGGTGGGTAAGTTGGTTTTTGCCAAATTGATGGTTAAGCTTGATGATACTTCTCTTTGCCATAAATATCCGGAATCCATTTTTATCTTCGCAATTATGACCGCCTTTTTATATGCACTGGTAGCGGAATTGGTCGGTTTATCGGCTATAGTTGGTTCATTTTTAGCGGGCGCCTCTTTTTCCGAGGTTAAATTGAGCCGTGGGGTGGTATTCAGGGAGGGAGCGGAGCATTTACAGATTATATTTGCCTCGATTTTCTTTGCGTCCCTAGGTGTAATAATGGATGTTCACTATATTACCCTCGATATTATATGGTTCGTACTGGTCTTGACTGTGGTTGCCATAATCACCAAGGTTGTCGGATGCGGGTTGCCGGCTAAGCTATATGGAATGAGCTGGAAAGACTCTTCGATTGTCGGTGTCGGGATGGCTCCTCGCGGCGAGGTGGGTATGATTATCGCTTTAATCGGGCTTAATCAGGGGCTAATAGATATGGGAGTATATTCTGCAATTATTCTGATGTGTCTTATTACAACGGTTATTCCGCCTCTGATAATGAGAAACTGGATATACAGGGATATAATAAAAGCGGGAACGTGTGAAATTACTCCCGAAAATGGCGACGATTAAATATAGAATTGAAACTGATAATCCCGCGCTGTCCGATTAATGCAACGCGGGATTATTTTATGCGCTGAAGTTAAACTATGCCGGTCCTTCCTTGACTGCGCCAGTTTTTTGTAGATGAAATGCTCTGTTATTTCATTTCTTTGAGAGGAAAGCAATTTGGCTGTAATTTCCGGGCTAATCATATGAAATCTACGATATTAGGATAGTAATCGTTCTAATCTTTCCGTATTTTTAAGGGCAAGTATGGTACAGCAATAAGATAGAGCTCTATCCTCATATTCTTAAGATGATAATCATTTGGGTTTAAGGAAATAATTAAATTGAAGAATTAATGTGAAGCCATCCATTTGTTTTCTGCCGTTATCTCTGTATGATACACTTTAGCCAAATACTTTATACATTTACAATCAAACGTATTGGAATATAATAACTGTTATGGTTTGCCGTTTTCCGGTGGCAGTACCGATTATTATCGTGCTAAACTTGTAAAGGCTGTAATACAGAGGATAGTATTTTGAGAATCAAAGTTCATTATACATGGATACCCTTCCTGATTCTGATTACAATTATTGTAACTCTGCAATTTGCGGAAGAATACTCGTTGTTTTTAAGGGTACTTTTCGGAGCTTTTGTTTCACTAATGTTTTTTTCATTGCTTTATTTTCGTGAATTTGTATTCGGTAAGGTAGTGTTCCGCAAAGAGCCATGGTTAAAAAAAGTAACCCTTTTCATTTTTGGCGGTGTGTATAAGGAAAGTGCTGACAAATACTATTCCACCCATCCTCCGCTTCTCTATTTCTCCAGATATCTTTCCAATTTTCTGTTAGCCGCAGTATTTTACGGGCTCTATGCCACGTTTGTAGATATGGGCATTTACGCATTAGCAGGAGTTGCGGAATTGTTTTCCTATATATTTTCACTGTTTTTCCTGATACATTTTATTCCTGTTTATCCTCTTGACGGCGGTGAAATTCTGCGTCTGTTGATATGGAGAAAAACTCGCGACTATTATCGGGCAACTCGAATAGCCAGTTTGTTGGGGTGGTGCGCCGGTTTAATTCTGATATTTGCCGGGGTGATGTTGCTGATAATTACAAGGCAATGGACTACAGACCTCCTGATTGTAATACTGGGTTTGACGATTCATATTGCCGCCGGATATACCCGTAAGCAGATGAGAATATATGAGGTTCTTAAAACAATCAAGGCGGAAGATGTCATGACCCGCGAATTACCGATAGTAACCGGGCAGAATACAGTCAGGCGGTTGATTCAGGAGTTTATACTTACAAGCGGTTGGCATTATGCATTGGTAGTTGAAGATGATAAATTGCAGGGAATCCTGACTCTTAAACAGATTAAGACTGCCATAAGGAAAAAGAAAGCAGAAGCGCCGGTAATCGATTTTATGACTCCTTATAAGGAGATGAGGATAGCTTATCGGCGGCAGGCGGCAAATGAGCTGTATGAGGATATGTATCAGCGAAATATCGAGTATATACCGGTACTGGAAAATAATAAGGTAATCGGTGTAGTAACCATGCAGGCTTTGATAAATCTGTATAAAACCCGCTCCGGATTCGGAATATAAAGCATAGCGGCAGTCAGCAAGCTATTCCGATACGACCTTTAGCGGAAGCGAGTCGATAAGTTTAATCTCACGGCTTTCAGTGTAATAGACTCTCCATTGAACCCTGAACCAGTGAAAAGGGCTCCGTGCCTGCGAGCGGATATGTAATCTGATATCGCGCGGGTTGTTGGTTTCCCAGAACGCCGCTCCGATAGCGGTTGACTGGGTACCGGTTTCTATTTCAACTTCGTAATGATTGCGTTCGATACCTTCAGGCAGCAGTCCCTGTTGATAGACGCTCCAAAAAACCTGCACCGTGCTTCGCGGGGCTGCTCTGGTTTTTATGTATATCCGCCCGTCCCGGGCATTATCAGGGTCTACCCATCCAATTTCTGTAATTCCCGTAAAAAGAGGAAAAGAAATCTTTTGACTGTTTTGGAAACTGCAACGGGTTCCTGCGATATCTTCTACTCCGACAATATCTTCCCAGTGCTGCCATTTAAAATAAGATTCATTAAAATGGGTTAATGTTCCGCTGTCGGCAGAAAGCCCTCCCACCGTATCTTCCCAGTAATCCGTACCGGGGAAAAGGTCGGATTTATGCTCGAAAGAGCCCGCTCTGCCGAGAACCGAAAAGTCCATATTACCACCAAAGATATATCTCAGTATCTGGTCTGCCAAATTATCGGCAACCTCTTCAAGTATTTTGAAATCGCTGTGGGCGTATTCTCCGTAATAAATTACGTCTGCGCCGTCGGAATATTGGCATGAAATCGGCACTATACTGTCATCCATATCCCTTGGCAGCAGGTCAACTCCGGTGGCATCGAATTGCGGGCTCAGCGGATAGGATTCGGCTGAAACCAGAGCCAGCCAGTGTTTATTGTTAGCCACCCATAATCCGTCTTCGGAGCTGTCGTAGTTAGCAATGGAATTGAGCACTCCCTGGTCAGAAAGCAGCAATTGGGCTCCCTCGTAACCTAAATTGGTGTCTCCCCCGATGAAATAGTAGCTTGACAGTTTCTTTATCGGGCTGTTTACTGTTACAACCATAGCTACCTTTTCGGCCAGATTACCGATATTATGTGCTACGGCGTAGAGCGCTGCTTTACCTCCCATACTGTGCCCGACGAGGACCAGGTTGCTTTTGCCGGCGAAACGTTTGTTTATATCACTTGCAATATTACTTGCCCAGGTTTCGATATCAACGTTGTTGATATACGACCTGTATAGAGTATCGGCAACGATTTGGATACCGGGGTTATCCCTCTCATACCCGGAGATATATTCAGGTAGTTTATCAAATATTGCATCCCCGAGTGGCTGAACGGAACCGGCATTGCTGTTAAAACCATGCAGGAAAACAAAGTTTACTTCCTTGATATCATAATCTGCCGCTGCTTGCGCCGATACCGGAGAAGCAAAAACGGATAACATATTAAAAAATAAGACACCAACAAGTATTATTGTCAGTCGTTTCATAATTGTCTTTATAAAGAAAACAGTAGATTTTCAGACTTGCTTAAACCCATAATATCACTGGCATATTCGATAATTCAAGTAATCTTCAAAAATAAAGTCTTGAACAACCTAATGCCGAATGTGATAAAATCATAGATAATAATAGTGGTCGTTTTTTTAATACATTTAAAGACATAGATTATGATAATGAACAATAAATATAAACTAATTGCTGTTGTAATAGCTGTTATCGTATTTATTACTTCAGCGGGTGCCGGTGTATCTGCCGACAGTATGGGCTCATGGTCCGTTATGGATAGCGGCACTTCGGCTGACCTTGACGCTGTCTGGGGCGCCGATAACACCCATGTTTTCGCTGTAGGTAAATCGGGCGCCATACTGCGCTATGACGGTACCTCCTGGTCTTCGATGACAAGTGCTACTACCAACGACTTATATGGAATATGGGGAACCGGCAGCACTAATATCTTTGCGGTTGGCAAATCGGGCACCATACTGCGCTATGACGGCACCTCCTGGTCTTCGATGGCGAGCGGTACTACAGTTGACTTATATGGAATATGGGGAACCGGCAGAGCTAATACCTTTGCGGTTGGCAAATCGGGCACCATACTGCGCTATGACGGCATCTCCTGGTCTTCGATGGTAAGTGCTACTGCCGCGGACTTATACGGAATATGGGGAACCGGCAGCGCTAATATCCTCACGGTTGGAAAATCAGGCACTATACTGCGTTACGACGGTACCTTCTGGTCTTCAATGACAAGCGGTACTTCAGCCGATATTCATGGTATCTGGGGGGCGAATAATACCAACATCTTAGCTGTTGGTAATTCTGGAAACGTTTTACACTATGACGGCTCGTCCTGGTCTGCGGTCTCCAGCGGCACTACGGCTAATCTTAACAGTATTTGGGGCGCCGACAGCACCCATATCTATGTCGCAGGGGAATCGGGTGTCATTTTAAATTATGACGGAGACAGTTTCAGTGCAATGGACAGAGATACCTCCAGTGAACTTCGCTGTTTGTGGGGCTCGTCTTCTGCCAGTGTTTTTACAGTGGGCAGTTCCGGCACGATATTAAAATATGCTCCTCCGGTTATATATACCATCCTTCCGAACGAAGGTTATCAGGGAGAAACTTTAAGCGTTGCCATTACCGGTGCAAATTTTAGCGGCGCAACTGCAGTACAGTTTGGAGCCGGTATATCTGTTAACAGTTTTTCGGTAACCGGTTCTAATCGGATTGACGTCGAAATAACCGTCATCTCCGGTGCTGAGACGGGCGCCAGAAATGTAACGGTTACTACGACCGGAGGCAGTTTTATATACGTTGATGGCTTTACTGTAAAATTGGCTCTGCCGGTGATTACTTCGGTTGAGCCGAATCAGGCTAGACAGGGAGAAACATTGAACGTTACCGTTATCGGCAGCAATTTAAGCGGTGCAACTGCACTGAATTTCGGTGACGGCGTTTCAGTAAACAGTTTTACTGTGCTGGGAGCCAACCAAATAGCCGCCAGCATTTCTGTTACACCGGATGCCGAAACAGGGGTCAGGGACATTTCAGTCAGCACTCCGGCAGGCAGTTTTACGTATGCGGATGGCTTTACGGTAAAACAAGATTTGCCTCTTATTACTTCTGTCGAACCTGGCGAGGAAAAACAGGGAGAAACATTGAATGTTACTATTACCGGAGCCAATTTAACCGATGCAAGTGCGGTACAATTTGGCGCGGGTATTTCGGTTAATAGCTTTACTGTCATAGCTGCTGACCAGATAACCGCTGACATTACAATCTCGTCAAGCGCTGCAACAGGAGTAAGGGACGTATCGGTTACTACACCGGGCGGCAGTTATACATTACCAAACGCTTTTACGGTAAAACAAGCCTTGCCCGTTATTACTTATATTGAACCTAATCAGGGCAGGCAGGGGGAAACGTTAAACATTACCATTACCGGTGCTAACTTTAATGGAGCAAGTGCTTTACACTTCGGTACAGGTGTGTCCGTTAACGGCTTTAACGTCCTCAGTTCCAATCAGATAGCTGCTAACATTTCTATTTCCTCAGATGCCGCAGCCGGCGCCAGAGATGTATCTGTGAGCACATCGGGTGGTAGTTATTTATTGTTAAACGGCTTTACGATAAAGCAAGCCCTGCCGGTAATTACATCTGTCAGTCCTGCCAGCGGCAACCGTGGTGCGGCTCTTACTGTTACTTTTAACGGTAACAACCTTGACGGAGCAACCTTGGTGGTTTTCGGAGAGGGAGTTGAAGTTACAAGTTTTTCCGGTATCAGCCAGACGCAATTGCGGGTAAACATTGTTATCAGTTCAGATGCGGTTACAGGCTCGAGGGATATTTCGGTTACCACACCGGGCGGCAGTTTTACACTACCCGGCAGCTTTATTATAAAACAGGAGCTGCCGCGGATTACATCACTCAGTACCGACAGCGCAAATCAGGGAGCAACCTTAACCGTAACTATAAGCGGCGCTAATTTTACCGGTGCGAGCGGAGTGCAATTCGGCAATGGTATATCAATTAACACTTTCAGCGTGCTCAGCCCAAGCCGGATAACCGCTAATATTACCGTTGCAACCGGCGCTGCGGCGGGTACGCGGGATGTATCGGTTACCACACCGGGCGGTAGTTTCGTATTACCGGGAGGTTTTACAATAAAACAAGCTCTGCCCGTGATTACATCTGCTAATCCCGAAAGAGGGGATCCCGGCTCAACGCTGGTGGTTATTATAAACGGCAATAACCTGACCGGAACAACTTCGGTGGGCTTCGGGGATGGGGTAGAAGTTGTCGATTTTACCAATATCAGCCCGACTCAGTTGCGAGTAAACATAAATATAAAGTCAGACGCTGTACTTGGCACAAGAGATATCACCATTACAACTCCGGGAGGGAGTACGATATTCGGGCAGGGTTTTAATATTGAATTAAAATCGCGAAATACTGCAGCTTTAATATCTATCTGGTCGGGTATAGCCGTAATATTTATCGTTTTAACTGTAATCCTCAATATTCTAAGACGAAAAAGAGCTGCCAGACTGTGAGAATCGGGGAAAACTGGATAGAAGAAAATGTGGTGACTTTTATTAAGTCTGGGAAAATATTTGGATTTTTTAGAAAAGGACAATTAGCAGCATTAAAAAAATTTTAGAATAGGAAAATACGGGATAGATATTATCAAATGGCGACCCCGGGGGGATTTGAACCCCCGATCTCCACCGTGACAGGGTGGCATGTTAGACCGCTACACCACGGGGCCGTAATGGGAAGAAATTCGGATACCAATAAAGTCTATCAAGGATGCAAAATTGTGTCAAATCCCCGGTAGATTAGCTGTTGTCCGATTAACAAAATATAATTTAAAAAGGCATGGAAAAAACAGGCACAAAATTTTGAGCGAGTATTGCGTCAAGTAAACTACCCCCCAGCAAGCTGGGGGGCATTACGGGAAAGGGAGCCACCCCACTCCAGGTTACGGACGAGGCCGCTTTCATCCCCCCAGCAAGCTGGGGGGTTATTCACTATGAGTCAAGGCATAAATTGACTTGAACTATCCTGTATTGTTATCATTTAAACATGAATACCCAGCGAATAGCACTTTTCCCAATCAAAACAGAAGTCAGTAAAGATGGGCACCTGGTAATAGGTGGATGTGATACGGTCAAGCTGGTAAAAGAGTATGGTACCCCTTTGTATTTGTTTGATGAAAATACACTGCGCACTATGTGCCGTGAGTTTAAAGACGAATTTACCCAGAGATACGAAGATACCAATATCTTATTTGCCGGTAAAGCATTTCTAAACCGTTGGGTAGCTTCGATATTAAAAGAAGAAGGCATCGGTTTGGATGTAGTATCCGCCGGTGAGTACTCGATTGCCGAATCGGTTGATTTCCCCAATGATATGATATATATGCACGGCAATAACAAATCGGTTGAAGAACTGAAGACAGCGCTAAGAAAGCGGTTTGCCCGTATTGTGGTAGATGGATTTGATGAGCTTAAACTATTGGCAAAACTGGCAGAGGAAATGGCGTGTATACCCGATATACTCTTACGGATTACACCCGGAGTAGATCCCCATACTCATCAGCATATAACTACCGGTGTTTCCGGGAGCAAGTTCGGTTTTCCGTTGTTTGATGCCGAGAAAGCGGTTTCAATGGCAATGTCGCTGGAAAGTCTGAACCTGGTTGGACTGCATTGTCATATCGGCTCGTTAATCAATGAGACACAGCCGTATATAGAAGCGCTTGACGTTATGCTGGATTTTGCCGCTCAAATGGGAGAAAAGTACGGATTTGTATTAGAAGAAATGGATATCGGTGGCGGTTTCCCCGTCAGGTATACTGTTAATTCTCCTGATGTTAAAATAGCCGATTATGCAGAGGCAATAGTATCAAAGCTGATAAGCAGGTGCAATGCACTCGATGAATCATTGCCTTCGCTTACCATTGAACCGGGAAGAGCTATAGTAGCCCGGGCAGGAGTGGCTCTTTATCAGGTTGGTATGACCAAAGATATTTCCGGCTTGAAGCGTTATGTTTCAATTGATGGCGGTATGGCTGACAATATTCGCCCTGCTCTCTACCAAGCGGAGTATGAGGCAGTACTGGCAAACAAGGCAGACGCTGATGATACCGAACTGGTTACAATCGCCGGGAAATATTGTGAATCGGGAGACATTTTAATAGAACAAATAAAGCTGCCGCCTGTTACTTACGGGGACATTGTTGCCGTGCCGGTTTGTGGCGCTTATTGTCTGCCCATGGCAAGCAATTACAATGCTTCATTGAAACCGGCTATTATAATTGTAAACGAAGGGGCTGCCCGCGCTATTCGCCAGCGAGATACTCTTCAAGACCTTATCAGAAAAGACCTGTTGTAGATGACAGAAATCGGGGGTTAGAAATGTGGAGAGTAATCGGGCAAGAGAAAGTTTTACCGATACTTCAAAATAACATTGCAAAACATAGCCTGGCTCATGCTCTTTTAATTTCCGGTCCTCCTCATGTGGGCAAGATGACGCTTGCTATAGATATTGCGCGAGCGATAAACTGTGAAGGAGATAATCCCCCCTGCGGAGAATGTGAATCATGTCTAAAGATTGAGAATGGTAAACATTCCGATGTTCAGGTAATCTCCTTGATTTCCCAAAACAACGATATTGAAGAGAAAACGCGTACGGAAATCAGCATTGACGATATCAGGCAAATACAGCATATGGTTAGTTTGCCTCCCTTCGAGGGTAAACGCAAAGCCTTTATTATCGAAGGCGCCGAATTAATGTCAATGGAAGCTGCCAATTGCCTGTTAAAGACACTGGAAGAACCGGTAACACCTTCAGTCTTTATTCTGATAACTACCAATATTGGTCTTATACCTGAAACTATTGCATCGCGTTGTCAGGAAATCACTTTGAATCCGATAGCGGCAGCGATAATAGAAAATACTTTAATATCGGTCTATGATATAGATAAGGAAATGGCCTCCTTAATAAGCAGGCTCAGCCGGGGGTGTTTCGGTTGGGCGTTTTCGGCAGTACAGGAAGAAAAGTATCTGGATAAGTATTTCGAAATAAGAAATAAGGCAATGGAGATGATTAGTGCCGGATTGCATGAGCGTTTCGTTTATGCGGCGACATTGTCGACTCAATTTACCAGGGAAAGGGCGATTGTTTATGACGTGTTGGATATTTGGCTTGATATATGGAGGGATGTGCTGCTATTAAAAACCGAATTGAAGGATTCAGTAAGTAATATAGATCTCTCGAAACAGCTTGAGAAATGGGCTGAATGTATGCATATATCCGATATCAGAGGTTCTATTCAAGCTATACAGGAAACTAAGGTGAAGCTTAATCAGAATGCAAATTCAAGATTAGCTTTGGAAGTAATGATGCTTGATATTCCTGTTATAATAGGGAATATTGTTAAGAGGTAAGTATAATGTATGAAAATGAAGGAACGATCGGAGAAAATAATAATAATTTATCCGAGGAAAGTTCAGAGTCCGCTCGGGAAGAGAATGGAGTAAGCACAAATCAGGATATTGTAGACCAGGATACCGCAGAGACACCGCCGCAAGTAGATACAGCGCCAATCGACACTCTTATGGTAGATGTTGTCGGCATCAGGTTTAAGAAAGCCGGTAAAGTTTATTCCTTTGACCCCTCCGGTTTTGAGCTTAAAACAGGCGATAACGTTATAGTAGAGACCGCTCGCGGTATGGAAGTAGGGCAGGTAGCGCGTACTGTTGTTAAAGCCCTCGAAAGCATGGTGAATAAACCTTTGAAATCGGTAGTGAGGATGGCTACCGAGGAAGATATGGAAAATGCAGCCAGGTTGGAGTCAAAAGAAGACGAAGCTCTAGTGGAATGCGCAGAGACCGTCAGAAGAATGAATATCCCAATGAAGCTGATTTCCGCTGAATATAACCTGGAAGGGAATCATCTTACCATTTTCTTCGGCGCCGAGGGCAGAATCGATTTCCGCGAACTGGTACGTGAGCTTAGCTACAAGTTAAAGACACGAGTTGAGATGAGGCAGGTGGGGCCTCGTGATGAAGCCAAGCTAATCGGTGGATATGGAAGGTGTGGCCGACCGCTGTGTTGTGCAACGTTTTTAAATGAGTTCAGCCCTGTATCCATTAAGATGGCAAAGGAGCAGAACCTACCATTAAATCCTATGAAAATATCGGGTACTTGCGGGCGTTTATTGTGCTGTCTGGGATATGAATTCGAGCAATATCGTGACATGAAAAAGGAATTATTAAAAAATGGTGAGAATATCCAGACGTCAATGGGCTCTGCTGTTGTGGTTGGCGGTAACCCGTTGAAGGGTACTGTATTATTGGAAGTGGAAAGCGGCGCCAGAGTAGAAATGGCAATGAATGAGATTGCGTCGAAGAATGAAGAAAAAGAAAAAGAGCAGGAAAAAGGAAGGGAACAGGAGACCAGAAGACGCCGCAGAAAAAAACGCTAAAGATAAAAAGCGATTAACAGCGGAGAGGGGCTTATACAGCTCCTCTTTTCATTTGTAGTATACTTAATAATATGGAATATAATGAAGCGATAAAAATATTAAAAGCCATACTGAAAAAGCACCCTCTTAACGAAAAGGAAAAAGAGGCAGTTATGATTGCGCTCGGTGTCTTGAGTTGGGGCGGATTATACGAGAGCAAGCTGAAAGACCGTAAGTCTAAACGGGATAAAAGCGCCGAGTGGTGACAAAATATTGCATTGTCTTGCAAGTTCGATTAGAGCGTCTTTGATAGGGATATTATAATTTCCGTTCGCCCTAAACCTGTCGAAGGGTCAAAAAGCGGAAATCATCTTGATTATCTCGCCGCCGTTATGGTCCGACAGGCTTCCGGAACCTCAGGACAGGCTCCACGAACGGCTTTTTATTGTCAAGATGAATTTTCGAAACGGACGAATGAGTCCCCGATAAATCGGGATTTCGTTCCGTCAATCTGAAACCCAACATCTGGGGCGGGGTGACGGCATTACATCGCTTGGATTGTTTCGTTTTTACTGAGGGAAAACACGCAAAGACAGCGAGAGCGGCTTCTTTACCTGACGTCGTAAGGTTCCAGGTATTTGTTCCACTCTTTGATATGGTTTACATAGCGATGCGGTAAATAGAAAGGCAGGTTGTTCTGGGGTATCTTTGGCTTTGAAAGAAGAGTCATATGAGCCTGTTCGGGGGTTCTGCCCGCCTTGTGCAGATTACAGGGAATACAGGCGGTAGTGGTGTTTTCCCATGTGTGTTCTCCCCCTCGAGAGCGCGGAATTATATGGTCGATTGTGAGTTGTTTTTCCGCCTTGCCGCAATACTGACAGGTATAGTTATCCCGATGAAAAACACCAAAACGGGTAAGCTTTTGCTCGGCTCGGCGTGTTCTTTTTACAAAGAAATCAAGTTTGATAACAGAAGGAATGGGGAAAGTGTCGTATGCCGAGTGGATAAAGCCCTTGCCGTTTTCCAGCATTTCCGCCTTACCCTGTATCATCAAGACGATAGCTCTACGGGCATGGCAGACACTTAAAGGCT
>DIKD01000010.1:12898-26353 GCA_002421585.1 Dehalococcoidia bacterium UBA5627
GAACCGTATAAGAGCAAATCAGTCGTTAAAGTAAAAGACCGGTTAGCATTTCACGGATGCTTGGACACAAGAAGGTACGTTCCGCTTCATAATCATCTGTTCTTTTTTATTCTGTTATAAGTACTTGTAGTCCTACGTGACGTTGACGAAGCGCTGTCTCCACGGTAATCCGGTGCTTCGATGGAAAAGGTAACGCTAATCTTCGGGTCTATAAAACGTGAACGAATCGGACTGTCGATTTCATCGAGAGAGCAGCGTGTGGTAATAATGGTTGCCAGTCGGGCATTGTAACGCGAGTTAATGACTTGATACAATTTTTCCTTTGCCCAGGGCGTGGTATTTTGTTCCCCGAAGTCATCCAACACAAGTAAAGGGGTGTTTTTCACCTTTTCAAAAAGCTGATCATATGAAATCTTGCTGTCCGGATTGAATGCTGAACGCAAGTGGTCTAAAAATTCTGGAACGAAAATAAAAAGTGCCGGCTGATTTGCCTGATAGCGATAGTTTACTACTGCCGATGCAAGGTGTGTTTTACCGCAGCCGGTTACTCCCTGCAGAACAAGCCATCCGTCGGGTGACTTTGCAAATTCGAAAGCCAGCCTGTAAACACGCTCCAGGTTCTCTCTTTGTCCCTGTGGCAAATTAACCCTCTTCCAATCAAAGCTGGTAAAAGTCATATTCTTCTGCAATTCCAACCCATCGCCCCAATCGGTATCCATTGCATTATTATCCAGTTCTTCTATATAGAACACATGGCTTAAACGTGTATCTGTTATACGATTTACCAATCGCTCGCCCAGTTGCTGTATCGGTGGTGTAGTTGTAATTACAGAACAAAGTTCGTTATTGAAGCGATAATTCAACAGCTGGTCTAGTTTTTCTTTTGCCCAGGATTTATCAGTATACGCACTTAAATCATCCAAAATCAGCAGAGGGGCATTGCGAACCTGTTCAAAGAGCCTGTCATATGTTACTTCGCTTTCGGGGTTGAACGCCGAACGCAGATGGTCCAACAGGTCGGCGGCAGTAATGAAAAACACAGGGAATCCTTTGCTGATTCGTTCATTGGCTATTGCTGCTGAAATATGAGTTTTTCCGCAACCGCTGGGACCGATAAATATAAGCCATCCTTCAGGGTTAGCGGCAAATTCCTTTGCGGCAATAACGGCCGTTTCAAATTTTTGCTGACCGGTGACGGAACCACTTCTGCCCTGCGGAATCAGGTTGGCAAAAGTTAGCTTCTTCAATGAGCCGATATTGCTGTACTTTTCAAGCACCATTTGGCGCTGTTTATTGGTATTTTTACGGAGGCATTTGCAGGGTACTACCTGGCTGTAATCGGGTTTTCCTGAGGGTAGCAGGGGATAAACGAATCCAAATCCTCGGCATATAGAACAATCCATTGATATTGATGATTCATTATCAGTGCTGGACGAATTTTCCGTATTGTCCGCTGGTATACTTTTTAGGGTCGTCTTCTTCAAAATGTCGCCAATATGTTCCATCACTCCTACCTTCTTTACCCCAGCGCTCTAAAACCGCTGTAATATAGCTCAACTTGCGTATGTTCTGTTTAACCGCTTCTTTTATGGCATCTGCAATCCAGGTTTCCGGATATAATTTTATAGCGTCCTTTAGTCCTTCGGCAATCATCGGTGTAAGCATACCGATATTCTCTTCGTATAATGAAAATACATTTATCGGCTCTTCTTCAATAACCGTATTGTCTATTGCATATTTTATGCCGGCAGCCTTAAGCTCACCGTTTTTTATCTTAGATGCTGCCTGCCTATCTGCTTCGGTATTTAGAAAATAAATATTACCATTTTCTGTCGATAATCCCAGAATTATTTTGTGCTCCGTTGCAAGTTTCAGCGCGTCCTCAAGTTCATTTAGGGGTTTTTCCGTTTCTTTGAAGTTACTCATAAGGCTGGCATTTGTTGCAAGTTCACTGAAACTGACATATCTGGGATACCCCTTTTTATTATAAAGGGTTTCAATAATATATAAGGTAACTTTCAGCTCTCCGATATCTTCTATTTGCGGCATAACGTTGTTTATAAAGATATTCGGTACCGCCGTATAACTCATCTTGGAAGGAAAACCGTTAAAAGCCGTCATAACAGCTCCTGACTGGCAACTGTTAAATTATCGAATTTTGTCAGCCTGTCAATAAAACGTACTTTGACCTTGTCGATGGGGCCGTTTCTGTTCTTGGCAACAATAATATCAGCAACCCCTCGCGGATACTCTTCATCCGGGTGGTCGGCTCTCCAATCGTCCTCAGTGCGATAGTAAACCTCTTCTCTATTAATGAATATCACCATATCTGCATCCTGTTCGATGCTGCCGCTATCTCTTAAATCGGATAGTAATGGTTCATGCTTCTCTCTTTTTTCAATGGCACGACTTAATTGAGATACTGCCAGAACAGGTACATTCAATTCGCGTGCAAGGGCTTTAAGCGAACGGGAAATATAACCGATTTCCTGTACACGGTTATCATTGCGAGTATCCCCCTGCAAAAGCTGCAGGTAATCGACAATAATTAAGTCGATATTACGTTCAAAATTAAGGCGGCGGGCTTTGCTTCGCATTTCCATCATGCGCAGTTGAGGTGAATCATCTATAAATATAGTAGCCTCGGATAATACGCCGATTGCCTCCATCACCCTGATTTCTTCTTCTTCGGTATTCTGTCCAAGTCTAAGTCGTTTAGAGTTGATTCCCGTCTCGCTTGAAAGCAATCTTTGTGCCAGAGATTCTCTAAACATTTCAAGACTGAAAATTGCCACACAGGCACCCTGGTCGACGGCAGCGTTGCGCGCAATATTAAGTGCCAAACTGGTTTTACCGATACTGGGACGAGCAGCCAGTACGATTAGTTCTGAACGTTTGAACCCTCCAAGCAAATCATCAAGTCCGTGCAAGCCGGTAAAGACCTGTGGAATTGCCTGAAAACCGGCTGTCCCGGGTGGAGGAGGCGCCTCGAAGTAGCCATCGAGAACGTTTTTAATATGAACAAAGTCAAGGGAATGCTCATGCCTCAGATGAAACAGCGTATCCTCCGCTTTATTGAGAGCGGCACTTACATCCGGATCGGCATCATATCCTATTTCAGATATCTTATCGGCAGCCGCAATCAGCTGTCGCATTATTGAAAGCCTGTAAACAATACGGGCATAGTATTCAATGTCAAGAGAAGTGGGAACGATTGAAATAAGGTGGCTGAGATAGGCTGCCCCACCGCATTTTTCCAGTTTGCCTTCGCGTTCAAGCTCCTGAGCAACCGTTATCTGGTTGATGGCTTCATCTCGTTGGTATAATGAAAGGCATGCCTGGTATATCGATCTGTTTTGTTCGGAATAAAAATCCTTGGGCTGTAAAAAAACAACAATTTCGTGAATAGAACGACCGTCGATTAACAACGAACCGTTAACTGCTTCTTCGGCATCTATATCATGTGGTGGTAAACGTTCACCCGACAATTCAGTTTTCCTCCAGGCTTTTAACAGTAACCTTTAATTTGGCATTGATATCTTTATACAATTTTACACTGACCTCGAAAACACCAAGTTCACGAATAGGCTCCGGCAGTTCTATTTTACGTTTATCTACAACGAGCCCGGCGCTGTTTTCCAGTTCTTTAGCGATATCAGCGCTGGTAATGGAACCGAAAAGGCGGTTTTTAGAACCTGTTTTAGCTTTAATAACCAGATTTAATTTTTCAATTTGTTCTGCTGTCTGCCGATGCTTGGCTTCCATTTGCGCATGTTTCTTTTCCTGTGCTTTAGACTGGGCTTCGAGTTGGGCTTTTATGTTTGCGGTAGCGGGTGTTGCCAGTTTATTGGGTATAAGATAATTTCTGGCGTAACCGTCGGGAACGTTTTTAATATCTCCTGCTTTAGCGACATTGGGCACGTTTTTCAAAAAGACAACATTCATTCGTCAACATCCTTTAACAAAAATACTCATAGACATTATACTGCATTATGATGTCGGATTAAACCTGATTTTCAATAAAATTAGCGGCAGATATTGCAGCTACCGCTCCGTCTCCGGCAGCAGCAATCACCTGTCGGATAGAGTTTTCACGAATGTCACCGGCCGCAAAAATGCCCGGCACGCCTGTTTCCATCTTGTTATTAACAATTATATAACCCTTATTATTTAACGGAACGATATCTTTCAGGTACGAGGTATTGGGTACCAGACCTATGGCTACAAAAACGCCGTCTATTTCTAAAAATGATTCCTTATTGCTTTTTACATCGGCAAGTTTCAGTTTATTGACAAAGATTTCTCCCTGTACTTCTTTGACAACACTATTCCATATAACCTCAATTTTCGGCTCGGCAAAGACTTTATCCTGTACAACCGGTGTTGCTCTTAACTGGTCTCTGCGGTGAATAATGCTGACCTTTGAGGCAAATTTGGCAATGTGCAATGCTTCATATAATGCGGCGTTGCCTCCCCCCACAACCGCCACCCTCTTATCCCGAAAGAAAGGTCCGTCGCAGGTGGCACAGTAGGAAACGCCCTTTCCGCTGAATTCCTTTTCACCGGGAACATTTAATTTCTGCCTTTCGGAGCCGCCGGTAATAATCAGGGCTTTAGCTGAAAAATCTCCCTGTGTTGTATTTACGGTTCTTATATTATCTTCAGTATTTATATGTATAGCTTCATCATTTACAACCTCGGTTCCGTAAAGCAAGGCTTGTTCGTGCATTAGTGCGGTCAGTTCCATTCCGCCGATACCTTTGGGAAAACCGGGATAGTTATCTACTTTTTCCGCTTCGTTTATATTGCCGCCGATAAGACCTTTTTCTATCAGCAGGGTGGAATGTTTATTTCTTGAAGTATAGAGAGCGGCAGTCAGGCCCGCGGGACCGCCTCCTACAATTATCACATCGTATAGCTTATTCATTAAATAGTACTCCTTCATTAAATATGGCGGTAGGTAAAGAATCGCACTTTAATATCTTACATAGATATTATCAAGACAGAAAGGTTGTGGCAAGTAAAAATCATAAACATATAGTCATTGTGAGGTTCAGTGGACAGTTTCCGGCAAATATCATTAAATAAATAATTTACTAAAAATATTTCCGGTGGGATTATATTATAAACGAAATAGTAAAAACTACCCTTTCGTTCGCTTGTTAGTGTTATGTGCTAATGATAAAATGATATGAACAGGAGAAAAAATGCCTTTAGACTCGATATTCATCAAGGGTGCCCGCGAACATAATCTCAAAAATATTGATATCACCATTCCGCGCGATAAGCTGGTGGTGATTACCGGCGTTTCCGGCTCCGGTAAAAGCTCTCTGGCGTTCGATACCATATACGCCGAAGGACAGCGCCGCTATATGGAATCGCTCTCGGCGTATGCGCGCCAGTTTCTTGGCAGAATGGAAAAGCCGGATGTCGATTATATCGAAGGATTAAGCCCTGCAATATCAATAGACCAAAAAGGGGCCAGTCGCAACCCGCGTTCAACGGTTGGCACAGTAACGGAGATTTACGATTACTTAAGGCTGCTGTTTGCACGCACCGGCCATCCGCACTGCCCAAACTGCGGGCGTGAAATCACAGTGCAAACGGTTGAGCAAATTGTGGATTCGGTTAAATCGTTACCGCAGGATTCCCGCATTATGATACTGGCTCCACTGGTAAAAAGCCGCAAGGGTGAATATCAGCAGGTTTTTAACGACCTTCGTAAAGCCGGCTATGCGCGCGTGCGTGTGGACAAGGAAATGCACGACCTTTCAGACGATTTTCAACTGGATAAACAAAAGAAACATACCATAGAGGCGGTAATCGACCGGCTGGTAATCGGACAGAGCGACAGCCAGAGCCGCATTGCCGATTCGGTTGAAACGGCATTAAAGCTGGGAGGCGGAGTCGTTCTCATATCGGTTATCGATGGCGAAGAACTGCTCTTTTCGGAGCATTTTGCTTGTGTTCAATGCGGCATCAGCCTGGGAGAAATCGCACCGAGAACTTTCAGTTTCAATAGTCCTCATGGTGCCTGCCCGAATTGCACCGGTTTGGGTATCAGGCTGGAAATCGATCCTGATCTTGTTATGCCGGATAAAAATCTGTCACTCGAAGCAGGGGCGATTCATCCCTATCAGTGGCAGAACTGGTATCTTTATTCGGTACGCGAAATGGCACGGCGGCACGGTTTCGATATGAATACCCCGATAAAGGAACTGACACCCGAACAAGTTAATTTAATATTATACGGGGAAAGTGATTTTCGCTATAAATATCGTGACAGGCGCGGCAACGAACGCGAGTACACAGACGGTTTTGAGGGCGTTATTCCCCGAATGGAGAGATTATATCACGATACGGAATCCGAAGCCTCACGTTCGTATATAGAGCGTTACATGGTAGCGAGGGCTTGTGTTGTCTGCGGTGGGAAGAGATTAAAGCCGGAAGTGCTGGCGGTTACCATCGGTGATAAAAACATCGATGATATAACCTCTATGTCTGTGGTGCAGGCTTCGGGATGGATTAAAAAGCTGGGAAGCAAATCAACGGTTTTTAATCAGCGTGAAAAGAAGATTGCACGCGAAATTCTGAAGGAAATCGGGGCAAGACTGGGTTTTTTGGAGAACGTAGGGCTGGATTATCTTTCACTTAATCGTACAGCGGGTACACTTTCGGGTGGGGAGGGGCAGAGAATAAGATTGGCGACACAAATAGGAAGTGGGTTGATGGGAGTGCTCTATATTTGTGACGAGCCGACTATCGGCTTGCATCCCGCTGATGATTTCCGCCTGATTCGAACTCTTAAAGAATTGAAGGATTTAGGTAATACACTCATTGTTGTGGAACACGATGAAGCTATGATGCGTGCCGCGGACCATATTATCGATATGGGTCCGGGCGCAGGTGACCACGGAGGATATGTCGTTGCCAGCGGCTCACTTGATGATATTCTAGCCTCTGAAAGCTCGTCAACCGGGCAATATCTTTCCCGCCGCAGGTCCATTCCTCTGCCTGAAAAAAGGCGTACCGGCAACGGAATAGATATTACCATTAAAGGCGCAAGACAGAACAACCTTAAAAATATTGACGTTACTATCCCACTGGGCAAGATGGTATGTATTACCGGGGTTTCCGGTAGTGGAAAGAGCACTTTAATCAGTGACATTTTACATAAAAAACTGGCACAGGTTCTATACAGAGCCCGAGAAAATCCGGGAGAAGTTGACAATATCGAGGGTATAGAGAACATCGATAAAGTTATAAATATCGATCAGTCTCCTATAGGACGCACTCCCCGCAGCAATCCTGCTACGTATACGGGATTGTTTACTTATGTACGGGAGTTATTTGCCACATCGCCGGAAGCGCGCCTGCGGGGGTATAAAGCCGGCAGGTTTTCATTCAACGTAAAAGGCGGAAGGTGCGAGGCTTGTCGGGGAGACGGATTTATACAAATTGAAATGCAGTTTTTGCCTGATGTTACTGTTCCCTGTGAAGTATGCAAGGGAAAACGCTATGACCGTGAAGTATTGGAAATCCACTTTAAGGGCAAGAATATTGCTGAAGTGTTGGATATGACTGTTGAGCAGGCTCTTAACTACTTCGAACATTTTCCGTCTGTAAAAAATAAATTGAAGACTTTGAATGATGTCGGGTTGGGATATATTCACCTCGGGCAACCGGCGACCACCTTATCCGGCGGCGAAGCTCAGAGAATTAAACTGGCGACGGAGTTATCCAAGAGAGCGACCGGCAAAACGCTGTATATTCTTGACGAACCTACTACCGGGCTATCATTTGAGGATGTGGCTTCTTTATTAAAAGTCTTGCAAAGGCTGGCGGATGCCGGAAATACAGTGGTGATTATCGAGCACAACCTGGATGTTATAAAGAATGCCGATTGGATTATCGACCTGGGACCGGGGGCGGGGGACAAGGGCGGACGGATTGTGGCTGTGGGAACACCCGAGGATATAGTTGCCAATAAGAAATCCGCTACCGGAGAATATCTAAAAAAGGTATTGTTTACATAAAAATAGCTGTCATCCCGAATCCCGACATGCCGGGATTCGGCGTCTGGGGTGGGGTTGTCATCCTGAGAGTAGCGAAGAGATGTTTCTTTAAAGGCATATCCTTCGACAGGCAAGGATGAACGGATTTTAAAAAAAGAATCGGTTTGAAAGCATAATTAAAGCCGTTCGTGGTGAGCCTGTCGAACCATAACGGCGTCGGACAAAGCTGTCTTTGCGAACCCCGATTTATCGGTATGCGCATAGAGCGAGAGCAATTTCTCCGCTTTGGGAAAGGGGAGTCAGAGGAGATTTGATACGATTATACTTTCAACCTCACCCCTAACCCCTCTCCGCATGCAGAGAGGGAACTAACGAAATAGAATGCTAGGGAAGATATAATTACTGTAATTAAATAATATTGGAGTAATGACAATGGATAGACAAGTAGCGCTGGAGACAGTGAAAGCCAACATCAAGAATCAAAATCTGATTAAGCATATGATAGCCACCGAAGCCATCATGCGGGCACTGGCAAAGCGTTTGAGTGAGGATGAGGATGAGTGGGGACTTGCCGGCCTTTTACATGATATCGACCTCGACGTTGTCGGCGATGACATGACTTTACACGGAAAGGTTAGCGCTGATATGGCAAGAGAAGCCGGGGCAAATGAATCAATTGCGCACGCAATTTTATGCCACAACGAAATGCTGGGCGAAAAACGCGAAAACAATTTTGATAAAGCACTCTATTGCGCCGACCCGTTAACCGGGCTGATAACCGCGGCGGCACTGGTACACCCCGAAAAGAAACTCGCCTACGTTGAGGTAAAATCTGTTGCCAAAAGGTTTAAGGAAAAGTGTTTTGCCGCCGGAGCGAATAGGGAACAGATTGCCTCGTGCAGTGAACTGGAGCTTGAATTGAATGAGTTTATCGAACTGGGGTTAAAGGCTATGCAGGGTGTTGCGGACGATTTGGGATTATAGTCTTATATCAGTTGTCTATTTTGGAGGTGGCCAAGACTCGCTAGTTTCCCAATTTATTATTGAATATCCTAATTCGGCAAGCATTTCAGGGAAAATATGATGGTCAGGTTGGTACGAGATATCTCCGAATATGTGAGGATTTACATCTATTAGGGTTTGAACTATTTGTCTCCATGAGCATGTTATAGTCGCAGATGCTACTGCTCCATTAAGAATAATAACCATTCCGTCTTTATCAGTTGTTAGTATTAGAGTTGGGAAATCTTTGTTGTCGGAAGCTTTATCAACATACAAAATCAGCGGACGTATAAAATTGACCATTTGTGTTTTCAAATCGACATCCTTTATTTTCCAGCCTGCATTAAGCCACGATTTAGCCTGCGGATGAGATAAAGAATTTGCCCACCATGCTCGATGTACATATGCTGATTGGGGCAGTGAAAATCCAAGAATATTCTCAACCTGTTCAAAGGTCAAGGATACTGATAATTCGCACTGTTTTACCAGATAGGCCCCCAAAGTACAATATTTTTGCATGGCTTTCTCCTTATAAGAAAAACTCTTCTCCATCATTCAGCAAGTGGATATTGTCATCAGGGAAAAGTAATTGATAATCTTTCGGATAGAATGTGTGAATTGGAATTATATATTTCGGTTTGAAGCCATCTACAAGACGTTGAAGATCTTGTTCCGGTGCATGACCGCTGGTATGAATCTTCTCCAAAGTAATTCCTTTTTGTTTCAGCGTATCCTGTAGGTTGTTATTTTCAAGGTAGCCTTCCCATTGTGAATAGATAGCTTGCACTCCATTACAATCGTCGAGGCAATTAAGAAGTTTAGGGAATAAGTTATTATCCTTTGTTATCATCACAAAGTTTTTCTTATTCCTGTTTATGTTATCCATTGTAATTTCATGGTCCGCCATTACATCCAAAAAGATATCCAATCCATTTTGCAGCAAACCCATCAGGTGATGAGGGAAAAATATAACCTTAATGTCGTCCCACCAATATTGAGGTAAACGTTTCGAAATGTGTTTCACACTGTCTAATATATAAGCGGTATAGAGGTCTATTACAGTTATTTGTCCATTGCGTTTTGCCGCTCGGTAAATAGAAACTATCCTGTCGATATTCTGAGAGGAACAAAACACAAAGGCTATGTTACTCTTATTCTTAAAAATACGGGCCATTTCATCTTCAACAGCTTCTTCGCTAGCGAATAGACATTTATTCCTGCCAAGCATCGAGCCTTCGAGTAAAAGATAATCCACAGCCTTCTCCGGATATTTACATAATATATCGAGTAAAACGCTCTTTCGACCGTGGCCACGAAAATCCCCAGAGTAAATCAACTTCTTACCTTCACACTCAATTGTAAAAGCTACCGCGTCAAAGCCTGAATGGTCAACCAATCGTGGAGTAATTTTGATGTCGCCAATAGTATATGGCTCTTTATTTTCAAATGTGGTTACATTTTGCAGGTTTGTTTTTACAGGAATGAAAATATCGGATGCTTGTATCAGCGCAAATGCACCTTTACTCAGATAAACAGGGATTTCTTGATTTATGTATTTGAGTAAACCATAGTGATCCTGATGGGGATGAGATATAAGAACGGCATCAATTTCCTTTTGTTCTCCAGCGTATAAACCGTTGATTTTTGGCAAGGTGCGATTTTCTGTTAGTTCGGAAATACTTTTCCCTTCTATTATCTTATTATCAAAGCGTTCATTTCGGTCATTGACTAGCGGCATCCCAATGTCAATAATGATTCGTGCTTTTTCGGACTGTAACTCTACACAACTGCCCCCGATTTCCTTTGTACCCCGATGAATGATAAGTTTCATCATTACTTTGGTTCTCACTTCAAATTAAAGTCTATAATCAATTCCCTTTTTTCTTTTTTTAATTCTTTATATTTATCCCAAGGTTTTGTTAGCTCTCCGTTTAGTATGATAGGATATTGGCAGGAAAACTCACATAATCCAAAATTCCCTGTGTTAGTTGTGTTATTGCCTTTTTGTGGACATACAACATACCCGACTACATTATTTATTAATGGTAAGCCGAAAGCCTTCAATGCATTTTCTCCTTCGTCTTTTAGAAAAAGCCTTTTAAGTTCGCTTACATAACAATTTAGCTCTTCTACAGCTGTAGGAATATCTCTATTTTTCTTTAACTCCCAAATTACTAAATTCTTATCAAAGTAATCATAAAATAACACATCAGTAATTACATGGAATTTCCCACGAATTTTAAGAAGGGGACTTTGGCGGAATCTTAATTGTGATGATAAAAATCTGTATGGTTTACCTGAGACACTAAATTCCCAGTTGTTTTTCTTTGACCTATTAATAATATAAGCTTCGAGCCAATGTTCTTCGCCTCCTCCAGAAGGTTTATTATTGACATCACAAAGAGGATTTTCTTTAGCAAGATCTATAGTCTTTACTATAATCTTATTACTGCTTTCCTGCGGATGGAAATAGATATCGCCGACTATTTTATCATTCCTATTCAATTCACGTGCATATTGTATTAACTCAACATACTTTTCAGTAAATAAAATCGCCATTAAGACCTCCCGAATTCATATAGAACAATTTTGGTACTAGTATAACATAAAATCTACGATATTATTACGGTTCATATTCCACTCATGTGAAACTGTACCAACAAATATATTAGGAATCATCGTGTATAATGAATGTATTATGAATAATAATGGTGATATTAATACGAAGCTAGGTCTGCATTTCCTGAACGAGTGCGATTACAATTTAGCTATAAATGCTTTGACGAAAGCTATCGAGTCAGAATCAGATAATGCATATATTTATGACTTGCGCGGGATTGCTTATAGTAGTATTCAGGAATACGATAAGTCTATCGCTGATTTTAATAAGGCCATAGAGCTTGATGCTCAGTTATCTCCTGCATACAACAACAGGGCTTTATCTTATTGGGCAATTGACATGCTTGAGGAAGCACTGCTAGACATTAACAATGCTATTGAATTAAGTCAGGATGACGATGAAACTCCCGAAGCTGTTTATTATTCAAACAGAGGGCTTATCCAATATACACTGGGCAATTTTAAAGACGCAATATTAGATTGCAATACAGCTATTTTATACGGTTGTGAAACTTGGGAGAATTTTAATTGCTTAGGTGAAGCTTATGCTTCATTAGGTGAATATAAAGAAGCATCGAGGTATTTCCAATGTGCATTAGATTTTAATCCTAATGATATAAACGTTTTTACAAATTATCTCTCGGTGAAAAATATATCAGACAATCCGCGGTTATAAAATTAATTCAACTCTATAATCGAGCCGTCAGGCGTCTTGGTGACGTTGATGCGGCTGGGGAAAGCATCCTTTAGCTCGTCAATATGAGTAATCACGATAATTTTTTCAAAATCGTTTCTGATTGAATTAATGGCTTCCTTTATTTTTTCGATGCCGGTATTATCCAGCGTACCGAATCCCTCATCAATAATCAAAGTGGGCAGCGGAGCACCTGCTCGCTTTGCCAGCAATTTGGATAGGGCGATGCGGATGGCAAAATCGATACGAAAGGCTTCACCGCCGCTATAGGTTTCATAAGGCCTGTTTCCCAGTTCGTCGGAAATGACAATCTCCAGTGTTTCCTGGACCTCGCCCTTCTTGGTCGGTTTTTGTGTATCGAATTTGACATGCATGCGGTTATCGGTCATTCGTCCCAGTAACTCGTTGGCTTCGTTTTCGATATCCGGCAGGGCGGTTTCGATTAACATCATCTGGATACCTTTCTTACCGAATGCCTTTGCAAGTTCGCTGTATATAGTAGCTTCCTTAGAAATGGCAGTTAATTGTGCTTCTTTCTCGTTCTTCTTCTTTTCCTGGCTTTGAAGGTGTTGCAAACGGGCTTTCAAACTGCCGCTTGCTTCCTGCGCCTCTTTCTGTTGTGCGGAGACCATCTGCAATGCGTTCTCTGTCCGTTCTGATTCGACTTCCAGTTGCGGCATGGCTTCAAGTTCTATTTCTATTGCCTTCTTTCCGTCGCTATCATTATCAACCTGTTTCTGAAGCTCCTTTGAGGCTGTTATGGATTTGGATAAGGCCTCTTTTTCAGTTGATAAAAGTCTTTCCGCCTCTTCCAGCCGGCGTTTTTTACCATCGAATTCCTGTAGTTCGGCGAGTCTTTTAGAAGATTGACGATGCTCATCCGCATTATACTTTAGCGCCTCAATCTTTTCATCCAATGCCTTTAATTCTTTTTGTTCCTCTACTGCATAGTTTGCGGATTCCAGTCTTTTCTCTACATCATCCAGTAATTCCCTTTGCTTAATGAGCTTATCACCTGCCTCTTTGGCATCTTCGATTGCCTGTTCCAGATTGCCGACTCTGTTTTGTAACCATTGTTGGTGGCTTTTTAGTTCTGCTTCTTCTGCTGACAGCTCTTTTTCGATG
>DIKD01000073.1 GCA_002421585.1 Dehalococcoidia bacterium UBA5627
ATATACATTTTGAAATGTGTAATGCCAGCTATCCGGTATATTGCTGTTATAAACGTCAGATGGCATTTGCCGACATCCGGATTTCTTATCAGCGGATTAAAATGCCAATATCCGGAAATTACTGTACCCGTTGTTCGAAAATCTGCTATATTAAAATAAAAAAATTATCATTGCTTATTATGGATATCAACATCGGGTTCGCGCTGCTACTTACTACCCTTGCCGGCCTTTCAACCGGTATCGGCAGCCTGATTGCTTTGTTTATACGCAAACCTAATACCTCTTATCTCTCCTTCTTACTGGGTATTTCTGCCGGTGTTATGGTTTATATCTCCTTTACCGAACTACTGGGGACTGCCATCGATGATGTAGGTCTGTTGAAAGCCAATATCGCCTTCTTTGTCGGAATAGCTTTCTTTGCTCTTATAGACATACTGGTACCACATTCATATGAAGAAGAACATGCCGAAGACCACAGTTTCGATCTGCTGGGGAATAAAAAGAAGAAAGCCCCGTCGATGTCGGCATTAAAGAGGGGAGGGATATTTATTGCACTGGGTATTGCCATTCACAACTTCCCAGAGGGGCTTATTACCTTTTCGGCAGCTGCTACGGGGGATATTTCGCTGGGTATTATGATTGCCGTTGCTGTAGCCCTGCATAATATCCCCGAGGGTATCGCCGTTTCTGTACCTATTCTCTATTCGACCGGCAGCCGTAAAAAGGCTTTTGGTTATTCTTTTTTATCGGGGTTGGCGGAACCGGTGGGGGCACTTTTGGGCTTTTTGGTGTTGATGCCGTTTCTTACGCCGGATATCCTCTCGATGACGCTGGCATTTGTAGCCGGAATTATGGTCTATATCAGCCTGGATGAAATCCTGCCGATGGCACACAAGTATGGCAGGGAGCACCTGGTTATTATCGGTGTGGTAGTTGGTATGGCGATTATGGCATTCAGTCTGCTGCTTTTGGGCTAGAGATTTTTTTCCTTACTCCAGTGTCCTTTTCATCTCCTCATACTGTTGCTGGTCGATTTCTCCACGGGCGTAACGGAGCTTGAGCACGTTTAACGGGTCGTTGTTATCTGTCTCGATAGCGGGCGGATCATCTGCCATATCCGGTCGCCCGGAACTCCCCATCCTCCGGATACCTTCATGAATAACTCCGGCCATACGGTCGGTTTTACCTTTCGGCAGACTGTCGATAATCAGGTCGTTACTCATAAATCTCTGGGTAATCGTGATGGTGGTGAAAAAAATGCCCCTTTCCGTTTTGAAATTAGCCATGTCCCTATATCTGTAATCCTCAACAGTCTTGCGAAATCCCAACGCCTGGGGCGAGTATAGAATAATGCGGTAATTGGTGACAAAAATGCTGTCGGGAGTAAAAAGCCTTTTCCACCTTGATTGTTTTACGCTGCCATATACAATTTCGTCACCATACAGCATTCTAGCTATAGCTTTTGGGACCTTAACACGTTTAAAATTATCAGCCATTTTCTGCCTCCACGCGAGATATATCTGAGAATGTCAGCCATGATTACCGGAAAACACTATTTTACCACTATATTGGTAGAGCCGTAATCAGATAACCGCCTAAAATCAGGCTTAATAAATTCGCTACAAGAACATATCCTGCCGTCCGCAGCCGACGGTGCTCTTTTATAAAGATTAAAAACACCGTCATTTCAACGATAAATATCAGTATTTCAGCAAATATCATGGTAAGTATGATATAGAAATCCCCGCTCAAGGGGCTTGTATAAAGACTGTTTAGCCAGATAAACAATACTCCCTGGGTAACCAGGTTAACTGTCAGGAAAATAATCCAGGAAATCATTTGCCGGTATCCGAAAAGGAAAAACACTAAAGCTTCCAGCAGTAGCGTTAAGGCTATTCTTATCGTCACCAGTAAAATATCCCGTGACGGTGATTCCCCCTCCGTAAGTACCCGCTTATCAATGTCCAGTGTATAGATGTTGTTATACTCCTTGAGCGGATTATCGAGCGTAATTTCGAAGACATCGCTCCCGCTGGTGAATGTTAAAGTATATTCCACAGACTGAAAAGAGTAGGAATAGAAAGAAAAATAACTCTCAAAAGCCTTCTCCGTTCTACCGGCTTGTATATTGTCGATACTTATCTCAAGGTTTTGGGGGGCATTCGGAACTATGATGATTATCGAGGGGGGTTCTGCGGCATTGGCAAGACATATGTTCGTACCTGTAAAAGCAGTCAATATCAACAAAATGATACATAAAAGGGTACTTTTTCTTTTTACCATCAGTCAGCTTCTGCCTTATTTAGAGTAACTTACAGTATATCACTGCCGGTCAAGCACGACTATAGACATCTCATCACTACGATATTATAATCATCCTCAGAAATACTTTACCCCGCTAAAAGGGAGGCGTACATGTGTTTTTCAGCCGGAGCCAGCTTTGCCGGTGGGGTGATAATATCCGCTGTCGGGGTGGGGGGCGCAGACCAAAGTTATAAAACCCTCGCAAAGGCTTTTTGCCGTCATCCCGTTTTTCTTCGGGTTTCAGCAAATTGCGGAGGGAGTGCTCTGGGTTAAACTCGGTTCCGCCAAGTATCCGGTATTGCAGGATGCCGCCACATATATCTTTCTGGTTACGGCTCTGGTAATCTGGCCTGTTATGGTACCTTTGTCGGTTCGGTTTATGGAAGAAGTAAAGCGCCGCAAGCAAATCCTTACCGGTTTACTGATTACAGACTGCCTGCTCTCCGCTGTTTACGCTTTCTGTTTAATGTATTACGAGGTAACACCGCAAATCAACAGTTTTCACATTGAATATGTTTATAATGTGCCGCAAACGTTATTGAGTGTCGCTTTTGTATTCTATTTAATCACTACCATTATGCCGTTTTTCGTCTCATCCGTCAGGCGGATGTGGGTATTCGG
>DIKD01000087.1:0-5216 GCA_002421585.1 Dehalococcoidia bacterium UBA5627
CCCTTTAATTCCCCTCTCCGTCCACAGAGAGGGGAAAACGAAGTCGCCGGGGCTAACCCTCCCTCTCTGCGTGCGGAGAGGGAGCCGGAGGGTGAGGTCAAAGAGGTCTTTACCCCCGAAGACATCTTCAACTACGCTTATGCAGTCTTCCATTCACCGACCTACCGCACCCGCTATGCCGAATTCCTGAAAATAGACTTTCCGCGCCTGCCGCTGACTTCCGACAAGCGGCTTTTCAAGGCTTTAGCGGAAAAAGGAGCGGAACTGGTATCTCTGCACCTGATGGAAGCGCCGATATTGAATACGCCTATAACCAAATATCCTATCGATGGCTCTCATAAAGTCGAAAAAGTAGCGTATGACGATAAAAACCAGCGCGTTTATATAAATAAAGCCCAGTATTTCGAGGGAGTGCTGCCGGAAGTGTGGGATTTCCACATCGGCGGTTATCAGGTCTGCCACAAGTGGCTGAAAGACCGCAAGGGCAGGACTTTGAGCTATGATGAGCGCGTCCACTATCAAAAAATAGTGGTCGCTTTAAAAGAAACCATACGCTTGATGGCAGAAATCGATGAAATTATCCCCAGTTGGCCGGTGGAGTAGGAAATTGTGAGCAGAGGAATGATTGATGATTCTGATTGGGAGTTATACGGACAGATGTTGCCTGATTTAACAGAGTTAGGAGAATTGGTCTATCAGATACCGACCCCAGATTTTTTATCCATATCTACGACGCATGGAAAGACATATGATAGTTGGTTTCCGGTTGCATCTCAATGTTTTCGTGAATCATATGAAGCTCTCTGGGGAGCACATTATGCATTGCGCGAAATCTTTGCTCATAATATATGGTACTTGAAAAAGAAAGATCCACCAAATGAAGATGCTGCCGCTTTATTTGGTCGTTTTTATGCAGATGATGCGATTTTAAGGCTATATTCCGCTGGAGAACATTTGGCAAACGGAATTATCATGATGCTTGATATTCCTGACGAAGAACTGAAGTCATTTAGGATTAAAGGTCATCAAGGGAACGAGAAAAGCAGTCAACAGATTGTTGTTGGTCGCTATCTTTGCAGTAAAGGCGAAGGCTATCCGTTCACAGAAGCAATAATTAATCTATCAAAATCAGAAGATTGGGGAAAGGTACTTAAATATAGAAATGACTGGGTTCATGAGCAACCACCTACTATTAAAGGTTTAGGAATCGTTTATAAACGGGAAAGGAGATGGAAACATTCATCAGATGGTAAAAACTGCATGTTCCTTGGTGGCGATACTCCAGAGTATTCTGTTGAAGAATTGGCTAGTTTCATTCAACCAGGAATGCTTCAATTTATTGCTGCCTTCACCTCTATTTTAAAATATTATAAATCTAAAAGTGAATCCAATGTAGCGAATTTTAATAACTTATCGTCAAGAAAGAAATAATCCAATGAAAGCCTTAATCCAGCGGGTAACATCGGCAAGCGTATCTGTCTCCGGCGAAGAAGTCGGCAGAATCGGCGGCGGTCTATGTGTATTCGTCGGTGTGGCGGCAGGGGACAGCGTAAAAGATGTCGAATATCTGGTGCAAAAAACCATCGGCTTGCGCATCTTTGCCGATGAAAGCGGCAAGTTCAATCTCTCCGTCCTCGATGTCAAAGGCGAATTATTGCTGGTCAGCCAGTTCACTTTAATTGCCGATACCAAAAAGGGCAAAAGGCCAAGTTTTACCGGTGCGGCGCCTCCCGATGAAGCGGAACATCTTTTCAACGAATTCGTCAAACAGTCAGAATCCAGCGGTCTTAAAGTTGCCACCGGCAGGTTCCAGCAGTATATGCAGGTGGAAATCCACAACGACGGTCCGGTTACCATTATGCTGAACAGCAGGGATAAGATATAAACCTCACTTATAAAACCTCACCCCTTTAATTCCCCTCTCCGTTCACGGAGAGATAAAAACCTCATCCCCCTGTCCCCCTTCTCCGAAATCAGAGAAGGGGGAATGTTTTTTCTCTCCCTCTCTGCGTGCGGAGAGGGAGTCGGAGGGTGAGGTTAAAACCACGGCGAGGGAGCCGGAGGGTGAGGTTTATAAATCCGGAGGTGAGGTCTTAACCCCCTCTAATAAAATATGCAACTGCAATCCCTTGCATCTATGATTATGCAGTGCTATAATTTTCGCAATGGTTAAAACAGGTGAAATACTCAGCAAACTTACCGCGCAGGGTTATCGTATAACCCCTCAACGCATAATGATTCTCGATGCAGTCGAGAATGCCGACGACCATATCAGCGCCGAAGAGATATTCACTTTGGTTTGTCTCCAATACCCGAATGTCAATATTTCCACTGTTTACCGTACGCTTGAGCTCTTAAAACAGCTGGAACTGGTGACGGAAACCGATTTCGGCGACGGCCGGGTACGTTATCACAGTATTAAAAAAGGACATCATCACCACCTTGTTTGCCAGAAGTGCGGCGGGATTATCGACATGGAAGAATCGATTTTCACCCCCTTGAGAGAATCCCTTTTAAAGCAGTACGGCTTCGATGCCGATATTCACCACCTGGCAATATTCGGTACCTGTAAAAAGTGCCGGTAAAAATTTTTTAATTACCTGATGCAATAAATTGCAAATGCTATGGATAGCAATGGGGGAGGGTGTTCCATGCACATTCCGGATGGGTTTTTAAGCACGGCAACGGTAGCGACTACATACGTAATCTCCGCCGGAGGTATCGGCAATGCGGTCAGGCTAGCCAACAAGAACCTGGGGGAAAAGCATATCCCGATGATGGGGATACTGGCGGCTTTTATCTTTGCAGCGCAGATGCTGAATTTTCCGGTAGTCGGAGGGACCTCGGGGCATTTCTTGGGAGCGGCGCTGGTGGCTATCCTGTTAGGACCCTGGGCAGCAGTGCTGATAATGGCGGTAGTGCTGACAGGGCAGAGTTTTATCTTTCAGGATGGCGGTATCCTGGCGCTGGGAGCCAACATCTTTAATATGGGTATCGTTGGTGGCTTTAGCGCATATTATATCTACAAAGGGTTGAGCGTCGTACTGGGCGACAGCAACCGTTCCAAACTGATATCCTGCTTTGCGGCATCCTGGGCTTCCGTCCTTCTGGCTTCGACTGCCTGCGCTATCGAACTGGCAGTTTCCGGCACATCTCCGCTATCCGTTGTCTTACCGGCAATGGCGGGAGTTCATGCCATTATCGGCGTCGGCGAAGGTTTGATTACCGTAGCGGTTGTCAGCCTGGTTATGGCTACCAGGTCTGACCTGTTGAAACTTCAGAGGATATAGAGGAGTAATAAATGAATTATAAAAAATGGTGGTTACTGGCGCTTGGTTTCTGTTTAATCGTCGCTACCATATCTCCGCTGGCTTCCTCCTCTCCCGACGGGTTGGAGAAAGTAGCCGAGGACAAGGGATTTATTGAAGTTGCACAGGGTTCTCCCTTTGAAATAATTGCCGATTATGTCTTTCCGGGGATAGAAAACGAGGCATTTGCCACTATTTTTGCCGGCTGGATAGGCGTCCTGTTAATGTTCGGAATAGCTTACGGCATTGCCTGGCTGGTGCAATCGAGAAAGAAAAAGGCTGCGGCGTAAAAATATAAATTGTCATTGTGAAATCCCGATTTATCGGGACGAAGCATCCTGGGAAGTGGGGGATTAGATTATTCTCGACCTCACCCTCCGTCTCCCTATCCGTAAACAGAGAGGGAGAGCTAGTCGCAGTGATATTGTATCCCCTCTCTGTGGACGGAGAGGGGAATTCAAAGGGGTGAGGTAAGAACGGGTATAAACCGTAATCCTGACAGGTAACATATTATGAAACACAGTTTTCTGGATAAATACAGCGACAGGGATAGCTTGATTCACCGGCTCGACCCGCGCACGAAGCTGGTGGCTACTCTTGTTTTTATAGCGCTGGTGGTATTACTACCACACGCAAGCTGGCTTATTTACGGCTTATATTTCACGATGGTCGCTATTCTGATTATCATTTCGCGTGTACCTGTTACCTATATCTTCCTCCGTTCCCTGGTTATCGTTCCCTTTGTGCTGATGGTGGCGCTCTTTATTCCTTTCTTTAAAGAGGGGGTGGAGGCATTCAGTTTTAATATCTTTTCATGGCATCTTTCCGTTACATATGAGGGATTGGAAACACTGGGCAGCGTTATGGCGAAAGCCTGGCTTTCCATCCTTTTCCTGATTCTTTTGACCTCGACCACCACTTTTTCCAATATCCTCAAGGCGCTGGAGCGCCTGAAAATCCCACGCGTGCTGGTGATGATTATGTCTTTTATGTACCGTTACATCTTTGTGCTTACCGATGAAGTGATGAGAATGAAGCAGGCGCGTGACAGCCGCAACTTCGGCAGCGGCGGCAAACGCTTATGGCAGATAAAAACCGTCGGCAATATGATAGGCACGCTGTTTATCAGAAGCTATGAACGCGGCGAACGGGTATATGCTTCGATGGTGGCGCGCGGTTTCGACGGGCACAGCCGTACCCTCGACCGCCTCTGTTTCAAACCCGTGGATGTCTATTTTGTTATATCTTTGGGGACGAGCCTTACTTTAATCACTTTGCTGAACCTGCTATATTAAAACAGAGAAAATTCATGGAAGAGTTATTACGCATATCAAACCTTTCCTATACCTATCCCGATGGGCAACAGGCGTTAAGAGACATCAACCTTACCGTTTATAAGGGGGATTCCCTGGCATTGGTTGGGCCTAACGGCGCCGGTAAATCCACCCTGATTCTGCATTTCAACGGCATTATCAGGGGTGACGGAAACGTTTCTTTTCTGGGGCAGTTGATAGATGATAAAAACCTGAAGCAGGTACGCAGCCGGGTGGGGCTGGTATTCCAGAATCCCGACGACCAGTTGTTTTCACCGACCGTTTTCGATGATGTCGCCTTCGGTCCCATCAATATGGGTTATGATGAGGCGCAGGTGCATAATGCGGTTATAAAAGCGCTGGAACTGGTAGGTATGTCCGGATTTGAAAAGCGTTCTCCCCACCATTTGAGCATCGGGGAGAAAAAGCGCATTGCCATCGCCACCGTCCTTTCCATGTCACCCGATTTGCTGGTAATCGATGAGCCGTCATCAAGCCTCGACCCGAAAGGAAAATGGGATTTTATCGATTTCTTAAAGCACCTTTCATGGACAAAAATAATCGTTTCTCACGATTTGGAACTGGTGGAATCGCT
>DIKD01000087.1:5245-9013 GCA_002421585.1 Dehalococcoidia bacterium UBA5627
GATATACTCTGCGACAGAAAACTGCTGGTCAAGTACGGGCTGGCACGTCCCGAAAAACAGCTCTAATTATTTCCTGCCTTTTACCACGTGTGACAGTACCAGCGAGAGTACAAAAACCGTAACACCGATAAATGAACAGGTTATAAAAGCCGGCATATAACTACCTGCAAAGTCGTAGATACTGCCTGCAAAAAACGGGCCGAGGGCTCCGCCGAAAGTGCCGAAAAAGAGTACCACTCCCAGAATACTACCGATATGTCTGGTACCGAATAATTCTACGCTGACTATCATCTGCAGGGTGTGCATAGCTCCCGTTATACCGAGCATGGTAGCAAACAAAAACAGCAATGCGGTGCTTATCGTAAAAGGTAAAAGCAGCAGGCTTAACATAGCCGATAATGCTGCTGAAAAAGAACTCAAAAAACTCCATTTGAACTCCGTTAATACAATAATTTTTGCATTTTATCAGCAATTAAAGATTTTTACCAGTGTTCGAAAGTCAACCACAAACGTATTCCGTCACTGATAAACTCTATCGTTCCGTTTCTGTCAGTGCGGTAAATATTTTGCTCTCCCGCCATCTCGATTAATCTATCCATCACTTCCTCGTCGGGATGCCCGTAGTCGTTATCCGTTCCAACGGAAATAACAGCTATTTGCGGTCTGCAGACGTTTAAGAATTCGGCTGAAGCGGATGAACTTGAGCCGTGATGACCCACTTTCAGTACGGTAGCCTGCGGTATCAACCGCTCTTTAATAAGTTCCAGCTCTGTATACTTGCCAACATCTGCCGTCAGTAGAAAACTGATTTCTCCGAAAGCCACATTGAGTACTATGCCGTTGTAGTCCATATCCGCTCCTGTTTTCTCGAAGTATTTGTTTTGAGGATTGAGCACATCGATGATTACCCCGTCAACATCTATCTGATGCCCGGTTTTTGCAAGGGTAAAGGGGATATCTTTTTCTTCGATTAGTGCCAGCCACTCATCGTAAACCGGCAAGTAGCTTTCGGACTCGGTAGTTAAAATGTGTCCCACTTTATATCTTTTCAGCACATCCACCAATCCGGTAATGTGGTCGTCGTGGGGATGGGTTAAAACCACCAGCTCGATTGTTCTGTCCCAGAAGGGCATTTTTTCACTCAAAGCCAGATTTAAAGCCTGCCCGCCGGGACCTCCGTCGACCAGCACCTGAGTATTCCCTTTTTGAATCAGAACGGCATCACCCTGCCCGATATCCAGAAAGGAAACATGCAGCTTATCGTCCGGGGCCGTATTTATTGCGCTGAAAACAAGAACAGCTGCCGTAATTATCAGGACGGCAGTAATTTTAGTCGGACGGCGCGTTAAAAAACTCTGCCCCGGTTGTCTTTTTGGGTCATTTTTTACACTGTTTAATCGGGCATACTCTGCCTCTTCGTCATCCGTCGCGTTAAAAAATTTGTATCTGCCTGCCAAAACTATTACCGCCAGCCCGATATAATATATCCACACATAGACTGCATTGAAGCTGCCGGTATCGACGTATGCTATCGAGAGTCCGGCAAAACCCTCTACGATTACGAGCATATAGGACAGGACCAGCCATAACAGCCAGCCGAAAAACTGTGATAAGGGAAAGAAAAACAACCCCGTCGCTGCGGTAAGAGTTCCCAGTATGATAATCCCGATAAGCACCGGCAATATTAAAAGTGTCGCCAGCGGGCTTACGATAGAGATAATACCGAAATAGTAGGCAATCAGCGGCATTACCCCTGCCAGTGCCGCCAGTGTTACCGCCAGGCTGTTATAAGTAAAATTTACCAGCGCCGACATAGCCGGGAATCTTTCGGGAATCATATTTACGAATTTTTTGCCGAAAGATTGCAGAGGCGGCAGTATAAAAATCAAGCCGCACATAGCCGTAAAGCTCATCTGAAAGGAGGCAGTGTAAATAACCTGCGGGTCGCAGGCTGTCATTACAGCGGCGGCAAAGACCAGCGCGGTTATAGCGTTTCTCTGGCGGCCTGTCAGCTCGGCTGCCAGAAAGATGCTTGCCATAATGGCGCTTCTTACGACCGGCGCCTGCAATCCGGTAAGGATGGCATACAGCCATATAATACCCAGCGCCAGCCAGATATAGGCGTAGTGCCGCCGTCCGAAAAGGGCTAGTCCGATACCGAGCATAATGCCTGCCACGATTGCGGTATGCAGACCGGATATAGCCAGCAGGTGAGCGGTTCCGGTTAGTGAGAAGTCTTCCTTCAAATCATCGGGGATATTGCTGCGGATGCCTAAAAGCATCGCTTGAGCCAGAGATGCCTGCGGTTCCGGTAAAACCCTTGTAAGAGATTGCGACAGCTCTGCCCTGAGTGAATATACCCATTCAAGAGGAGCAAAACCCTGTCCGCTTTCGGTAAGTTTAATTTGCGGATAGAGCATTGTGGAGTAGATATTTTCATGCGAAAGATAAGCGGCGTAGTCGAAATCCTCGAATACGGGAGGTGTTTTCAGTTCCCCCGTTATCATTAATACGTCTCCGTAACTGTAAGCGGGATATCCGGGGACAAAAACCAGCACCTTGCCTTCTACTTCAAATTGCCCTTCATCAGTTTCAACAAGGGTAGATTTTATTACAAGTCTGGTATTACCATCCCTGACATCCGGGTCGTCACTGATCATCCCACTGACAGTCACCGCTTCCCGGTCGTTAAAAAAGTTGATATAGGCTGAATCGTTTTTGGGGAGGTGGTCATATGCCCAAACGGAAGCGGAAAAAATGGATACGATACAGAGCGCCGCCAGTATTATCTGTTTTTGATATTTTTTAAAAAGCAGCAGGGGGAGGGGTAATAGCCCCGTCAATATAAGTACTGCCGGCAGTTCGAAATTAAATCCGATGACAATACCGGCTATCCAGCTGATACCCAGGCAGATCAGAATCATCTAAAATGTTGGCTCCATACTATTTTGCATTTATGAATCTACTCCTTCTATTTATCTGTTTATCACCTGATAAAGTCCTTCAAACAGTGTAAAAAGATTTTCCTTTAAATGAGGGCAGCTTATCCGGCGGTATTTTCAATCATTTACCGTAATCAAACTCTTGATATGATCGAAGGTACTCTCTCCGATTCCATCCACCTTTAACAGTTCATCGGTATTTTTAAATCCGTCGTTATCTGAACGGTACTGAATTATGGCATTTGCCCTGGTTTCGCCGATTCCCGGCAGGGCTTGAAGCAGCCAGGCTTCGGCGCGGTTGATATTTATCTTTTGAGAAGTATTATTAAGGTTGTTTATTGTCAGCTCTATTTGATGCTCCGCTGAATCACTATCGATACCTCCGGCTGCGTTTAGCAGGGATTTGATAGAATCAGTGCTTTTTAAGGGATAAAAGCCGGGATTATTGACTCTGCCGCCCACATAGACGTATTCGGTTACTGAATCTTCGGAGGTGTCTGCCAATGTAATCAATATTTCCTGCTGGTTTACGCACCCGGTAAAAGAAAAAAGATTGAAAATAATCAAAATAATCGCTACTATGAAAATAAGGGGAATTCTTTTTAACATTTAATCGCCCTCCTTGAGATGATGCAACTTCATTTGTACCGGAGTTTATAAAGAGAAAAGCCAAATGGCAATAATTATCACACAATATAGTGAACCGGGTTACCTTAGTCAAATCTCCGGAGGTGAAGTATGTTAAAACCGATTAAAGATGCCACGCAATTAAAGCCGGTAGTATTAAGAGCCGTTAAAGCCCTTTACGGGCAGCATACGGAAAATA
>DIKD01000087.1:9125-10882 GCA_002421585.1 Dehalococcoidia bacterium UBA5627
TTCAGATGGATGACGGGACAATCACTCGTGTGGTGGAGTTAAATCGCAATCCTCTGCAAAAATAATTGTACTAGTTGCCGGTTAGCGCCGAGCGTAATAAAGCCTCATTATCAGGCCTGGTAACGGCAATTATCTGGTCTTCGGCTTGGAGCACGGTGGCAGGAGATGGGACAGTGGGGTTAGTGTCAGGGTGGATTATGAGCGCCAGAATGCTTTCCGCCGGAAGTGTTAAATCCTTAATAGCTTTGCCGACCGTTTTCGAGCCCGGCTGTATTTTTATCTCGACTATTTCCAGGCCCTTTTCTTTAATCGATAACAGGTGCATCAACGGGTTGGTAGGAACCTCGTGTTTAATGTGCTCAAGAATTATGGATGTGCTGCTTACCGTTACGTCTACCCCCAGTTTCTTGAAGAGTGCTTCATGTTTTGGATTGCGAATGCGGGAAATTGTACGGGGTACATTGAACTTGTATTTTGCCACCTGGCAGGCGACAAGATTGTCCTCATCGTCACCGGTAACCGAAATAAAGATATCGGCTCTATTGGTTCCGGCTTCAGCTAAAAGCGATGTTTCACACCCGTCACCCTTAATACAGATGCTTCCCATCTCATTTACTATGGACTGGACAGTGGAAGCATCTTTTTCGATTATCAATACCTCGTGTTGCTCGTCCAGCAAGGTCCTGGCAAGGTAATAACCGAGGCGTCCGCCGCCGACAATTATTATATACATCTACTCGTTAACTCTCCAGCTTTTCCTTCAGCATCTGGGCAAATATGGTGGTCGGGCTGAGCGCTTCCAATCCCAGCATGCTGTATAAATCACGCCTCAGCGGGTCGTAAATGCGGCAAATCACTTTGGGGACATTAAAAATATGCCTGGCGATTTGGGCCGCCATTATATTGCGGTTATCGCCCTGGGTTACGGCGATGAAAGCATCGGCCTTTTCTATGCCGGCTTTTTTAAGAATATCCTCATCAAGCCCGTTTCCCAGTAAGGCGTTCCCTTTGAATTCGGGTGGCAGTCTGCGGAAGCTATCAATATTTAAGTCCAAAGTAATGACTTCGTGGTTTTCTTTATCCAGAAGTATTGCCAGTTGGGCACCAACACGTCCGCATCCCATGATAATTATTTTCATAATATACCCTGTTTATAATTTTGACTGAAGCTGGTGGTCGATAAGAACCCGGCAGGGTGCGTTTTCCAGTACGTACGGGATTACGTCGCCGAGGCAAAACAGCCCGAAGTGCTGTTTATAGGAAATACCCATTAAAATCAAATCAACCGCTCTTTTTTTGGCTTCTTCTATTATAGTGGGGCCGATATCTCTGGCCTGCATCATTTCTGTCTCAATGGGGCATCCCTGTTTCTGACCGATCGATTCAATACTGTTAAGGATGTTTTCGGCGGCATCTATTTTGGTAGTATCTTCGGCATCGAGCGGCAGTGAGCGCTCCACGGGTATTACATGTATTGCGTAAATCTCACACATACCCTTTTTACTTTTGGAGAGCTTGCATGCCAGCTCGATTGCCCCTTCATCGGCGGTAGTGCCGGCAACCGGAACCAGTATCTTTGAAAATTCTATTTCTTCTTTTTCAACCATTATTACCAACCATCAAGCGGGTATTATAAACCCTGTATCCGAAATTTACAACTGATGCGGGTATTTTGTAATAAATTAAAATTGAAGAATGTGAAAATATGTGCTATTTTTGATGCTTTTCCCTGTTTTTATCTTACCGAACTCAATACC
>DIKD01000087.1:10931-19398 GCA_002421585.1 Dehalococcoidia bacterium UBA5627
CCGTAAGGTCGTGGGAAGTTTATTACCATCATTAAGTATCAAAAGGGGGAAGTGAAAAGATTATATTCGGTACAAATTGTATTTATCCTGCATATCAGGGGGTATAAAAACTACTGAAAGACAGCCGGGTAGCCGGTCTATTTCCATCTCCAGAAAGTGGGCAGGAACAGTATCAATATGGTGAAAAATTCGAGACGTCCGGCTATCATGCAGAAAATCAGCACGCCTTTCCCCAGAGCCGGAATAGAGGCATAGTTTTCAAGGGGTCCAACGGCTCCTAATCCCGGGCCTACATTACCGAGGGCGGATGCAGTGGCTGATAATGCCGTGACTGTATCCAGCCCCAACCCGCTCATTATCAAAAAACCGGTTACGGCAACCGAGAAATAGATTATTGCCATGCCGACCGTCTTGTTAACGATGCCCTCGGGGACTATATTGCCCCCCAGCTTTAAAGGTATCACAGCGCTGGGGTTAAAGGCGTTTTTAATCTGCCGGTAGGCGTATTTTGCCAGCACCAGAACGCGAACTACTTTCAAAGCGCCGCTGGTCGAACCTGCCGAAGCTCCCGTTACCATTAAAAACAGTATTACTGCTTTTGAAAGAGGGGGCCATGTGTTGAAGTCGGCGGTGCAAAAGCCGGTAGTGGTCATTATTGTCGCTGTTTGAAAAGAACCGTACCTTACGGCTTCACCTATGGACATCCCCATATTTATTATAAGATCTAAATTAATAAGCAGAGCCGCTCCGAAGAGCAGTAATAGGTAAAACCTGAACTCGGGATTACTTAAAAGCTTTCCGGGTTGTCTTTTCCACAGCAGGAAATAATATAACCCGAAGTTAACGCCGGTAGCTATCATGAAAAAGAGCACGATTCCTTCCACCAGCAGGCTGTTATAGGCGGCGATGCTGAGGTTATAGGCGGCAAATCCTCCCGAGGGAATGGTACTGAGTGTTACTACTGTGGAATCGAAAAACGATAACCCTGCAATTTTTAGCAGAACAAACTCCAAAATTGTCATAACCATATATATCATCCACAATACCTTGGCGGTATCTCTCATACGAGAAGTGAGTCGTTCGTCCTGCTTTCCGCCGGTCCATTCCGCTTCGGCAAGCCTGGCGGCGCCGATTCCCAAAAGCGGCAGCAGGGCGACGAACAGCATGATAATACCCATACCGCCCAGCCATTGTGTTAGTGAGCGCCATATCAGAAGCCCGCGATATTGTATGTCTATGTTGGTAAATATCGTTGCACCTGTCGTGGTAAAACCGGATACCGATTCGAAAAAGGCATCGAGGAAATTAGGCATTGCACCGCAGAGTGTATAAGGCAAGGCTCCGAACAGTGAAATGGATATCCAGCCGACAGCAACCAGCGTAACAGCTTCCCGGCGGCTGATGTTTTTCTCTTTGACCTTTGTGAACCTCCAGAGTATCATCCCGATGACTATACTGAGAGCCATCGATATGGCAAAGGCTGATACTGCCTGTGATTCTTTGAGGAAAAGGCTCCATAACAGGGGAATTATCATAAAAACGCCTATTATGGCTATGATAAGACCGAGGTAATGCAGAATAGCTTTAATTCTCATAAAAATATTACTTAAAGAGTTTTTCTATTGTTTGTACCAACTCCGGCGGGGTAACTATAACAACATGGTCGCCCGGTTTAATAATTTTATCTTCGGGCGGAATAAAAATTGTCTCATTGTGGACGATTGCCACCACCTTTGTTTCTTTTGGAAAACCGGATTCAGTAACTTTTTTATTGGCTATTACAGCTTGTGCGCCGGTCACAAATTCAATCGCTTCCAGTTTTTGAGCTTCGATAAGAGAAGCTGAGATTACGCCGCCGCGAAGCACGAAGCGGATTATTTTATTGGCGGCCAGTATGGTCGGTACGGCGGCAACATCGATTCCGATAGCTTCCGCTAAAGGTATATATCCGGGTTTATTGACCACCACCATAACACGGGGAACGTCGAGTGTTTTTGCCAGAAGTGCGCTCAGTATGTTGATTTCTTCATTTTCGGAGGTAGCTACAAAAGCATCGGCTGAAGATACCCCCTGTTCGGTTAAGAAAGTGCGGTCCGTTCCGTCTCCATGGAGAATATCAACATTTTCAAGTTGTGCGGCAAGTTCGTCACAGCGAATAGGGTCCTGCTCGATAATCTTTACCTTTACCCCTCTTTTTTGGAGCTCGGAAGCGGTTAATACGCCGACACGGCTTCCGCCAAAAATAACCACTCTTTTTGCTGTACGTTTCTTTTGTATAAAAATCTTGCCGAGTTCGTCCATATTCTCTGCAGGAACGGCAATATGCAGGCTGTCTCCTTCGCTTAAAACGAAGTCTTTTTCAGGTTCGATTATCTCTCCCTGATGGACAACAGCAGCTATCATACTCGGTTGCGGCAGTGTCAGTGATGTCAGTTTTTTACCTACCAGCGACTCACTTTCTATTTTAAACTCTCTCATTTGTACCAGCCCGTTGGCAAAGTTCTGAACCGGAGTAGAATAGAAACCGGAAAGGATTTCCATTATTTCCGCGGCGGCTTCAAGCTCGGGATTGATAAAAACATCTATGCCGAGACTTTTAGGCCTGACTATCTTGCGAGCGGAATTAGGGGTTTTTGCCGGCGCCACAAAATAACCGGTATAATCAACATTGCGTATTCTGGCGGCAGTAGTTACAGCGCCCATTTCTTTTGCCATAAAACAGGTTATCATGTTGGTTTCATCGTTGTTTGTAACGGCAAGAACCAGGTCGGCACGCTCTATTTCCGCTTCTTTTAATGTTTTGGGTGTGGCTGAATTTCCCCTGATTGTTTTTATATCAAGCTGCCCCTGCAGGTTCTTTAAAGCTGTTTCGGATTGTTCCAGTACAGTGACTTCGTGCCCTTCCTGAACCAGAAGAGAGGCAATGTGCGAGCCTATTATTCCGCCTCCGGCTATTATAATATACACTCTGTCTTCTCCTCGAGATTGATTTGTATTTCCCGATATCCGTATATCATATATTTCAATTGTTGCATTCTATGCTCTTGTTTTCAGCCTGTCAATAGGGTGTAAAAATATCTTAGTCAAAGAAAACGGGTTGACAACATTTCCCGGTCGATATTTTTAATCTTATAATCGGTTGAATTAATACTGTCCGCAGGAGGGAATATTTCTGTAATTTAGCTGTTTTTGTATTGACATTGACAGTATATTTTTATACACTCTATGATGAGAAGAAGTTGGTAATATAATTAAAATCCAGTATTCTAAGTTTAATCGTCTTAACAACAATGGGGAATTGAACCCGGGTCAAGATACTGGTGAAAGAGGTCGGTAATTGGGGAAATTTTCATTTATCCCTCGCGAAAACAAATTTTTTGAGATTTTTACACAAAGTGCCTCCAATATGTCAAAGACCGCCCGGGCTTTGGAGGATTTACTTAAAAACTGGGAAAATATAGACATTAAAGTAGCCTATATTACCGAATTGGAACACGAAGGCGATTCTTTGACCCATCAGGTTGCCGCTATGTTATACCGCACTTTTGTTACTCCTTTCGACCGCGAAGATATCGCTCAGCTTTCGCATGTAATGGATGATGTTACCGATTTTATCCATGCTACCGCAGAGTCAATCTACATATACAAAGTGGAAGCCACTACACAGAGAGCCAACGAACTGGCTGAAATAATCGTTCAGGCGGCTGCTGAAATAGAAAAAGCGGTTAAGTGCCTCGGTAATCGCTCCGATTTAAAAAAGGTCGTCGAGCATTGTGTCGAGATTAATCGTCTTGAGAATAAAGCCGATGCCGTTTATCGGGCAGCGCTGGGAGAATTATTTGACGACAGCAAGGACACCAAATACATTATAAAGTGGCGTGAAATATATGACCACATGGAAACCGCCACCGACCGGTGTGAAGATGTTGCCAATGTGCTTGAAGGTGTAGCGCTGAAGAATGCCTGATCCATCCATTATTATACTGATTCTGATAATAGTACTGGCTCTCTGTTTTGGACTGGTAAACGGTTTCAACGATGCAGCCAACGCTATTGCCACCTCTATCGGCTCAAGAGCTTTGTCTCCCAGACAGGCTTTAATTATTGCAACTTGTTTCGAGATGCTGGGTGCGGCTACCGGTACGGCAGTTGCTCAAACAGTCGGAAAGGGTGTGCTGATTCCGGAAGCAATTTCCTATCAAACAATAATTGCGGCTTTGGGCGCAGTAATCATCTGGACAGGAACAGCCACTTTTTTGGGGTTGCCGGTTAGTTTAACACATGGCTTTATAGCTGCGCTGGCAGCTGCAGGGGTGGCTGCCGTGGGGACAGGTGCGGTCAACTGGGCGATAATCGGCAGGATTATGTCGGCGGTAGTCACAGCTCCGGTACTCGGTTTTATCGGCGGTTTTATCCTGATGATAATCGTATTTTGGCTTTTCCGAAAGTGCCTGCCATCCAGAATGCGTACACTTTTCAGCAGGCTGCAAATACCGTCTACCGCTTTTATAGCTTACAGTCATGGTAAGAATGACGGTCAGATGCCAATCGGTATTATAACTATGGCAATGGTTCTTTATACGGGGCAATCAGACATTTGGGAAAGTATTCCATGGTGGATAATAATCGTGTCGGCTCTTTCTATCAGTTTAGGTATGGCAGTAGGCGGCTGGCGCGTAATTAAGACACTTGGTATGCGGGTTACCACACTTCGTCCGGAACATGCCTTTGTCGCACAAACAGCTGCAGCTTCTGTAATCGAGGGAGCCTCTCAATTAGGAATACCCATCAGTACTACCCATTGTATAAGCAGCTCGGTAATGGGAGTCGGTGCTACCAGACGTCTCTCCGCAGTGCGCTGGGGGGTTGCCGGTAATATGATAGCCGCATGGATAATTACATTCCCGGTGTGCGGTATATTGGGGTACGTGATTTCGTGGCTTCTGGGCTTGTTTTAATAATATCTAGAGGTTATATTCTCTGCGTATAACACGCATCTTCTCGGCGGTTATTATCGCTTTAATTTCATCTACAACGCGGTCAATTTGGCCGTGTTCGTTGACAGCTACATAATCGAACATATCGATTCTGGTCATTTCTTCTTTTACCGTCTCGATTCGCAGCTTGAGGTTTTGCTCCGATTCGGTGTTGCGCATCTTTAATCGGTCGATTAGTTCCTGCAATTTAAGCGGCGCTAAAAATATAAAAATTGCCTGGGGTAGGATGTTTTTTATAGTGGCGGCGCCTTGAACGTCGATTTTAATAATGGTATCTTTCCCTGCGGCGAGCGCTTCTCTGACGGCCTGCTTGGGAACGCCGTAGAAGTTTCCGTAAACATTAGCCCATTCCAGTAGTTCGTTATCGTCAATCAGCTTCTGAAATTGCTCTTTGGTGACGAAATTATAATCGATGCCGTCTTTTTCTCTGGGGCGTTTGGTGCGTGTTGTCATGGTGGTAATATGAGCAATAGGGAAGCGCGCCTTTTTCAGCCTGTTTAAAACGGCATCCTTACCGGCTCCTGACGGTCCTGAAAGAACAAGCAACAGGGGTTTTTTCTCCCCGTTCCATAAAACATCATTATTAGAGCTTGATTTTGTCATCACCCAGCTCCGGTTTAATAACTGTGCCGCCGCGCAATATTTGGAACCTGCCGGTGATTGTCTCGGGGGCAAGTGCTGCCAGCACGATATGCCCGCTATCGGTAAAGATTACCGCTTTGGTACGTCTGCCACTGGTCATATCGATTAGTTGTCCCTTATTGCGGGCTTCCTGTATGGTGCGCTTGGTGGGAGCGGAGTTGGGGGAAGCGATGGCAATAACCCTGTTCATTGCCAGTATGTTACCGAAACCGATATGAACCAATTCTCCGAACATGTTTCTCCCCTCTGAATAATTATACGTAAGCCCTTTTTAAGATTAAAACGAATAAACTATATCTTACCCCTTTAGAATATTTCTGGCAATAGCGGTGGAGGATTTTAGGAATAGAAATCGATATAATGATTCAAATAATATGTTTTGTATATACCGGTCTTATCGAATGGCATTTAGCCTTTTCTTTTACTCAGAGTGACGGCCCCACTCCCCGGATTCTTCAGTCACCCCCTGTGACTTCTGAATGACACTATCTGGTCGTCCCTAAGGATTTGCGTCTAATGACAATAAGTCACGGGAACTTATTGGGTTACTTTCCTATCGAACTATATCTGTAGCGTATGATAAACCCTCAATCCCTACACATTAAACAGGAAATTGATTACATCCCCGTCTTTTACAATATAGGTCTTGCCTTCCAGCCTCAACAGCCCGCGCTTTTTGCCTTCGGCAAGGCTGCCGCAATTAATCAGGTCTTCATAGCTGATGATTTCAGCACGTATGAAGCCCCTTTCGATATCAGAGTGGATTTTACCTGCCGCTTTCTGCGCCACCGTTCCTTCGGTTATCGGCCAGGCGCGGCACTCATCGGCTCCCGCTGTCAGAAATGAAATCAGTCCTAAAAGCGCATAGGATTGCTTGATGACCCTATCCAGCCCAGGTTCTTCCAGCCCGAAATCGCTGCGGAAGGATGCCGCCGATTCCTCATCATCCAGCTGTGCCAGTTCCATCTCGAGGTTTCCGCAGAAGGCTATAACATGGTGGTTGGCGGTGCCGAATTTCCCGTTCATCTCCTCTTCTATTTTACCGGTATCTGCCAGTTGGGATTCCCCGATATTTACAATGGTTAAAAGCGGTTTGGCGCTCAAGAACTGGTAACCGACAATCAGCTTTTTCTCTTCTTCGGTCAGATTCTGCTCTCTTATAGGGATATCATTTTCCAGGTCTGTCTTAATTTTTGCCAGTAAATCCTGTTCATTTTTATACTGCTGTCTTTCATCTGTCTTGGCGCTTTTTAAGGAGTTGGCAATCCTTTCCATCCTTCTTTCCATAATAGTGAGGTCGGAAAAGCTAAGCTCCATATTCATATTATTGATATCTCTGGAGGGGTCGATGCTGCCGGAGGGGTGTGCGACGCTGTCATCGGAAAAAGAGCGCACCACATTTATCAGGGCATCGACATTGCTCAGTTGTGTCAGTAGTTCCCCGCTTATCGATGAATCTTTTCCTATTCCTTTAATCGATGCTCCGATATCCAGATACTTGATTTCGGCGGGCACTATTTTTTTTGGGTTAAACATCCCGGCAAGTTTGACTAAGCGGGCATCCGGTACTTTGGATATGCCGATATGAGGAGCTTTCGGGGCTTGCATGCCGGTAGCGGCATTTCCTTTTGTTAAGGCATTGAAAACGGTTGTTCTGCCGCTTTCCGGTAATCCTATAATTCCGATACCTACACTCATATTAAAATCAATATCTCCTCCGCTTTCGTCTTTGCGAATCTAAATCCCGATGTTATATTTACAACTATGTTCTAATCTCTTTTTATAATGTTTTTAGCGTATTTAAGTGCAAGTTCCCTGTCCTTGACGGTCAGGTTTTTGTTGGCGGCCAGGTCCAGGAGTGCCAGGAGCGCTTCGTGATTGCCGATATTGGCAACGGATTGAACGGCTTCATGCCTGATTTTTTCCGTTAGATCCATGTCAGCCGCAAGCCCGCATAATTTCTGCAGTTCACTGTTAATCTGTTCTGACATTTTTAATCTCCTTTTCCCCGGTTCAAATATCATTGAAATGGGGGACTATCGCTCTGCATAATTCTACCCTATGGTATGGCGTACTGCAACAGAAGCATTAAAGAATAAATCAAAAAAGCCACTGGTATTATATTTAAAAACGAATTTAAAATAACAGTTTGAGAGCATGCAGTCGTAAGTGTTGACAATATTTTAACAATGGATAAAATAGTTAACAGAGAGATAATATCAGGTTTGAAACAACAATTACCGGCAAATTGTGGTATTATTCTTGCGGAGCAGTGTCTTTTAGCCACTTTAAAAGTAACAACTTCATACTTTATGATTATTTGAAAAAGAGATGATAGTTTAATAAAACAATTTAAAAAGGAGGATTTAAGTATGTATCAAGTTTCGGTTGTGAACCCGGAAAAAAAGGTTAAAAAAGGTGAATATCTGAAGTTTACCATTGCCAATTTCCCCCCGAATACCGCCCTCGATTACAACATCGGGCAGCACAATGAATATAAATCCATCGGATTGGGCAGTGTAACGTCAGATGCCAACGGCGGCGGCACATTTGCCACCCAGTTAAACAATAACCCCGGAAAATACAGCATAACCGTAAGGAATTATACTTATGGTTCGGCAAAAGATGATTTTGTTATAGAAGAATAGCAGAGAAATATCAGTAATTAATTAGTACCATTTAAAAATGAAAAGAAGCGGTGATATTAAATCATCACCTTAAAATTATAAAAAGGCAGCTAATCCGGATAATCGAATTGGCTGCCTTCAATATTTTTACTTTTAGCGTTATCCCTGCAGTGTGAGTCAAATATCTTATCCAGTTTTATA
>DIKD01000087.1:19569-28554 GCA_002421585.1 Dehalococcoidia bacterium UBA5627
GGCGATGCCGTTTCTATCGGAAAAACGGCTTATAATCGTTGAAGGATTGCTGGAAAGATTCAGTTCCGATGCTCCCAAAAGCAGGGGCAAGAAAACTACCCGCGCATCTGTAAAACAAAACGATATCGAATCATATATCAATATATTTACTAATCTTCCGGAAAGCACAGTCGCCGTGCTAATAGATGGAGAAATAGGCAAAAACAATCCACTCTTTGACGGTATATCCGTAAAAGCCAAAGTCAGTTCGTTTCCACTTTTGAAAGGTGAGAATCTGATGCAGTGGATAAAGAAGCGGGTTGTCAAAGAGGGGGGTAAAATATCTCCCGAAGCGGTCAGATTGCTTGAAAAACAGGTGGGGGGCGATTTATGGGTAATGTCGGGAGAAATTGCCAAGCTGGCAACCTATGCGCTGGGGCGGCAAATTGAAAAAGAGGATGTAATCCGGTTGGTGGGGTATACCCGCCAGGCTAATATCTTCAGTATGGTCGATGCTGTGCTCGGTTTTAAAGCCGGGGTGGGGCAGCAGATGCTAGAGCAATTGATGTTTGAAGGTATGGCTCCGCCGCAAATCCTTTTTATGATATCGCGGCAGGTGCGCCTGATGATACAGATTAAAGCTATGTTAAAAGAAAGAAAGCCGCAGTCCGAAATGCAGATGAAGCTCGGTTTGAATAGTGATTTCGTCTGGCATAAAACGCTGGAACAGAGCAATATGTATTCCCTCGAGAGGCTGAAAGAATTGTATCATAAATTGCTGGATACCGATGTTGCTATCAAGACCGGCAGATACAACGACGAACTGGCTTTGAATATCCTGATTGCCGAGATGTGTTCGACTAAAACGGGATAAAATCCGTATGTATTCCCTCATTCGTCATTTCGATTAACCTGTATGCCATCCCGACTTGCCGGGACAAAAAACGGCTTCCCTCGGGGGAAGCTGTCGAATGAAATGAGACTGATGAGGGATTATGAAATGTTGTATTAACCACCCCACCCCGGATGTTGAGTTTCGGCAAACCGGAACGAAATCCCGATTTATCGGGATTTCGTTCGCCTTTCACGAATTCAGCATGACAAATAAAAAACGTAGGGACGACCATTGGTCGTCCGCATTTATGTATCTGTATATGGCGGACGGGCAATGCCCATCCCAAATATATATAATAAACTTCCCCCGACCGTGAGGTCGGGGGTATTGAGTTCGGTAAGATAAAAGACATTGGTAATGAGAATAATAAGACAGTTGCTAAAAGCGGAAATAATAAATAATATTGATATAATCCCCGCCGTTATGGTTCGACAGGCTCACCACGAACGGCTTTGGGATGACTCACTACGAACGGATTTAGCAATATCCGCGCATCCTTGTCGAAGGACACGAACTCAGCATGACAATTTTTAAACTATGAAGTATTTATATGTAGGATGATAGGCTATATTTCTACTCAAGATTGAATTGACTTATGAAAAGTTCAGTCATATAATTCCAATGATGCCCAACGATTGAAATCAGATACTGGATAAATAATCATGAAGGTATTTTTTGAAAGATTATTTAAAATATCAGGTTCATTAATTTTATTGATTGGCGTATCGGGTGTACTAATTAGCATTATTACGTCATTGTTTTCAAAGCCACGTATTCATCCTACTGCCGGCAATAGTGATATATTTCTATATGTTATTATCGCAGGATTGGTATTTATGGGTATAGGAACTGTGATTCATAAGATTAAAACTTCAGAAAAATAATCAATATCTTTTTATACTCATCAATCCCGGCTTATATTGGTTATTAGCCTTTCCCAAATTGACAGAAACCATTCCTTAAATTACAATCTAATTCTACTATGAGTATGACAGGCGATAACATCAGGGAAGGCTTTTTACGTTACTTTGAGGAAAAAGGGCATAAAATAATGCCCAGTTCCTCGCTGGTACCTCACGGCGACCCGACGCTGCTTCTAACCAGCGCCGGTATGGTGCAGTTCAAACCCTACTTTTTAGGCGAGAAACCCCCGGCAACCCGCATGGCATCCTGCCAGAAGTGTTTCCGGGTAACCGACATCGATTCGGTCGGAGATACCAAGCACCTGACCTTTTTTGAGATGCTGGGAAACTTCAGCATCGGCGATTATTTTAAGGAAGGGGCGATTGACTTCGCCTGGGAATACGTCATTGAACGACTGCTGCTTCCTAAAGAACGCATCTGGATAACCGTTTATCAGGATGACGACGAGGCTTTCGAAATCTGGAATAAGAAAATCGGTGTTCCTGCTGAACGTATCGTCCGTTGTGGTGAAAAAGAAAACTTTTGGGGTCCTGCCGGCGATTCCGGCCCCTGCGGCCCTTGCAGTGAGTTGCACTACGATTTCGGCAAGGATGCCGGCTGTGGAAGAGCCGATTGCTCTCCGGCCTGCTCATGTGAACGTTTTTCCGAAATCTGGAACCTGGTGTTCGTGCAATATAATCAGGATAAATCCGGAAAGCGCACTCCGCTGGTAAAAGGGCACATTGATACCGGTATGGGGCTGGAGCGGGTTACAGTTATTAAACAGAACAGGAAATCGGTCTATGATACCGATTTGTTTACTCCGCTGCTGGATGCTATTTCCGAGCTTTCGGGCATCAAGTACGGCTCTGACAGCTCCGCTGATAACAATATGAGAGTAGTCGCCGAGCATGGCAGGGCAACCGCCTTTCTGATTGCCGACGGCGTACTGCCCGGCAACGAAAAACGGAGCTATGTTGTAAGACGCTTGATGCGCCGCGCCATCTTCTTTGGAAAAAAGTTAAATGCCAGCAAGTCGTTTCTGGCTGAGGTAGCTAAAATCACAATTGAGAAGATGAAACACGAGTATCCAGAACTGGGGCTGAAAAAGGATTTTATACTAAAAATAATAGATACTGAGGAAGCTCGTTTCAATGAAACATTGACTACTGGGTTGGAGATGTTAGATGATGAAATTATCCAATCGCTTCAGGATTCTATAGATCTTGCACAACAAGCTCAGAAGGAATTTGAGAAGATAGAAATTAATCCTGAGCTATATAAAGCATCCCAAGAGATTGGAAATGCAATTAAAAATATTCAGAAAGCTTTAAATACATCGGTTACAGCAGAAGTATTTAAAGATTCAATTGATAAACTTAAGGGGATTGATGAATATATGAAAAATATTCAGATTGAACCTGATGTTCTTAACGCATTAAATTATATTAATGAGAAAATCAATAATGCAACAAAGATCTCCGGCAAGAAGGCTTTCAAGCTCTACGATACATATGGTTTCCCCGTCGATTTAACACAGGAAGTTGCTTCCAAGCAGGGATTTACAGTGGATATGGCAGGCTTCGAAGCCGAGATGGAAAAACAGCGCGAAAAAGCCAAGTCGGCAAACAGGTTCAAAAAGAGCCTGTCACTGGGTATGGATGCTGAGGTTATCAACGGCTGTGGGGCAAGTATTTTTACCGGTTATGAAAATCTTGCCGGTAAATCCGTAATCAGCGGCCTTTTATATAAAAATAAAAATGTTAACGAAGTTGCAGAGGGGCAGGAAGCCGCCGTAATGCTGGATAAAACCCCTTTCTATGCCGAAAAGGGTGGGCAAGTCGGCGATACCGGCGAAATCAACGGCTTCGGCGGTAAATTCATTATTAAAGACACCGTCCAAATAAGCGATAAAATCGTGGCGCATAAGGGATATGTAGCGCAGGGTGTTTTCAAAACCGGTGACGAAGTTACCGCGCAGGTGGATATCGAACGCAGGCTGGATATTGCGCGCAATCATACGGCGACGCATCTATTACAATATGCCTTACGGAAAGTGCTCGGCGAGCACGTTCAACAGCGTGGCTCGCTGGTGTCTCCCGACAGGTTGAGATTCGATTTTTCGCATATGTCTGCCATGACGGATGACGAAATCGAGAAAGTCCAGTCAATCGTCAACTATGAAATACGCAGAAATCACTCTGTCTGTCCGGTAACAATGCCTTATAAGCAGGCCGTTAAAGAAGGGGCAATCGCTCTTTTCGATGAAAAATACGGCGACGAAGTCCGGGTATTGAAAATAGGCAGCCCCTTAATAAGCGCCGAACTGTGCGGAGGCACTCACGTTTCCACAACCGGAGAAATCGGATTCTTCCGGATAATCTCCGAGTCCAGTATAGGGGGCGGTATTCGCCGTATCGAAGCGGTTACCGGCAGGGGAGCGGAGCAGGCGGTAAAGAATGACATTATCAATCTTAAAAATGAAATCCTGGCTGTTCAGGCTGAACTGGACAGGGAACGTCGTCAGATAGTTGCTTTGCAGCGCGGACAGGCAAAGCAGCAGGCTGATATCCTGCTTGAAAAAGTAGATATGGTAAATGGAATAAAGCTGTTGGTAAGCCGCATCGAGGCTGCCGATAACGATATGATGCGTGATATGGCGGATATACTGCGCTCTAAACTCGGCAGCGGCATTGTGGTTCTGGGGGCGGTCTTGGATGATAAACCATCATTTATAGTGGCTGTAACTCCCGACCTGGTAAAAAAAGGCTATCAGGCAGGTAAGCTGGTAAAGCACATTTCATCCGTTGCCGGTGGCGGGGGTGGCGGTAAGCCGGATATGGCACAGGGCGGCGGCAGGGATATAGATAAACTGGAAGAAGCCATCAATTCTGTAAAAGGAATATTATAAAGATTATTGTCTGTAAATTCAGGAGATACCGGAATGCGTTCGCTGGGGCTTGACGTAGGGGATAGGAGAATCGGTGTGGCGATGAGCGACCCGTCCGGCATAGTTGCCAGTCCGCTTACGATAATCGAGCGAAAAAACGATATCGTCGATATAGAAACCATTGTCGATATCGTTAGGCGTAACGAAGTAGGCCATATCATTGTCGGTTTGCCGCTTGCCGCTGACGGCGGCGTCGGTATGCAAGCTGAAAAAGTATACGATTTTGTAAGTAAGCTGAAAGTAAGTGTAGATATACCTCTTGAATTTAGAGATGAAAGCTTTTCCACCGATTCTGCCAGAAAACTGATGCTGCAAACGAAGTCAAAAAAAGCGCGTAGAAATACCAGTGACGACGCTATCGCAGCGGCTTATATTCTGCAACACTTTTTGGAAGAGCAATATCTTGCCAATTTACAGGAGCCGGAAGCAATAGATTGAGTGTCCTGAATTTAGAAAAAACATGTCCAAACACCTCCGCACGCGCCGGAAAACTGCAGACACGGCACGGCATCGTGGAAACGCCGGTATTCTGCCCGGTTGGCAGCCAGGCTACTGTTAAAACGCTTACCGCCGAGGAAGTAAAAAGCCTCGGATTCAATATGATTCTGTGTAATAATTATCACCTCTATCTGCGTCCCGGAATAGAAACGGTGGCAGAGCTGGGCGGTTTGCACCGCTTTATGAAATGGGATGGGGCGATTCTGACCGACAGCGGAGGTTATCAGGTTTTCAGCCTTTCTCCGTTAATCGAACTCTCCGATGAAGGGGTTGTTTTCCGTTCACATCTGGACGGCAGTCGTCATTTCATAACCCCCGAAAGCGCCACACTGTTTCAAGAAAAACTCGGGGCGGATGTCATAATGGTTTTGGATGAATGCGTTCATATAGATGCCGATTATACTAAAGTTGAAAGAGCAATGGAGCGCACCCACCTTTGGGCGAAAAGGTGTCTTGATGCCCATAAAATACCCGAACAGTCGCTTTTTGCCATAGTGCAGGGAGGGGTCTTTTCGGATTTAAGGCGCCGCTCTGCCGAATATCTGACATCGCTCGATTTTCCCGGCTATGCGCTGGGGGGCTTAAGCCTCGGGGAGGCTAAAGAGATTACTTATAGTATCGTCGATGAAACAGTGTCATTATTGCCGAAAGACAAGCCGCGCTATCTGATGGGAGTCGGCGCACCGGAAGACATTGTAGAAGGGGTGGCAAGGGGTATCGATATCTTTGATTGCGTACTGCCGACACGCGTTGCCCGCAACGGGGCATTGTTTACCCGCAGCGGGCGTATCAATATCACCAACAGCGGTTACGGCAGGAAAGACGAACCCGTCGACCCGTCGTGCGATTGCTATACCTGCAAAAACCACTCGGCGGCTTATGTGCATCACCTTTTCGATGCCAAAGAGTTATTGGCTTATCGTCTGGCAACAATCCATAATCTTAGGTTTATGCGTAACCTGATGAGCGATATCAGAAAGTCCATTCTTGACGGCACCTTCGCTTCTTTTAAGGCTGATTTTTTGAATAACTACAAACCCACCAACGAGGAAGTGCGCATCGAGCAGAAAAAGAAGTGGATTGAAGTGCGCCACCCGAAAGAGGGATGAAACACTCTGTCTTTATCGTGCTGAATTCGTGAAGGACGAATGAAGTCCCGATGAAGCAGGATTTCATTCTGGCTTGCTGGAACGACATGGCAATCTTTCTCGAATAGTCGGGATGTTTTCTGTAGGGACGGGCATCGCCCGTCCGCATGGCGGGCGACCATTGGTCGCCCCTACGTGTTGTCATCCTGAAGTCACGGGGGGTGACTGAAGGATCTGGAGGGAGGGGATAAATCCCTGTAAATCGGGACTCCTGCATCAGGCGAAAATACATTTGTAACCACCCCTCCCCGGATGCTTCATTCGTCCCTCACGAATTCAGCATGACAGTCTGCTAAATGTCGTGCCGGAGCCCAAAAGGTCGGGACGAAACATCTCATTTGGGGCAAAACAAATAAAAATCGCTCTCTCTTTTCGTTCCAACATATTGTTAAACCCCGATAAATCTGCAGTCATAGACGGCAAGATGCATATTACCGGGGGGAACAATCGGATTATTTTCCCAAAAAAATTACTGCTCTCATTATTAATGTTCATTTTCCGAATTCTTACTATTGACTAATCTCTTTGTTGTATAGATAATTGTAAATATGGAATAATGGATGCGATTTATATTCATAATACAGCTCTTTAGTAAAAAAATGTAAAAGGAGAAATTTATGGCTTTCTGTAAGAATTGCGGTAGTCAATTGAAGCCGCAGGATAAATTTTGCGAAACCTGCGGAACACTTGTAGAGGAAGAAAAACCGGTTGCGCCGGTTAGTGCAGCGCCGGGGTATACTCCTCCGTATCAACCCGCCGGCAATGCGGGGCAGCAGAAGGCGACTGCCGGTAACAAGAAATTCGGTCTGCCGGTTATTATTCTTGCCTGCGTACTGGTGGTAGTTCTGATAGGAGGGATTATCGGCGTTGTTTCTCTTTCCGGTACAGTCAGTGACCTGAAAGAGGAAAATACACAACTTGTTGCCGACAAGAATCAGCTTACCGGTCAACTTAATGCGGCTAACAATACGATTTCCGGTCTTAATAACGAACTGAGTGAGGCAAATAGCGAAATCAGCGAGCTCACAGGGGATTTGAATGAGGCAACAGGCACAATAAACGACTTAAACAGCGACCTGCTTAAAGCTAACAGCAGTTTAAGTGCAGCTAACGCAAACATCGCCGATTTGGAAGATGAAAATGAGGAACTGGCGGCTGATAAAAGCGAATTGGCTGCTGATTTGGATGATGCCAACTATACTATCCTGTCTTTAAACTCGATAATCGACATAATGGATTATAACTACAGCGAAATAATCGCCTTTATCGACATGAGGTTCGGGTGGGCAGAAGAGGACGCCAAGCAGTTTGTGACTCCCTATGATGAAACTGTAGGAGATTTGGTTGATTGGTTGGTTTATCCCTTTGATTCCGGTGATTGGACAAGGGCTTGGAATGACATGAAGTATATGTATTCCTGGGTACGCAGTAATATAGAGTATTCCTATGATTCTCCGTTACCGGTATTGCCTTTAGATTTGCTTGAAGGCGGCGAAATTGACTGGTTCAGGGAATTCTGGCAGTATCCGGCTGAAACTATTTATTGGGGAACAGGGGATTGTGAAGACCAAGCACTGCTTTTAACAAGTATGATAAAGAATTACGGTGAAGGAAATACCTACGCTTATTGTATAGGGATATCCAACGGGGAATCGGGGCATTTGGCAGTCTGTCTGCCTGTTGTCGGAGACTACATGGTGATATTCGACCCGGCGGGCGGATACTTTACAAATTCATGGGGTGAAATAAATACTCATAAGCCAATAGAAGAGGAATTGAACAATTGGTTGAACTGGTGGTCAGCCGATATACCCGGTGCTCAGGTTACCATGTTATTCGACGATGAGTATTACTGGGAGTTCGATAATAATAATGAGTTTGTTGACTGGTTGACGGGCTAGAATCCTGTAATTTTTTAGTATACTGGCAACGGGTCTGTTGGGATTGTACGGCAGACCCGTTTTTTATCTAGAGTTGACTGCAACTTAATTCGAATAGATAATGGTTATATAACCGCAAGAGGAGATGATATATGGAAACTTTAGAACTTCTGGCAAAGAATGAGGAGGAAATAGGTGAATTATACAAATTGTATGCGAGATTGCTCCCTCAGTATAAAGACTTATGGCTGGAATTGTCTGCTGAAGAAATGAATCATGCAAAATGGATTCGTGATTTTGCCAAGGGTATAGAGGAGGGGGCTCTGATTATTAACACAAAGAGGTTTCCCGCGGCAGCTTTCAATACTTATCATGAATATTTACAGGGGGCTATGGAAAAGGCTGACACTCGTGGAATCGAACCGATACAGGCATTTACCGCTGCTTTATATATCGAAAAATCTTTGATAGAACTGAAGTTCTGGGAAGTCATAGACACCGGTTCTGAGGATTTTGATAAAGTAGCTTTGCGTTTGAGAGAAGCGACTAATGGTCATGTTAAGAAAATAGAAGAATACTGGTCGAAAGTCAAGGATAAAAGGATATAAAATCCTGAAAAAGTTTTTTGATTTATCTAAGCATACGCAAGGCTTATTATAATCGTAAAACAAATTAGAATATATTTCCTCAAAAGACTTGATTTTTCGTGTGCAAAAGTTCAGAAACATATTG
>DIKD01000071.1:0-12690 GCA_002421585.1 Dehalococcoidia bacterium UBA5627
TGAAGATAACAATCGCTGTTTTCAGGTAAAGGACCGGCAGAGGATTTAGAAATAACAGCCTCCAGGTATCTTTTTTCCGATGTATCGGATTTGATACGAAGCCTGTAATTACTGTTGGCTATTCCTTCCATTTTATTACTTACCGTGGCAGCCATTGTGTTTTCTTCCTGTTTATCCGCCAGAGATATATATTCGGGGCGTATCCCTACAATTATCTGCTGATTCAAGAAATAATTGCCTGATCTGTCGCTGACCACTCTAAGGCTTTCTCCCCACGACGGAATATCTACGATTACATTTTTCCCGTCTATGCCGGTAATAATTCCCTCGATTAGATTTCTCATACCGGTCATTTTTGCCACATCGCGGTTAACCGGATGAGAAAATACATTTTCCTTTGTATCATGCTGTATGATGGCACCTGAGTGATAAACCGCCACATTCGAACCCAGTTTATAACCTTCGTTAAGGTCGTGGGTTACAAAGAGAATGCTGCCTCCGAATACGTTCTGCAAATCCATAAGTTCCCGTTCAAGGCGTTCCTTAAGTATCGGGTCGAGCGCCGAAAAAGGCTCATCTAAAAGAAGCACATCAGGTTCAGGCGCAAGGGCACGTGCTATAGCTACTCTCTGCTGCTGACCGGCCGAAAGCTGGCGTGGATAACGGCCTTCCAGCCCATTAATGTTCATATTTTCCAGAAGCTGTTTAATTTTTTCTCTGATTTCGTCCTTCGGCTTTTCTTTTAATCCGTAGGCGATGTTATCCCATACATTCAGATGGGGAAAGAGGGCATAGTGTTGAAAAACGAAGCCAACCTTGCGCTTCTGCACGGGGAGGTTAATCTTGTTTTCGGAATCGAACAACACCCTACCGTTAACCTCAACATATCCTTCGTCCGGTTTCATAAGACCGGCAACACTCTGCAGGGTCATTGTTTTTCCCGAGCCGGAAGGTCCCAGGATTGCTAATATCCCGCTCTCGGCAGTCAGCCTGACATCCAGGCTAAACCCCGGTAATTCTTTCTTTGCTTCTATCTTTAACATATTAACCCTGCTGATATGACCAAAATACTAACTCACCTTGACCGGCTTCATCTTTGCAGCCATCCCCTTCCAGTACGCTATAGCCGCCAGCGAGACAAAGGAGATAGCAAGAACGATGATACACAGAACCATTGCCTTGTCCATATCGCCGGCTTGTATGGCAAAATAGATAGCAATGGGAATAGTTTGCGTTTTTCCGGCGATATTACCCGCCAGCATCAGTGTGGCGCCGAATTCGCCCAATGAACGGGCAAAAGCCAAAACGGTTGCCGCAATAACTCCCGCTTTTGCCAGTGGCAGCGTAACCGTCCAGAAGACCCTCCATTCATTGGCGCCCAGCGTACGCGCAGCTGCTTCGATATTGGGTTCTACCTGCTCGAAAGCCCCCTTAGCCGTCATATACATTATCGGAAACGCCATTACGGTAGCTGCAATAACGGTCGCTTCCCAGGAAAAGACAATTTTTTCCCCAAATGCCAGAAGTGCTTTTCCGATAGGACCGTTAACACCGAATACCAGCAAAAGAATGTAACCGACTACAGTCGGAGGCAAAACCATCGGCAGGATGAATAATCCGTCGATTAAACTTTTAAACCTTCCGTTATAGCGCGCCATCCAGCGTGCCGCCGCAATACCCAGAAAAAAGGTAACTACGGTAGTTACTGTAACTGTCTTCAGTGATACCAGTAATGGTTCCAGATAATCCGTCATAATTATATATCTACTTAATGCTTATTTAACCTGATATTTTAGTATGAATGACTGTATTACTCAACTGCCGCACTGAAACCGTATTTTTCAAAAACAGCCATTGCCCCGGAACCGGAAAGAAAAGCCATGTAGTCTGATGCGGCATCGACATTTTCGGAAGCTTTAATGATAGCAGCAGGATAAACAATCTTGGAGTTTATTTCATCCGGAGCGGTGGCTACAATCTTAACTCCGTCTGTTATGGCAGCATCAGTCGAATATACTATACCTGCATCAACATTGCCGGTTTCGACATAAGCCAGAACATCCCTTACAGTACTGCCCTGCATTAATTTACCCTCCAAATCATCGGTTATTTCCAGCAATTCGAACAGTTGATAGGCATATGTTCCGGCAGGAACGAAAGAAGGGTCACCGACAGCGATTAAACCGACGGCTTCTAGGAGCAGGTCTTCGAAACTGTCTATATCCAGAGCACTATTCTTATTTATAATTAGTACAATACTATTTTTAAGGATGTTTTTACGTGTATCCGACAGTATTAAACCTCCGTTTTCCAGATTATTCATCTGCTTGGCTGCAGCGGAGATAAATACATCACAGGTCGCTCCCTGTTCTATTTGAGTTTGCAACGTACCGGAGGCTGCATAATTCGTAACAATGGTGATATTGGGGTTAGCATCCATATAAGCTGTGTTTACTTCGTTCAAAGCATCAGTTACACTGGCTGCGGCTGATATATTCAGCGTGATATCCCCTTCTTTATTATCGGTGCATGCTGCCAGCGGCATAATCATCATAATCGCAATCAAACATGCCATTATTTTTGTTATTTTCTTTATCATTATCCTTTACTCCTTGCCTGAAAAATAGTTGCCTTGCAATAATATTTTATCGATATCCCGATAATTGTATTTATTTACTTCAGCCCTCCTTCAAGCAGGCGCACTTCCTGCTGTAAATATTACACGCATCCAGTAAACAAAGGAAAGCAGAGAAAAGACAAGGTCTTCGGCTTGGCAAAAAGATATAACGCGAAAACAATTCATTTTTCCTCCTTTTCCAACGGGAAGCAAAACCGTTTCCGGTAGTGCTGTCTAGATATATTATCTACCGGCTGTCTGCCCTAGAGTGCTCCTTAGGCATAACAGCTCCGGAGAAATCACACATTTATACCATACTCGCTATAGTAATGTCAATATACCGCATTCCCTTTTTTAGATTTATATAACGGAATGTTTGATATACGCATATATTATTTGATAAGCTGATAAAGCATTCGATTTTACGCCATAGACTATCTGCGTCGACAAAGCTGTCATCGTTCTTTTTTCAAAGCCAATTTTTCAGCCGCGCTAATTACTGCTATAATTCAATCTTAAGAAATTAATCACGAGGAATAGAATTATATGGATGTTGCGGAAATACATAAAAATACCAAACTGCTGGTCGACGGGATTCCCTGCTGTGTCGATGACGTCGACTTTACCAAGCCCGGCAAAGGCCGCGCAATATACCGGGTGAAATTAAGGAACCTGCTGGACGGCACCACCACCGAAAAAACCTTTCATTCGGGGGAAAAAGCAGATGAAGCTCAAACCACCTACCAGCAGGAGCAGTATCTCTATAAAGACGGCGACCATTATATATTTATGAATACGGAAACCTTCGAGCAGCTTTTTGTCAGCGAATCACAAATCGGCGATAAAAAGGATTTTCTGAAAGAAGGTATTCTGGTCGATATGCTGATGTTCGGTGAAAGACCGATTGATATCACCCTCCCCAACTTTATCGAGTTTGAAGTGCTGGAGAGCGAGGTTGCCATCAAGGCGCAAACCATTTCTCCCCAATTAAAAGCGGCGACCATAGAAACCGGTGCCGTTATCGGCGTACCCACTTTCATTAATGTGGGGGATATCATTAAAGTCGACACACGCACCGGAACATATGTAGAGCGTATCAACAAGAAGTAGTGTAATGGAAGATGAAAAACAGCATCTCCTACAGCTTGAATCCAATTTAAAGACAAGAGCTTTAATCTACAAGCATATCCGTAAGTTTTTTGATGATAGAGGTTTTCTGGAAGTGGAAACACCTGTGCGCGTTCCGGTAATCGCACCGGAACCCTACATTGTTCCTTTCGAGAGTGAAGACTGGATTCTCTCTACCTCTCCGGAGCTTCATATGAAGCGTATGCTGGCTGCCGGTTACAAAAAAATATTCCAGTTCAGCCGCTGTTTTCGCAAGGGCGAACAGGGACGCCTGCACAACCCCGAATTCACAATGCTTGAGTGGTACTGCGCCGACGCCGGTTATATGGTCATAATACAACACATCGAAGACCTGGTTTCATATCTTGCAAAAGAATTGGGACTGAGAAGAATTAAATACGGTAATTTAGAGTTCGATATTTCTAACCCCTGGTCCAGAATTACAGTGAAAGATGCTTACCTCAAACTTGCCGGATGGGACCCCACAACCCAACCCGACCCGCTCAGATTCGATATCGACATGGCGGAAAAAGTTATCCCCGGTCTTTCGCAAGACCATCCCATCGTGCTTTTAGACTACCCCTCTTATGCCGCCGCTCTGGCACGAATAAAACCGGATAATCCTAATGTTGCCGAGAGAGCCGAGATATTTTTCGGTCAACTGGAGCTGGCAAATGTGTACGGCGAACTGGTGGATGCCGATGAGCAGAAAAGACGCTTCGATAAGGCCATAAAACAAATCGAAAAAGAGCAGGGAAAACAAATGCAGATGCCGGATAAATTCCTTGAAGCAGTGCCATTTATCCCGGAATGCGGCGGGGTAGCACTCGGCATAGACCGACTGGTTATGTTGTTATGTAATGCCAACTCTATCGATGAAGTAATACCCTTTACCGCAGAGAATGCGTAAGAGTTTTCGCCCATAACTGTAATTGCGAGGAAGAGTGCAAGCGACTGACGCGGCAATCCCTACCGAATGAACAAGACAGTTTAGCCCGCCAGAGGCGGAACAACCTTAAAAGTACTGCCCCACCCCACCCATCACCGATATCTCACCGTTATAAGACTCGGTTATACTTTTACACACCTCAACAAAAAGATAAATAAAAGCCTTATAAATTACTGTTAATGCAACAATTCGTTAATTATTTAGTGATGCAATCTAAATGGGTGGCTTGGCAGCCCAAATGGGGGGGGCTGTAAAGCCCCCCTCAAACTATCTACCTAATCTTTCTTTATTCCCAATTTCTTATGCCCGAACGGCCACCAGCTTGTCCGCCCGAAGATGTTGGTTACCGCCGGCAAAAGCAAGGTAACAACTACAAACGCTTCCAAAAAGATACCTATGGCAATCGCAATACCAAGCTGGAACATCGACTGTATCGGTGATACAGCCATCGCCGCAAATGTGCCTCCCAGTATCAGCCCGCAAGCTATAATGACACTGCTGGTACTCTTGATGGCATTCTGTATGGCTTCCTTCATCGGCTTATCTTGGGCTTCCTCGCGAATACGCGACATCAGGAAAATATTGTAATCCGCACCCAGTGCAATCATCAAAACAAAGACAATAATCGGAACTACAAAGCTTACACCTCCCTGACCCATTATATCTGTAAACAGCCATGATGAAATACCCATAGTGGCTCCGTAAGTCAGGGTAACAAGAGCCAGTATGAAAAACGGGGCTACAATGCTTCGAAGCAGTAGGCAAAGTACTAAAAAGACACCGGCAATCACCACGCCCATAATCCTCTGGAAGTCCGATTCCAGAACGGCGCGGACATCCTTCATGGCGGAAGTAACACCACCCAGAGCAGATTGCTCTATGTCGAAATATTGAGAATCCGTTTCATTATGAATAACCAGGCTAATCTGCTCGGTAGTATCGATGGCAGCCTCTGAGTAGGGATAATCAGACAGGTTTATGATTAACCTGGTAGCCTCGGCATCTTCAGATATGAAAGTGCTGATAAGCTGACCTAGTTCAGGATATAAACCCAATAAGCTCTGCGGGATGAAATAAGGATTCCCCTGTGCTGAAAAATAATCACTCAGACCCATTAGTGCCTGAACAAATTCAGTTATATATTGCTGGAATGCCATCTGAAGATTAGCCATAGCAGCCATATCTATGTTTTCCGGGTCGACAGTCGCCAGTGCAGTGTTCATATTATTCAAAATAGTTACGGCACTGATATAGGACGGTTCGGAAGTCACTTCGGGGAAAGCAGTCCCCAGTTCTCCCAGATAAGCTCCCAGCAACTGAAACATCTGCGTCGTTTCCTCACCGAAAAGGGCTGCCGGGTTTGAAGCAGCCCCTTCCATAGCAGCGTTTAATTGCTCCAAAAGAACAGAAAGCTGCCCGACTACTGTCAGCGTCTGCATAGGTTCACCAGTCCCGTAAGGAGATACGACAGACAAAACACTGGTTACACCATCTATCTGCAGAAGTTGGGTATTTATCTCTTCAATTTCCTTTAAAGCACCGGAGGATGTAGCGCTGCCGGACGAACCGGTCAATATCAGGGTTGACGGCATCATATTGCCGATATCGAAATGCTCCGAAAGTATCTGGAAGCCTTTAACCGAATTCGAATCATCGGATAACTCTGTCATCATATCGAAGGATGTACTCATCTTGAAATATGGATAGTATGGGACCGCCAAAACAAGAATAACCACAATCGAAATAATCCATGAATGATTGGTAGTTATATTAGCTATACGATTCCAGAACTTGCTCTCGTGCGCCTTACCTGCGACAGCTTTAGTTGTATCCGCCTGTTTACCCGGCCAGAACATAAATCTGCCAAAGATAGATGCAAGCGCCGGATTTAGAGTAAGAGCAGCTAAAAGGGTAACAAAAACCGCGGTGGCAAGAGCCAGACCCATCGTGTGCAGCATACCGAATTCCGCAATGGTCAGTCCTAACAGACCGATAATAACGGCAAATGCGCTGGCAGTAATCACCGAACCAATCGAGCCTACCGTTGCGCGTAAAGCCTCAGGACGGGTGTCACGCCTTTTCAGTTCTTCTTTGTATCTGGAAACCATAAACAGGCAGTAATCGGTACCGGCGCCAAATATCAGTACAATAATAAATACATCCAGCTGAGACCAGAGACTAATACCCCACTCCCCCATATATCCCAGTACGCCGCGGCTAATAAGATAAGCAATTCCGATAGTCAAAAGAGGCACCATTATGGCAACAGGCGAACGATAGATGAAAAGCAATAAAACCGCAACCAAAACTACGGTTACAATAGTTGTAATATCGATACTTTCGATCAGCGTAGTCATCAAGTCGTTCATAATTCCGGTTTCACCCGATACATAAATCTCCAATGTCGAGGAGGCATTGTTACTATCTATATATGAATCGATTGATTCCTGTATTCCTGACGCCGATGCGCCGGATGTGGTTAAGTTGATACCGATATTAATCAGCATGGTGGTATTATCGGGAGATATCAGGCTGGAAGCCAGCGCGGGATTGGTATAAACAGAGGTAACCGTTTCTATGCCCGATGCTTCGTCTTTGTCAAGGAGCCACTCGGAAAATAAGGCGGCAAAAGCGTTGTCCGATTCATTTAACCCCGAAGCGTTATAAAGAACCACGGTAAGAGAGGAATCAGTGCTTGCTTCGGGAAAATACTCTGCAATCAGTTCGGCAGCCCTACCGGATTCACTGCCGCCATTAAGAAAATCTGAGGTATCAAGCTTGCCGGTTTCGCTTAAAGTAGGAGCCAGAAGCACCATATATACGGCCAGCCCCACCCAGAAAAGAACAATCAAATACTTAAACTTGAAGGCAAACTCCCCTAATCCCTTGAACATATAGACCTCCTGAATAATAGTAAGTAAACTTTGTTTAAATAATTATGTTTGGGATGATAGCATTCCGCCCAATTTTTCCTTCCTTTTCGCCCACGCTCTCTGAATGATATCGATAGAATCGCCGATAATATCCAATTCATCCGGAGTTATAAATTCTGAAAGAAATTGCGCATTTTCCACGACCACGTGCCAGATAGTATCGGTAATCTTAAGCCCGTCTTCAGTGAGGCTGCAGTAAATAACTCTTCTGTCATCCTCCCCGCTTTCTCTTATAACCAGTTTCTTGGAGATTAACCTGTCAAGTAGACCGGTAGCTGTAGATACATGTATGTTCAAAGCGGAGGCTATCTGTGTCATCTTCATTTTTTGGTTCATTTTAAGAAGCAAAAGCACACGCAGCTGCGACATTGTAAGGTTATCTTCGTTTTCGATAATTACAGCCCCATCCGATAACAATTCACCCACAAAATCATATATTTTGTTCAGATAAATGTTAAACTTTTCTGTTTTTTCATCCCGCCGGCTGTCCATAATATAGCCTTAATGTTATTTTATTATGTGTTAATAATATATTATTATAATACAAATATTCTCTTTGTCAAATAGCTTTTTATGTTTTATTTAAAACAACAATTTGTACACATAAATAAGTATTGACAAGTACACATTTATACTGATATTATTAACATTCTCATATAGTTGAATTTTAATATTTTAAAAATTAGAGAATATTCATTTGAGGAGGTTCAATATGTCTCAAGACAGGTCCGCCCCCCCGAAAGAAAACCCCAGCGGCATTCCGTCAATACTGGTTGCCGAGGCTGATGCCAACCTGTGCAGCTCTGTTAAGGATTACTTAGACGAAAAGAACTACTGCACGACAGCCGTGGTTGACGGAACGCAAGCCGCCACTGCACTCATCAAAGAACGCTTCGATTTAGCCATACTCTCTATGGAAACCGCATCTGAGATTGGGCTTGAAGTGCTTTCCGAAACAGCCAAAAAGCATCCCGAATTCAAATTTCTTATTACTTCAAAAAAACCAACCGCTGATTCTATTGCCAAATGTATGAAACAGGGTGCTTTCGATTACCTGACAGTACCATTCGGCGATCAGGAACTGGCTAAAGCGGTAGATGATGCATTGGGTAATAAGAAAATCATCGAAGCAGATGAACTTGCCGGCTCCAAACAAGCCGAAAAACACCAGGAAATAACTTCCATGATGGAAGAAAAAAGGGTATTTTACCCTCCGCAGGAATTTGTCGATAAAGCTGCCGTCTCCGGCATGCGACACTATAAAGCTCTATATAACTGGTCGTTAAAAGACCCCGACGGATTCTGGGGACATCTGGCGGAGCAGCTGGACTGGTATAAAAAATGGGATAAAGTCCGTGATTACACATTCGGCGGAAAAGTCGACATTAAGTTCTTTATCGGCGGAAAACTGAACATCAGTTACAATTGCCTCGACCGCCATCTAAACACCTGGCGCAAGAATAAAGCGGCACTTATATGGCAGGGCGAAGGCGAAGATGAAGTAAGGACATTTACCTACCAGCAGGTGCATCACGAGGTATGTAAATTCGCTAATGTACTTAAAAAGCACGGAGTGAAAAAGGGCGATGCGGTTACGATTTATATGCCTATGATACCCGAAGCAACCATTGCCATGCTTGCCTGCACACGCATCGGAGCAGTTCACAGCATTGTCTTTAGCGGATTCAGCGGAGAATCCTTGAGAGACCGTATACTGGATTGTAATTCCAAGTTGGTCATTACCGCTGACGGTTATCATAGAAACGGACAGATTATCAGATGCAAAGATGCGGCTGACGTTGCCATGAAAGACTGCCCCGATGTAAAAGATATGATTATAGTGAAAAGGCTGGGGCTGCATATAACCATTTATGAAGGAAGGGACCGTTGGTGGCACGAAGAAATGGAAGCAGATGACATTTCACCGGTTTGCGAACCGGAAGTAATGGATTCCGAAGACCCGTTATTCATTCTTTATACCAGTGGAAGCACCGGCAAGCCTAAGGGTGTCATGCATACACAGGCCGGATATCTGATGCACTGCGTTCAGACTATGAAATGGGTTTTCGATATCAAGGACGAAGATGTTTTTTGGTGCACTGCCGATATCGGTTGGGTTACCGGCCACAGCTATGTTGTCTATGGGCCGTTGGCTACCGGAGCAACCAGCTTTATTTATGAGGGCACTCCCACCTATCCGAAGCCCGACCGTATGTGGCATATAGTAGAAAAATTCAAGATAAATACTTTCTATACAGCTCCTACTTTAATCCGTGCTCTTATGCGGGACGGCGAAGAGTGGCCTAAAAAACACGATTTATCCTGCTTAAGACTTCTGGGGACTGTGGGCGAGCCTATCAACCCCGAAGCATGGATGTGGTATCACCGCGTTATCGGTCGCGAAAAATGCCCGATTGTCGATACCTGGTGGCAAACCGAGACCGGAGGACATTTGATTACACCGCTTCCCGGAGCCGTGCCCACCAAACCGGGCTCTGCTACGCTACCGTTCCCCGGTGTGGAACTTATCATAGTCAACGCCGACGGTAAAGAAGTCGATATCAATGAAGGCGGTTACCTGTGCATAAAGAAGCCGTGGCCCGGTATTATGCGCACTATCTACGGTGACCATGAAAAATTCAAGAATACATATTTCTCACGCTTCCCCAATATGTATTTCACAGGAGACGGAGCCAGAAAAGATGAGGACGGTTATTACTGGATTATGGGACGCATAGATGACGTGCTTAACGTTTCCGGCCATCGTATCGGTACGGCAGAAGTGGAAAGCGCACTGGTTTCCAATTCCAAGGTGGCTGAAGCGGCTGTCGTCGGCATCCACCACGAGATTAAAGGACAGGGAATATACGCTTTTGTCACCTTAAAACACGGCGAAAAGCCGAGTAAAGCCGTTGAAAAGGAACTGAAAGATCACGTCAGGAAGGTTATCGGCCCGATTGCCAGCCCGGACAAAATCCAGTTTGCAGAAGGCCTTCCCAAGACACGCAGCGGCAAGATTATGCGCCGTATACTGGTGAAAATCGCCAACGGTGATGTCAGCAATCTGGGGGATATTACCACACTGGCAGACCCGAGTGTTGTCGAAACACTGGTTCACGAGAGGGTTTAAATACATTCAATTTGATTCGGTAACACAAAAAATACCCCGAACCATAACGAGTTCGGGGTATTTTGATAATCGAAAGGAGTTCAGACTATTTTTCGTCTTCTTTTTCTGCTTTTTTGACCACTTTCTTATCGGCAATAGATTTTATAATCTTTTCTCCCATAGGTATGATGAAATCCGCTTCATAATCTTCCACCCTGCCCTCATCGCAGAGTTTTGCCAGATTCGGGTCAACCGGAATCTGTGCCAAAAGCGGAGCGTCAGCTGCTTTAACCATCATGTCAGCCTGACTGGCACCGAAAAGCTCCATTTTTTGATCTAATTCGGGTATGTATATATAGCTCATATTTTCAACGACACCGAGAACCGGTTTTTCCATGTTCTTCGCCATACTGAAGGCTTTGCGAACAATCATCATCGCCAAATCCTGCGGAGTATAAACAACCACGGCACCGGTTATAGGAATCGACTGCATAACCGTCAGAGCGGCATCCGAAGTTCCCGGAGGCAGGTCGATAACCAGATAATCGAGGTCGCCCCAGTGAACATCCTGCCAGAACTGCTCGATTGCTCTTGCAATCAGCGGACCGCGCCAGATAACAGCATCGTCCTCAGCCGGCAGCAAAAGATTGATGGACATCACATTGATACCGGATTTCGATAAAACCGGCAAAATACCCGTTTCGTCTCCGGCAGGCCTGTCGGTAACGCCGAACATCTTGGGGACACTGGGTCCGGTGATATCGGCATCCAGAATACCAACTTTGTACCCCATTCTTTTAAGAGATACAGCAGTTAAACCGGCTACCAGAGATTTACCTACGCCGCCCTTGCCGCTCATGATAGCCACTATATTTTTAATTTTATTCAGAACACCCGGCTTGACGTTTTCGTAGTTTACTTCAACTTCAGCATCACTATCCAACTTGTTAATAATTTTGGTTATTTTGGCTTTCAAAACACCCTGTACCAACGCTGTCATTCCGGCTGCAGCCAGAGTTAATGCAACCATCTTTTCCGAAATGTCGACTTTCATGATAATATTCATGCTGCCGACGGTTCTGGTAAGACCGGGTACTACCAGTTCATGCAGTTCCTGTCTTACCTGCTCCTCAGTTACCATCAAATACCCTCCAATTTTTATTTTTTTATATATTCCGTATATAATACAGTTTATATCCGGTTATGTCATTATTATTTATTACGTATCGGACAATCTTTAGGCAATTGAGCAGTTATATGCTCGCCGACTGCATACCATCTATTCCCCATAGGACAGGTAAATTGCCTTATGGCTGAGATTTCAAAAGTTCCGCCCTCTATAACTATTGCCTTGCCGTTTAGAAGTGCATCGGCAATGCTTTTACGCGCTGAATCCAATATACGGGAAAAAGTGGTGCGTGAAACGTTCATCTCCCGGGCACAATCCTCAAGCTCCAACTCTTCGATATCTTTCAAGCGAATGGCTTCCATTTCTTCCACAGTGAGTTTTACTCCCTGAATTAAAGAAAGCTGCCTTCCCGATGGCGTAAAACTGCTTACCGGAGGCACAAAACCTACCCTGCGACGCAAGGGCTGTCTTCCCATTAGATTAAAAGCTCCCACTGATTTGTATTTATTTCGCCCATATGTCCACTATTATAGTTTTTTAAGCAATCGATGTCAATCAACGGGTATAATGCTTATTTGTGAGTCTTGAGGGCTTCCGCTCTTAGACTCTTCGAAAGGCGGTGTATTTTCAATTTTATATACAACTCTTTATAATACAGAATTAGATATGGATAACAAAGACCTTGAACTCTTGGAATTCCCACGCATCTGCGAAATCATCGCCGGATACTGCTCCTTTTCCATCAGCCGCGAAATGGCGATGTCGTTATCCCCTTCTACAGATATCGACGATATCCGGATAAAGCTTGATGAATCAAGAGAAGCC
>DIKD01000071.1:12717-13322 GCA_002421585.1 Dehalococcoidia bacterium UBA5627
AAGACGGCTCTGTTTCGGCAAACGGTGTCGAGGATATCCGCGATTATGCGGTTGCCGCCTCACGCGGACATTTACTCGACCCGAAAACTCTCAGGGTTATTTGCACCTCGCTGCAGGTAATGCGCCTGCTGCGAAACGGTATAGCAGACCGTGCCGATATTTTCCCCGCATTATCAAAATACAGTGATAATATAAGTGAATTTACCCCGATTGAAAACGCCATTGACAGGGCGATTTCCATAGACGGCGAGATTCTCCCCAACGCCTCGGCTAAACTGGTATCTATTCGCCGCAATCAGCAGGCAAAGAAAACAGCCTTGATGAATACTTTGCAGGGATTAATCTCTACGGGAACGCAAGAGCACTATATTCAGGAGGCGTTAATCACGGAGCGCGAAGGACGTTATGTTATTCCGATAAAGAGTGAACACCGTAAAGAAATCAGCGGCATTGTCCACGATGTTTCCAACTCGGGAGCCACCCTGTTTATCGAGCCGTTGCAGACTTTGGAACTGGGAAATGCCTTAAAAGAGGAGCAAATCGAGGAAAAGCGGGAAATCGCCCGCATACTGACCGAAATCAGCGAACTTATCGGCGGTGTAAGC
>DIKD01000071.1:13542-15242 GCA_002421585.1 Dehalococcoidia bacterium UBA5627
ACAGTCGCCTTAAAAACAATCGGACTGTTATGTTTGATGACGCAGGCAGGGCTGCCGATTCCGGCCGCACCAACCAGCCGGCTGCCGGTACTGGACGGCATCTTCGCTGACATCGGCGATGAGCAGAGCATTGCGCAGACACTCTCGACCTTCAGCTGGCATATGAGCAATATCGCCCGCATCCTGAAAAAATTACAGGGCTGTAACCTGGTTCTTTTGGATGAACTGGGAGCCAGCACCGACCCCAACGAGGGCTCTGCTTTGGGCAGGGCGATTTTATTGCATATACTCGCCTCTCACTCGCTGGCAGCCGTAACCACACATTACACCGACCTTAAAGTGTTTGCGCATGTAACGGAAGGATTACAGAATGCCTCGTTTGACTTCGACCCCGAAACGATGAACCCGACTTACAAGCTGACGCTGGGAACGCCCGGCGGGTCCAACGCCATCGCCACCGCCGCTCATTTCGGACTACCGGAAACTGTTATCAAAACTGCCAAAAGCTCATTACAGGAAGGCTCGCGACAGCTTGAAGAGCTGTTAACCAATATCCAAAAAGAAAAACAACGACTGGAAGACTTAAACCGCAAACTGGCAGACGAAAAAATAATGTATTCGCGGCAAAACAGGGAGCTATCGACCGAGCTTAAGAAGTTCAATGAAGAAAAACAGCGATTGAAGCAGAATGCCCGCGATGCAATTATAGAAGAAGTATCGCGGCTGGAGAAGGAATTAAAACTGGTCAGTTCCGAAGTACGCAGAACGAAATCACAGGAAGCTATCAAGGGAGCTCGCCAGACCTCGCAATCAGTTCGTCAGCAAATCAGAGAGGGTGTTTTAGCAGAGGATGAAGAAATACTGCCGGAAGAAGATGGGTTAATCACTGTCGGTGATAACGTGCTGATTAAGGAAGTGGGCGTTAAGGCAAAGGTTATTTCGATAAATGATAAGACCGGACAGGTGGAAGTAGCTACCGGCTCGATGAGCTTCAAGACCGATCGCAACGGCTTGATAAAGCTATCCGGAGACGAGATGAAGGATAAAGCGTACGAGGTACAGGTACAGGTTCCGTTAAGACATATGTCGATGGAACTTGACCTGCGCGGCAAACGCGCCGACGAGGTAGAAGTGCTGCTGGATAACTACTTAAATGATGCCGCCGTTTCCAATCTTAAAAGGGTGCGCATCATCCACGGCTACGGCACCGGAACGGTGCGCTCGATGGTGCGCGACCTGGCATCACACCACCCGCTGGTGAAAAACTTCGAAACCGTACCCTCAGGCGAGGGCGGAGATGGGGTAACGGTTATCAATTTGAGGTAGGAGATTAGCTCTCATACGCCATCCCGATATATCTGTCTGCCACCTTCCCCGAGGGGAGGGCTTTTTTTAGGCTTCCCTTGGGGGAAGCTGTCGAGCGTTAGCGAGACTGATGAGGGTATTTATCGTCTTTGCGAGGAGTGCCACATACTTCGGAACGACGAAGAAATCTCTTTGCTGCGATTATATAATTACGAGAGCCATACTAAAGTCAAAGGAAAAGATTACTTCATCCCGATTCACTGGATTCGCAATGACAGTTTTACTCGCCGCCGCTATGGTTCGACAGGCTCACCACGAGCGGTCTTTTAAATGGCTCACCATGAGCGGCTTGGTGGGTCTTATTCGTTTTCTTACAAAATCAGCATGGCATCGCC
>DIKD01000099.1 GCA_002421585.1 Dehalococcoidia bacterium UBA5627
AAGGGTAAATTTGAAATTGCCGATGGCGGAACCCTTTTTATGGATGAAATCGGAGACATGAGCACCAATATACAAGTTCACTTATTGAGAGTGTTAGAAGAAAAAGAGTTTACACGGGTAGGCGGTAACGAAATCGTTAAAGTGGATGTGCGATTAATATCAGCCACCAACAAAGATATGAAGCAGGAAGTCTTGAAGGGTAATTTCAGGGAGGATTTATACTATCGGTTGAATGTGGTAAATATTGAATTACCTCCCTTACGTGACAGAAAAGAGGACATTCCGTTGCTGGCAGAGCATTTTTTAACTAAGTTTGCCGAAGAGAATAAAAAAGACATCAAAGACTTAACCCCGGATGCCATTAATGATTTATTGAAATACGATTGGCCCGGTAATGTCAGAGAGCTTGAAAACGTAATAGAGCGGGCGGTAATCCTGTCAGAAGGGAGTTCGCTAAATACAAAAGACCTGTTTTTGGAAGAAAACGGTGTGCTTGTTGGGGAAAAAACATTGACCAGCATAACGGAAATTGAGAAAAAACATATTGTTAATGTTTTGGAAGAGTGCGGCGGCAATTGTACTAAATCCGCCGGTATTTTAGGAATATCACGTATGACACTGTATAATAAAATCCGGTCATATGGCATTGAAGTAAAAAAATAATTTTAAAAAGTACATTGGTTGGCATAAAAATTGCACCACTATTTAAATAGGGAATAATATATATCATAACGGGAGGTAATTATGAAATCGTTCGATCTTATTTCTATTAACCCTAAGGATGTGCCTGAACATTTGAAAATAGGGCAGGAAAAATACGAGAATGGCAAATACCAGGAAGCTGTAAATGAATTCAGTTCTATATTGAACGTAGCACCCGGTAATATGGATGCCAGGATAAGGCTTAAGAAAGCGCAGGAGTCTCTGAATAGAGAGAAAGGTCTCCTTTCTGAAAAAGTTGCGAATCCCAAAATAAAGGATTTAAAAGAACGTCCCGGTGCGCAAAGATATTGTCTGTATTGTGTTAAAGGGGATGTTTCAAACAGGGTATGCAGTCGTCTTTTTCAGTGTAAGACTTGTGAATTCGGGCAAAATATGCAGGATTTACAAAAAGCAAAATTGGCTGCCAAGAGAGAAGCGGCTGTAAAAGAATAATTGTTGCTATAAATAGTTGATAACCAATTCTTATAAATAAATATTAGGGATGTGCAATATGAATGAGAGTTCTGTGCTTGTTATTGAAAGTGATCCCATTGTTAGAGAATCTCTCAGTGGTTGGTTGAGCAGCACCGGATTTGAGGTTACTTCTGCAGAGGACGGGGCGAGAATTGTAAAAGTTTTCGCTAAAAGTGATTTTAATATTGTTATAATGGATGTCCGTTTGCACAGTGAAACACAGCTGGCAACACTCCGGGAAATGAAAGCAATTCGTCCACGGATAAAAACAATTATAATCACCTCGCACCCGCAGGAGGAAAAAGTACTGGAAGCAAAAAAAATCGGAGTAGTAGACTATATTGTAAAACCTGTGGATATGGATGACCTGCAAAAAATCATACAGGGGACAGTAGAATCTATTTGCAGAGATAATGTTAATATTACAGAAGATAACACTTCCTTCGAAACTTCCGGCGATGATTTGGTACCGGGAATTAAAAAATCATTTGCCATATCGAGAGAGAATTTGTCTTTGATGGTAGAAAATCTACTTAAAGAGACTGAAGTTATCGGGGTGAAAGCAAAGCAAGGAAAGTATGTCTACGACAGGATTTACGGTTTTTATGAACTTAGTCTTGATTATGATGTTACGGTGTCTCCACCTACCGGATATATGTTTCCCGCCAAAGAGACACTCTTAAAATTCAAAACGGGTAACGGCAACCATGTGGAACCGGTAATCGAGTACACTCCAAGGGTGATTATCGGTGTTCATCCATACGATATCAAGGCTATTGAATTACTGGATGAAGTATTTATGAACCATAACCCCGACCCGAACTATACCGCAAGGCGCGAAAATACAGTAATTATCGGTGTGGATTGTCTGCACCCGTCGCCCCGCAGTTTTGCGCCCAGTATGGGAACCAACTGGACCGAAACAGGATTTGACCTGCTATTAACCGATATCGGAAACAGTTATATTGTAAAAATAGGCACCGAAAAAGGGGCGGAACTACTGGCAAAACATACCAAATACCGCTTACCTACCGGAGATGAAATTGTCAGGCAGAAAAAGGTGAGGGGAGAGGCTTTAAACAGGTATAAAATTGCGCTGGATACACCTAAGGACAGAATCCCCAAAATACTTGAGGAAAGTTATGATGACCCTTATTGGGAAAACAGGAGTGCAACCTGTTTAAGTTGCGGGTCATGTATTATGGTATGTCCTACCTGTTACTGTTTTGATGTTAAGGATGAGATGGCGATGAATCTAAAGGAAGGCGAAAGATTCAGGCGCTGGGACGGGTGTATGCTGGTCGACTTTGCAAAAGTTGCTTCGGGAGAAAACTTCCGAAAGGATAAAGCCAGCCGTTTCCGCCATAGAATGTTCCGAAAAGGCAAATATATACTGGAAAGATACGGGAAAGTTGGATGTGTAGGTTGCGGACGCTGTTCAAGTGCTTGTTTGGCGGGCATTGCCAGTCCGCTGGAGGCATTTAACTCGCTGGCAGAAAATATTCGCTTAAAAGAAGCCGCGACAAGTGTTATTCAACCTGCAAAGCAGGCAAGGCATATTTATACTCCGGAAATGGCAGAAATACTTTCGGTAAGGCAATTAACGGAGAAAGAAAAGGTTTTTGAATTAAAACTAAAAAGCGGTAAAAAACTGGGACATTACCCCGGGCAGTTTGTTACAGTTTCAATTATGGGTACCGGTGAAGCACCGTTGTCCATTTCGTCCTCACCTTTAAGAGGTAAAAACTTCCAGCTGGCGGTGCGGAATATGGGCGATTTAACATCCGCGCTGCATTCGGTAGAAGCAGGCGCTACAGTAGGTATAAGAGGCCCGTTTGGTAATGGTTTCCCTCTGGAAACGCTGGAGGGTAGGGACCTGCTGCTTATCGCCGGTGGAATCGGGCTTTTTCCGTTGAGGTCGCTGATACAATATGTAATGGATAGAAGATACGATTACGGTAAGGTCAGCCTTCTTTACGGTTGCCGAACACCTGCGGAACGTGTTTTTACAGAAGAATTGGATTTCTGGCAAAACAGCAAGGAAATAGATTTCCATGAAACAGTAGACATGCCATGCGAAGGGTGGACGGGTAATGTGGGGGTTATTACCAATTTGATTGATAAAGTTGACATCGACCCCAAGAAGACTATGGTGGCGGTGGTAGGTCCTCCCGTTATGTATAAATTCGTTATCGAGAAGCTGAAAAAGAGGGATTTACCGGATGCGCATGTATTTCTCTCACTGGAACGCAAGATGAAATGCGGGGTTGGTAAATGCGGGCATTGCCAGATTAACGGGATATATACCTGTCAGGAAGGGCCGGTATTTTCACTGACTCAGTTAAGAAGTTTGAGAGAGGCGGTGTTGTAATGAAACCTAAAGTGGCTTTTTTTGATTTTACAGGATGCGAAGGCTGCCAGCTGGATGCGCTGAATTTGGATGCCGAAGATTTAATCGACCTGCTAAACGGTATTGATATAGTTAATTTCAGGGAAGTAATGACCGAAAGGTCTGATAATTATGAGATAGCTTTTGTCGAGGGTAGTATAACTACCGAGGGTGAAATAGAACGTATCAAAAAGATACGGGAACAGGCTAAAACAGTGGTTGCCCTGGGTGCATGTGCCGGTATCGGTGGAGTAAATTGTCTTAAAAATCACGTGCCGATGGAAGAAGCTCTCAGGATTGTATATGGTAAAGATGCCAAATACTATAATACAATACCGGCCAGACCTGCCGATGCCGTGATAAAGGTAGACCACTATGTCCGCGGTTGTCCGCCGTCTACCTCGGAATTGGTTAAAGTAATAAAGGCTCTGTTACTTAATAAAAAGCCTGATATACCAAACTATCCGGTTTGCGTGGAATGCAAGATGGCAGGTAATATTTGCGTTTATGAAAAAGGGCAAACCTGCCTTGGGCCGGTTACAAGAGCCGGTTGCAATGCCATATGTATAACCAGCGGTAGATATTGTTGGGGTTGTCGCGGTTTGGTCGATGAACCCAATATTCAGTCTCAGAAAGACATTCTGAACAAATACGGACTTACCGCAGAACAGGTGATAGAGAAGTTTAAAATCTATGATACGTGCAGTGAGGTGCTAAAATGACACAGGTTAACATAAATGTTCACCACTTAACCCGTGTCGAAGGACATGGCAATATTGTTCTCAATGTAAATGAAGGAAAAATTGAAGAGCTTAAATGGATTGTTTCGGAATCCCCCCGTTTCTTTGAAGTGATGATGCGTGACAGGTACTATGAAGACGTCAATCATATAGCGTCCAGAATATGCGGCATCTGTTCTATATCGCATTCCACAGTCTCTTTGCAGGCTACGGAAAAAGCATTTGGGGTAAAACCGTCAGAGCAGACAATTTTATTAAGAAAACTATTATTCAATGCGGAAGTAATTGAAAGCCATATTCTGCATATTATGTTTTTAGCGGCTCCGGATTTTCTAGGTGTAGGCAGTGTTTTTCCGCTGATAAATACCCATAAAGATATTGTAGTAATGTCTTTAAGACTGAAAAGGTTGTCGTATAATTTGGCTGAAGCGCTGGCGGGAAGAAAAACGCATCCCCTTTCATGTATTGTCGGCGGTTTTGCTAAACTTCCCCAATACAGTGAACTTGAAGACCTGCGTAAAAGGCTTGAAGATGCTCTTATTGACCTTGCGACTATTGTCGACTTGTTCAAAACATTGAAAATACCGGATTTTCAGCGGGAAACTGAATACATTGCGCTGAAAGACGAAAACGAATACGCTTTTATCAGCGGACAAATTGCTTCGTCAGATACGGGGCTGACACCGGTAGAAAATTATCTTAAAGTCACTAATGAGTTTTGTGTTCCGCAGTCTACTGCTAAATACACCAAAAATGCCAGAGACTCTTACATGGTAGGTGCACTCGCTCGATTTAACATAAATCATGAACAACTGCTCCCGAAAGCTAAAAACGCTGCCGCTGAACTCGGGTTGGTGGCTCCGAATATAAATCCGTTTATGATAACTGTTGCCCAGTTGATAGAGGTAATACACGTTGTTGAGCAAAGTATTCAGATAATTGACCGCCTGTTTGTTACCGGAATTAAAGAAGAACCTCATCAGGTTAATCCCAAGAGGGGAAGAGGCATTGCTTCAGTAGAAGCACCGCGCGGTATTCTCTTCCATGACTATACATACGGAGAAGGCGGTATTCTAAAAGAAGCCAATTGCATTATACCGACAAATCAGAATCATAATAATATTCAGAAGGATTTCGAAGCGCTTGTTCCGATAATACTTCAGCAGCCTGAAGATGAAATACGGCACACGATGGAAATGCTGGTAAGAGCATATGACCCGTGTATTTCGTGTTCTGCTCATATGTTAAGAGTCAGTTTTAAATAAGTAATCGAAAGCGGGTGCGGTCATAAACAGGTATCGTAAAATGACTGCATCCGTTTTTTGTTGGTAAAATGCTTTTTATATATTTGCGATATATTCAATTCCAAATAATATTTGCCTGACGTATTTCTATTATTCATTTGTCCGGATAGCGGTAGCTGTAAATCTTCTTGACACAATTATGCAGTCCGTTTAAAATGAATATCGAGGTGGAATCATGCTTTGTCCTGTTTGTAAAACGGATATGATTGATTTAGAACATGACAAAATAGAATTGGACTATTGTGTTAAATGCAAAGGTGTATGGTTCGATTCGAATGAACTGGAATTGTTATTTGAAAAGATGAACCTTAAGAATTGCAGCCTGTCAATTTCAGACTTAATAAATAAAATCGATGAGAAGATTCCCGAGAATAAACACAAATGTCCTCTGTGCAAAAAGACTATGGGAAAAATTAAAATCGGAGATTCTTCGCAGACTGTTATAGATATATGTATTAACGGGGATGGTTTGTGGTTCGATGGGGGAGAGCTTATCCAACTCATCAAACATGCTTCACAAGATATTCAGCAAGAATCAAATGCTGAACAACAGGTAATAAACTTCCTCGGAGAGGTCTTCCGTATATAGGGGAGTTAGCTAGTATTCCGCAGNNAGGAGGTGTTTTTTGGAAATTGTACTTTGGGTATTACTTGGAATTGTAGTTTTATTGTTGCTATTTTATGTTTTTACGTACAACGGTTTGGTCCGCTTACGCAATCAGGTTAAGAATGCCTGGGCTCAGATTGATGTTCAGTTAAAGAGAAGATATGACCTTATACCCAACCTTATGGAAACGGTTAAAGGTTATATGGTGCATGAAAGAGAGACTCTGGAAGCGGTAACCAATGCCAGAAATCTGGCTCAAAAAATATCCGACAGCGGTGCTGCAGCACGTTCGAAGGCTGAGGGAGAGTTGAGTTCTGCATTGACCAGGTTGCTGGCAGTTGCGGAAAATTATCCGGATTTAAAAGCCAATCAGAATTTCCTTGCTTTGCAGGAAGAATTGGCATCAACTGAAAATAAAATCAGCTTTTCGCGTCAGTTTTACAACGATTCGGTTCTAAATTATAACAACAAAATACAGATGTTCCCTTCAAATATTGTTGCCGGAATGAGTGGTTTTAAGACCGGTGAGTTCTTTGAAGTTACAGCCGCAAATGAGAGAGAGGCTCCCAAGGTCAGTTTTAGTTAAAGGAATATAACGCAATATGTGGGAACAGATTAGATCCAACCAGATAAGGTCGGCGGTTCTGGTTATTGGTATGGGTGCCTTGCTATTCGTAATCGGCTATTTTCTGGGATTGTATTTTTTTGATAGCGGAATAGGAGGCCTGCTGATTGCCATTGCATTATGGTTGATAATGACGCTTGTAGCTTATTTTCAGGGGGATAGCATTCTTCTGGCTTCTGCAGGCGCAAAAAAAATCAAACATGATGACCATCCGCGCCTCTATAATATCGTTGAAGAAATGCGTATTGCCTCCGGTTTGCCCAAGACTCCGGACATATACATAATAGATGACCCTTCACTAAACGCTTTTGCCACCGGGCGCGACCCGAATAAGGCAGCTGTAGCCATAACTTCCGGTTTGCTGCAACAGTTAAACCGGGATGAGTTGCAGGGTGTAATGGCGCATGAAATATCGCACATTAAGAACAGAGATGTATTACTTATGGCGATGACCAGTGTGCTTTTGGGCGCGATTGTGATGTTATCGTGGTACGGTTCGCGTATCATGATTTTCGGTGGTGGTTCAAGGCGTAATTCTTCATCGGGGGGGCCTGCCCAGGTGATAATCATGATTGTGTCACTTCTGTTAATGATACTGGCGCCTATTTTTGCCCAGTTGATATATTTTGCCATATCCAGGAAGCGTGAATATTTGGCCGATGCCTCTGCCGCGATGTATACCAGGTATCCGGAAGGACTGGCTTCAGCGCTGGAAAAACTGGGCGCATCGAGCGGTCAATTAAAATCCGCCAATCAGGCAACTGCCCCGATGTATATCGTAAATCCGTTTCGTAAAAAGGGAAGAGCGGCCACCGATTTGAGCAGTACTCATCCGCCTATTTCAGAAAGAGTTCGTATTCTTCGCGCAATGGGCGGGGGCGCTTCTTATATCGATTATGAAAAAGCATACAAACAGGTACACAAGGGCAAGGGCAGTGTCATTCCTGCATCTGCTATGTCTTTGGCAGGGGATTCATCGCAAACGGTTTCAAGAGCTTCCACAGCGGATGACCCGGGAAGGCTTGAGAGAACACGTGAGACTTCAGACGCAATGTGGAAGTTGAGTGATTATAAGACTATTGAGTGCCCCTGCGGAACTAAATTAAGGATACCGCCGCATTTTAGCGAAAAGAGTATTCAGTGTCCGCATTGTGGACAAAAACATATGTTATAGTTTGCATACGGTAGGAAATAAGAGGTTAACAGGGGAGATAGGTATTATCTCCTCTGTTTTTATGGTATCTATTAAAAGGATAGCTACTCACCTCTGCTTGAGCTATCGGTTACACAATGATAAAATGCTTAAACCTCAATAATACTGTTATATGAGGGGAAGTGTCGGAATTGGCAGACGAGCAAGACTTAGGATCTTGTGCCGCAAGGCGTGGGGGTTCAAATCCCCCCTTCCCCACCAAATCTATCCCCGGTGGAAAGCCTCACTATGATTTCGGTAAAAACAAAGATTTCAGGCATAAAAACTATTGACATGGCCTATTAATCAGTGTAATCTCATTAGTGTAATATATTCGGTTTCCAGATAAATATTGCATCCTTTGTAATTATGAAACTCCTTTATAAACGGAGTGTTTTATATAATTAATACGGGTTAAACAAAGGAGGCAAGCATGCGCGGCGATGAACTGAAAGACAAAACTGTACAGACTGAAGCACTACCCCCCCCACCCAAAATTCTTACCAAGCCCCTACCTGTTATTCTGGATGAAATGGAAGCTAATATTAAAGCTGCTATTGATGCCGCCAGACGAGCGGAGGATGCTTCTAAAAAGGCAAATGATGCTGCTGTATTAGCCACAAAGGCTTCGGGAGAAGCGGAGAAAAGAGCAGAAGAAGCCCGTAAAGCCGGGGAAACGGCAGCTCAGAAAGCAACGACGGCAGCCGGAGAGGCAGCGGCAAGAGCTGAACTGATAGCTAATACAGCCATTGCAGAGGCTGAAAAAGCCGAGAGGAGAGCCAAAGAGGCATCTGATAATGCCAGCAGGGCAGCGGAGGAAGCAGCCGCCAGGGCAGAGGAAGCGGCTCTAAAATCCGAGGAAATAGCGAGGGCTGCTCAATATGCCGCAGAAGAAGCTACAGCCAAAGCAAATGAAGTAGCACAAGCGGCGGACGAGGTTGCACAATCGGCATTAAAAGCTGCTGAAGAAGCTGCGATTAGAGCAGAAGATGCGGCTATTCTCGCCAGAGAAGCGGTTGAACGTTCGATTGAATCATCGCTCGCAGCAGCAAAGCAGGCTTCCAGTTCAGCTAAACTGGCTGAAAAAGCCACTGAGGAAACGAATATCAGCAAGGATGCTGAATCGGCAAAGAAAGCTGATGATGCCGGAAGAGAAGCAAAGAAAGCTGCGGCTGCCGCATTCAGATTGTCGGATGAAACAGCCAGGAAGGGTGAATTGGCTGATATAGCCGGTGATTCGGCAATCATTGCCGCTACCAGAATATCCGGTGTCTTGGCTGAAAGAATTGATGAATCAGGCAAAGATGCCAAAGAAGCTGCCTCTAAGGCATTAAAAACAGTTGATGAAACCAATAAAAAAGCTGAACTTGCAGATTCTGCCGGTGATGCGGCTTTAGCGGCTGCGATAAATGCCCTTGCCGAACAGGCAGCTGCAAGAGCCAGGGAGGCGGCAATTGCAGCCAGGGATTCTGCATTAAGTTCTATTGAAGATGCCAAAGCGGCATCAATCGTGGCCGATGAAAAACTGGCACTTGCCCAGAAGGCGGCTGCTGAAGCTGAAGAAAAAGGTACTATAGAATCAGCCAGAAAAGCTGATGAAGCCGGCAGGGAGGCTAAAAAGGCTGCCTTGACCGCGGCACGTTTGGCACAGGAAGTAGCCAGAAAAGGAGAAATTGCCGGTATAGCTGGTAGAGAAGCTCTGGAAGCCGCGACACAGGTTTCCGGTGATTCAGCCGAAAGCACTGCTAAAGCAGGAAGGGATGCCAGTGAATTATCAGTTGCCGCTGCAAAGTTAGCTGAGGATATTGCCAAAAAGGCAGAGCAAACAGATATTGAGTCTGATAAAGCTTTAGCCGCGGCAATCGCATCGGCTGTAGCACAGGCATTTGCCAAAGCAGAAGAGGCGCAGAGAGCTTCTCAAACTGCCAGTGCTAAAGCAGCGGATATAGCTAGAATAAAGGCGGAAGAAACGGATAAAGCAGCCAGGGAAGCGGTGTCACGAGCAGAAGAAATTGCCTTAGCTGCTCAGAGGGCAGCGGATGAAGCAATGGCAAAGGCAGAAGAAGCGTTGTTAAAAAAGATAGTCAAGAAACTTACGCAATCTGAGTTTGTGTTATATATGATCGTTATCATTTTGGCTATTGTATTCGGTTCTGTTTTCCTTGCCGTAGCGTTATCTGCCGGATTATAATTGTATCAGTTAAATACTAAATTAAGTTATGCCAGTCGTCTATAATCTTAAATATAATTGATTTTATAGCTGGTGGCTGGTATAATGGTTCTTCATGAAATGATAAAAACCTCTCGACTCCGCCATCTGAGTGAGGGGTTTTTATTTAACAAAAATTTTTAACTAACCGAACTTAATGATGTATGATTATTATATTATGAATAATAAAATTGATAAAGAAGAAAAAGAAATGAATAATGAAATAGAAAAAGTGCGACATTCAGCGGCCCATATCATGGCTGAAGCTGTTTTGTCGCTCTTTCCCGATGCAAAATTCGCTATCGGGCCTGCTATTGAAAACGGTTTTTATTACGATTTCGAATTGCCGCGTCCTCTAACCCCTGATGATTTATCGGTCATTACCGATAAAATGAACAATATAATTTCACAAGACCAACCTTTTTTACATGATGAAATAACCAAGGACGAGGCTCGCAAAATTTTTTATTCTCAACCATATAAATTAGAGCTGATTAACGACATCGAGGATGAGAAGGTAAGCATTTACCGGCAGGGTAATTTTGTAGATTTGTGCAGGGGGCCTCACGTAGATTCTACCGGTAAAATTAAAGCCTTCAAACTAACTAGTATTGCAGGCGCCTATTGGCGCGGCGACGAAAAGAATCAAATGCTTCAGAGAATATATGGATTAGCGTTCAATTCAAATACTGAGCTTGACGAGTATTTGAAAAAAATGGAAGAGGCGGCAAAGAGAGATCACCGAAAATTGGGGAAAGAGTTGGACCTTTTCAGCGTACATGAGGAATCCGGCCCCGGTCTGGTATGCTGGCATCCCAAAGGCTCTGTGGTACGCAGTGTTATAGAGGATTTTTGGAAAGCTGAACACATAAAACGTGGTTACGATATTCTTTATACACCTCACATTGCGAAAGTAGACCTCTGGAAAACCAGCGGTCACTGGGAGTTCTATAGGGAAAATATGTACAGCCCGATGGAAATAGATGACGAAGAATATGTAATTAAACCTATGAACTGCCTTTATCACATATTGATTTATAAGAGCCGTTTAAGGAGTTATCGTGAATTACCCCTGCGTTGGGCAGAACTCGGCACGGTTTATCGTTATGAGCGCTCTGGGGTATTGCACGGTTTATCACGCGTAAGAGGTTTTACTCAGGATGATGCTCATATATTCTGCCGCTTTGACCAGCTTGAAGATGAAGTAGTAGATGTTCTTGATTTGGCATCCTTTATGATGGATTCATTTGGTTTTGATAATTACAAGATAATACTTTCCACCAGGCCGGAAAAATATGCCGGAAGCCTGGAAATCTGGGAAGAAGCTGAAAGCATTCTGGCTAAGGCTCTCGAAAGGCGTCAAATAAATTATAAAGTTGACCCGGGGGAGGGAGCTTTCTACGGACCTAAAATAGACATAAAATTCGAAGATGCTGTCGGAAGGGACTGGCAGGGGCCGACTATTCAAGTCGATTTCAATAATCCGCAGCGTTTTGATGTGAACTATATCGGTGAAGATGGTAAAGAGCATATGGTTGCCATGGTACATCGCACCGTACTTGGCAGCATGGAACGCTTTATGGCTTGCCTCATCGAGCATTATGGCGGAGCATTCCCGGTTTGGTTATCTCCCGTACAGGTAGCAATATTACCGATTGCCGACCGACATCAGGATTACGCTAAAAAACTGGAAAACGAATTGAAGAGCAGGAACCTGAGAGTGGAAACCGATTATCAGCAGGGCACGGTTAACAATAAAATCAGGCAGGCGCAAGCGCAAAAAATTCCTTATATGTTGATTATAGGGGATAAAGAAGTCGATAACGGTACTGTTTCGGTGAGATTCAGAAACGGCGAACAGAAGAACGGCATTCCGTTTGAAGATTTTATGAACCTGGCGGTTAAAGCAGTCACGGAAAGAGCCGAGAATTAAAAAATACTTGATAAAAATAGCTTTATTATGATATAGTCCTTATGTATATCTGTTACTTGAGGAGGGATATAAAGACATAATTAAAGAGTTACGAGTAAACGAAAAGATTAAGTGCAAAGAAGTCCGTCTTGTAGGCGAGAAGGGCGAACAATTGGGAATAATGCCTTTATATCAGGCGCGCGAGTTTGCCAAAAAACAGGGTTTGGATCTTGTTGAAGTAGCGCCGATGGCAGTTCCCCCTGTTTGCCGTCTTATGGATTATGGTAAATTTAAGTATCAACAGACCAGAAAAGAGCGAGAGACCAAAAAGACACAGAAACTTTCGTTGTTAAGGGAAGTTAGGCTTCGTCCGAAAATCGGCGACCATGACTTCGAGGCGAAAGCCAGGGCAGCAAAAAGGCTTTTAGAGGGTGGAGATAAGGTTAAATTAACCATAATGTTTCGCGGACGTGAAAATGCTCATCCTGAATTAGGTTTAGGGTTGCTTGAAAAAATGTCTGATTCCCTGAAAGAAATCGCCTCTATCGAGAGGCAGCCGATTAAAGAAGGGGCTAGATTACATTTAATATTAGTGCCGCAGCCATCGGCAATAAAAACTAAAGTAAAGGAAGAAGAAAAACAGGAAGAAGATGCCAAAACTTAAAACACACAAGGGAGCAAAAACCAGATTTCATATCACGGGTAGTGGAAAGATTATGCGCACCAAGGGCATGAAAAGCCATCTTCGCCGTAATAAATCTCGCAGAGTCAAGATGCAGTTTGATGAAACTATTCCTCTGCATCCAAGTGATAAAAAAAGAATTAAAAGGCTTATCCCTTACGGGGTATAGTTAGATAGGAGTAATACTTTGCCAAGAGTAAAAACGGGTGTAACTGCACATAAAAGACATAAAAAAGTGCTTGCGCTTACCAAGGGTCACAGGGCGAGTTATCATTCTCTTTACAAGCGTGCGCATGAATCGATGATGCATTCATTAAGGTATGCATACATTCATCGCAAAGACCGTAAGGGTGATATGAGAAAGCTCTGGATTATACGTATCAATGCAGCGAGCAGAGCATATGGTATAACCTATAGCCAGTTAATAAATGGATTAAAAACTTCCGGAATAGAAATTAATCGTAAAATGCTGGCTGATATGGCTGTTAACGAGCCGGAAAACTTTGAAAAACTGGTTAAGCTGGGACAGGCATCTTAATAACGTAAATATTTAATCAATAAAAAGACACCCTCGCTTTTTGCCGAGGGTGTCTTTTGTTATCCCGTTATTTGGTTATATTAAAGGTCCATAACGGCTTTTAATTCGTTATCGGACACATTTTCGATTCGGAAACCAAGATTGCGCACCAGATTAATCATTTTGATATTATCTTTATGAATGATTCCGTAAATAGATTTGAGGTTCTTTTCTCTCCCAATACCGATTAACATATCGGTCAGTTTATGCCCAAGCCAGATATCTTGGAATTCATCGGCAATAACGGTAGCAAACTCGCCGAGTTCTTTCCCCGATTCAATTATCAAACGGCTTACTCCAACCAGGCGTTTTTTGCCGGAAGCATTATATTCAGCCACCATTGCCATTTCTCTGTCATAGTCTATATTGCAGAAACGGCTGAGCATATCATGAGTGAACTCGTTGATAGGGTGGAAAAATCTAAAGCTCTTGGATTGGGGAGATAGTCCGTCAAGCAGCGCATGTTCCAACGGCTCATCTTCAGGGCGAATCGGACGAAGTAAAACCTGCTTCCCGTCGTGACATGTCCAATTTTGGATATAACGGGTCGGATATGGGGTAATAATAAGATGAGATGATTCCGGTATACCTTTCTTGATAACTTCAGAATCCAGCACAATTCGAGCGTCAAGTGCAATAACCTTATCCTCGCTTATAACCAGGGGGTTGATATCAAGCTCCGCAATTTCCGGGAAGTCTACTATCATATTGGAAACCCTGATAAGGGTTTCATCAATCAACTTCAGGTCAACCGGCGGTTTACTTCTGAAACCTTTAGACAAAGCCGAATATAATTTTGTTCTCTCCACCAGTCTTCTTGCCAGCACCTGATTTAGCGGGGGTAATCCGATTGCAATATCTTTGTGATACTCCGCTTCAATACCGCCCTGTCCGAAGATTATGCCAGGACCCAGAGTGGCGTCCTTTTTACTTCCGATAATAAGCTCGTAGTCGTATTTGCCGACCATCTTCTGCACAGTAACGCCTTCAATCTTAGCCTTAGGTGCGTTCTGTTTAACGGTTTCCATCATATTTGCATACGCTTGCTGCAGTTGTTGCGGAGTTTTAATATTTAAAGCTACGCCTCCGACATCGGATTTATGTGAGATATCCGGGGATTGTATTTTCATAACTATCGGATATCCCACCGAATCTGCCGTAGCCACTGCCAGTTCAACATCTTTAGCAAAGAACGGATAGCTTACACCGATGCGATAGGTATTGAGGAATTTTTTAGAGTCCTCTTCACTTAATAACGTTTCGCCCTTATGTACGGCATTATTAATAATTGTCTTCAAATGGTTTTTTGCTATACCGGTGTCAAATGGAATATCCTCCGGAACCTGATAAAGGCTTTCCAGATTGCGAG
>DIKD01000002.1:0-2884 GCA_002421585.1 Dehalococcoidia bacterium UBA5627
CCAGACCGCCGGTATCCACAACCGTGAACTCCCTTGTCTGCCAGGGAATATTAGCGGTGACTCGGTCACGCGTGGTGCCGGGCACATCGCTTACTATAGAAAGCTGCTTGCCTGCCAGACGATTCAACAGGGTTGATTTCCCTACGTTCTGTCTGCCGACAATAGCTACAATCGGCCTTGTCAAAAGCCCCTCCAAACTTCCCCTATACCTGATTAAAACCTATTATAAGGTAAGAATTATTTATTTTTTAATGAAGTATATTGCGCTGTAACCGGAGCTACTTCCCTGGCTGTTTTAATGCTGGGAGGCTCGATTTCCGTACGGGCAACTCTCCTCATTTCGGATATAAGCTCACGGAACTGGGTAACGAATGTATTATATTCGACTACGAATTTACCGTATTGTTCCTTTGTTTCTTCGGGAACTTCGATTTTTTCAACAACCTCACAAAACTGCTCGATATATTCGTAATAGAGATTATTGATTGTCCATAATTCATTGGTATAAGCCCTCAGATAGATGCTGAATCTGCCGGTCTTGTTATCGGATTCGAGACGGGAAATAAGCCTGTTCACCCAGGCATTAAAAACACGCGATGACATATCACAGGCACGTGCCCACTCCCACAGTTTCGGGTTATCTACTTTGAAGATGGTATCTATAATAACGAAGATTGATTGAGATGAATCCAGCATAAAACGGCGTACAAAATATCCGGTAAGCTCTTTCAGTTTCTGCGAATTGCGCTCTACCTCTTTTTCACGGGCGTCTACGCCTATAATCGCCAGCCCGACAATGAGAATAACGCCCATTATTATTGCCATAACTTCAATAGGCCATTGCAACAAAACACCTGCTATTGCAAGACCGGCAATAACAATTAAAGGCCAACCGCGTGAGAGCATGGTTATAAACATTTTAGTAACCTCCCTCTTATCGATAACCCAGCTGTATCTCCAGCCCGCCCAGCAGATACAGCAGTATTGCCTTGGCAACATGCATGCGATTCTCCGCCTGGTCATATACAACCGAAGCCGGACTGTCCATTACTTCATCGGTAACTTCTTCGCCGCGATGTGCCGGCAGGCAGTGCATAAATATGGCATCTTTTTTTGCCAGCGACATCAGTTCACTGTTTACCTGATATCCCTTAAACACTTTTCGTTTTCTTTCAGCCTCTTCTTCCTGCCCCATACTGATCCAGGTATCGGTGTATACCGCATCGGCACCATTAACAGCCGTTTTAGGGTCATCCAAGCAAAGCACTTCGGCTCTGCTTTCCGCGGCATATGTCTGTGCCAGCTGTAAAATGGCTTCTTCCACTTTATAGCCCTTAGGGGAAGCAATTCTGAAATTGATTCCGCATATAGCCGATACCAGCATCAGGCTGTTAGCGACATTATTGCCGTCTCCGATATAGGCTACGGTTAAATCGTTGATCTCACTCTTCTTTTCATACAAGGTAAACACATCGGCAAGAGCCTGGCACGGATGCTCGAAATCGGAAAGCACATTTATCACCGGCACCGTAGCATACTCCGCCAGTTCTTCAACGGTCTTATGGCTGAAAGTTCGCGCCGCGATGATATCGGCAAAACGGGAAAGAACCAGAGCAACATCTTTAACGGATTCGCGTTTGCCCAATCCAACTTCTGCAGGAGATAAATAGATTGTCTTCCCGCCCAATTGATTCATGGCAACTTCCAGACTGACACGTGTCCTCAGCGAGGGCTTTTCAAATAACAATGCCAGTACTTTACCGCCCAGAGATGTATTACCACCCCTTAATTTGAGCTCCTCGGTATCCGAAAGCAATAGCTGTATGTCTTCCCTGCTTAAATCTGTTGCCGATAATAAATCTTTACCTTTCAATAAACACCTTTCACTGTCAATATGCACAAAGTATATCACGAATTACATTTCGCAAACAATGACTTTTTTCCGAATATAAGACTTCGCTTCTCCGGTTTTACGGGGCAAGGTGTCAAACCTCAGCCCCCTAACCCCCTTCTCCGATTTCAGAGAAGGGGGTATGACCTCACTTTCCAACTCCCTCTCCGCGCGCAGAGAGGGAGGGTTAGCACCAGTGCACTCCTTTAATTCCCATCTCCGTGGACGGAGAGGGGTCAGGAGTGAGGTAATCGATGCCTATTGACACTACATCGAGGTTCGATTAATATGTTTTAATAGAATTAAAACTAAAGGATTAAGGCTATGAGCAGCGAAAGATTTACCGTATCCGGTGATGAACTACTAGCCAAAATCAAGCAACTGATTCACGAAGGAAACATCAGAAAAGTGCGCATCATTCACGACAACAAGACCATTATCGACATTCCCCTATCCATCGGCGCTCCCGCGGCGGCAATCGGTATTCTGGCAGCGCCGGTTCTGGCAGCCATCGGCGCTTTTGCCGCCCTGATAACCGAATGCACCATCGAAGTGGAGAAAATAAATGAGGAGATCATCCGGGCCAATGATTACACAGTGCATAAAGACGAGGATATCCATGCATAATCTGATGTCGGTTTTACTGGTGATTGCGCTTTTAATACCTGTTATGTCATGCAGTGTTTCGCGTAGCACAGGTTTTGAAGATATAAGTGTCGAGGAGTGTTACACACTTATTCGGGAGAATAAAGACAACCCGGATTTTATTATTTTGGATGTACGCACACCTTCCGAATACGCTTCAGGCTATATAAAAAATGCCGTCAATTTAGACTACTACGAAAACGATTTCGAAGAAACACTGGATACCTATGACAAGAACAAAACCTACCTGATTTATTGCCGCACCGCCAACCGTAGCGGCGCCGTAATGAAAATTATGCAAAGGCTGGAGTTTGCAGAGGTTTACAATATGCAGGGCGGCATCAACGC
>DIKD01000002.1:2984-10565 GCA_002421585.1 Dehalococcoidia bacterium UBA5627
GACTAAGATAAAATTAACCAAGCCGCTCATCTTGAGCTTGTCGAAGGAAGCGGCTTCGAATTCTTATTCGCAACACAATATATAGATGGCTTTAGTCTACCCCAGGTATTGACCTAAAAACAGCGGCCAGACAAAGATGCCCAAAATAATTTTCCACCAAACCAGATGTGCATAACCGATAGTGAACAGCCATCCGATAAACCGGATTGCCCCACCCAAAGCCCGTCCTGAAGAACCCTTTTCCATTAGTCCCTCCAATAAGAGATATTACTTCGGGAATAATAGCACTTTTTTGATGGATGTAAATGGGGATGGAAGGGATGTTATGAAATCGACTGATGCAGCATTGATTTTATTTTCACGCTATTTTTATTAATTCGCATATATATATTCCGGTTTTTTACTTTCATTATAATTGTCAATTTCATCCTCAAGTATTTCTTCATATATTTCATTGATAATCGTATCGTTCATTTCTTTTCTCCTGTAAACTATTCCTTTAAAATTAACTATACAAGCGTGTCCTGACAACCTATTGTCAAAATTATTCCGTAAAAATACCTGTAATTTAACCTAATCCTATGCTATATTTGACTGCTAGGATGTGCTATAATGTGCCCAAGCTAGGTAATGTAGCAGGAGGTTTACGTGAGCGATAGACTCCCCAAAACCGAAAGATTGAACATGATTTGGATTCTTTTAGCTAACAACCCGAATGGCTTTACCGCAAGAAAACTATCCGATAAATTCAATGTCGATGTAAGGACAATTTATAGGGATATGACAGCGCTCGGAACCGATTTAAAAGTCCCCGTATTCAATACCGGGAAAAAATGGCAAATAGCCGAAGATTATTTTCTGCCACCGATACGATTTCTTCCTATTGAAGCACTGAATATATTTTTAGCAGCACGCCTGATGTTGAATTACTCAAATCGCTACGACCCTTATATAGAGACCGCATTTACAAAACTGAATGGAGTATTACCGACTGCCATTTCCGAACAAGTTAATAAAACAATGGACTGGATGCGTAAACTCCCCAAAGATGAAAAATGTCAAAAGATTCTATCCACAATAGCCGAAGCTTGGATTTCACAGCGCAAGTTAAAAATAGCCTACCAGTCTTTAAATGCTGAAGAAGCGAAAGAACGTTTAATCGATACGTATTTCATCGAACCGGCAGCCCCGGGACATGCCAGTTATGTCATCGGATACTGCCATTTAAAAAAGGCTGTTCGCACCTTCAAATTGGAGCGCATAAAATCAGCAGAACTTACAGATGAAAAATATGAGGTACGATATGATTTCGACGTCAACAAATTTTTCGAGTCATCGTGGGGAATTGTTGTAGGCGGAGAGGTCAAAACAATAAAGCTCCTTATTAAAAGTCCAAGTATTATAAGAATAATGGAAGAAACCATCTGGCATCCTTCACAGGTTCTGGAAAAACAGGCCGACGGCTCGATGATAATGACACTTAAAATTACCGATTCACAGGAGTTCTATTCATGGATTTTGGGGTGGGGAGAAAAAGTCGAAGTGCTTGAACCGCAAGAAATCCGCAAAGCGGTAATCGACACGGCAAAAAAGATACAAAAAGTTTACAAGGAGGAATAGAGTTTTTGACATAGGGATGTCACAGGAATAAGCGATAATGTCCGAAAAGTGTTAAGGAGTTTAAAATGGGAACTACAGCAAGGACATTATCGGTATTATTCGGGTGGTTAATATGGTGGTTTGCAACAGCTTCGGCGAATTATTGTATTTCGCTAGGGTTAGGAGTTTCACCGTTACATTTGATTTTGTCCGTTCTCGGCTTGGGATTATCGTTATATGGATGTTATTTATGGGCAAAGCTAAAGAACAGGCACTGGGCATGGATGTTTTTCGGTATTATAACTCCGATAGGGCTGTTGCCTTTGGCTTTAATGAAAGATAGAAGTTAAGAAAAAGAGAGATAAATAACAATAGGAAGGAGGGTAAATGACAGTAAAAAATGAAGTTAAAAAGTTAGTCGATTATATTAACTCTATTGGGCTAATAATTAGACCAAGACCACCATCTCCTAAACATATTGGTGCAATTATAGCTGATGCAGTATTGCAAGTTGGGCATGGATGGAAAAAGTATGTTGCTAAAAGAGTTGAACATATTATTAAGAATTACCCAAATGCTAGTAATATAAATGGAATTATTTCTATTATTAATAAAAAGGAAATAAGAAAGTTTCTAGACTGGAATGGACAAGATGTACAGAATAGATTTATTGCAAGCGTTGAATTCTTCAATAACGAGCAAATCGACACCTTTGATCAATTATATAATTGGTTAGAAAAAGATGAAAATAGAGATAGATTAATAACAAAAAGTTCAAGGATAGATAAAGCAGGTATAGCTAAAATTGGAGATGCAACTGCCGACTATTATCGTGTTTTAGTACGCTTACCAGATGCGGTTAAAGTAGATTCGCTTGTTAAAGAATTTCTGAAAGAAGCTGGCATAAATATAAATCAATATAAATATGAAGACTGGAGATATATCGTTCAATTAGCTGCTAAAGAGTTGAATAAAAGACCTTTAGACCTTGACGGTGCCATTTGGAATTATATGGAAAATAAAAGTCAAAATAATAAAAGGGGGGAATCAATGAACAGTGAAGAAAACGGAAGTGAAATAGATTCAGAGGAAGAGACAACGAGTAATAAAAAGGGAAAGAAAGAAAGGCTTTCTTTAATAAAAGCTGAAGAATTTGCTGATAATAAAGAGCTTAAAAAAGAAGCTGAATATATAAAATCTCTTGTTGAATACGGTATCAGTTATAAAGCAAGGGAAGCTTTATTTATGAGATTATTCCAGAGAGAAAAAAAATGGGATGAATTTTTAGAAAATAAATGGGAGTATGGGAAAAAGCCAGACGGTCAAAATCGAATCAAAGAGTTTAATAGATTATCTTTAAAATTTGTTAATTTTCTAAAAGATATAGCAGAGAAACGGATACCATACGATGAGCTCGGGATACTGGGTGAAAATGCGACGTCGCAAATAGAACAACCTCATCAAACCACAACACAAAATTCAATTACAATAAATCTTTCAAAAGAATATTGGGACAAGTTAGAAAAAATTGCTCAAGAATGTGGTGTGGATAAAGATACTGTTGCACGTATTTTGATAGTAACTCAATTAAGTTGATTGAAAACATAAAATACACCATATCATCGTAAGGCAGATACCTAAACGCCTTCCGTTATACTCTGTTATAATAGGGTTATGAAAAAGATACTGCTGATTGACGGCAATGCTTTAGTGCACCGCGCCTATCATGCCATGCCGCCCCTGACTGTTAAAAAAACAGGTGAGCCGATACAGGCTGTTTACGGCTTTACCAATATGCTGATTAGAATTCTGAACGAACTGAAACCGGATTATTTTGCCATCGCTTTCGACCGCAAGGCTCCCACTTTCCGCAAGGAAATGTTTGCGGAATACAAGGCTAACAGACCGCCGACTCCCGATGATTTGGTAATTCAACTGGCAAGAGCCCGGGAACTGGCAGCCGCTTTTAATATCCCCATTTTCGAAATGGACGGATACGAGGCGGATGACATCATCGGCACGCTTGCCGAAAAAGCGACCGAACAGGGAATAGAAAGTATTATCGTCACCGGTGACGCCGATGCAATGCAACTGGTATCGGATAACGTAAAGGTACTCTATCCCAAACCGCAAAGCTCCTTCGGCGATACCATTCTGTACGAAGCGCAGACTGTAAACAACAGGTACGGCGTGCCTCCCGAACATATCGTCGACTTAAAAGCGCTGGTGGGAGATAAATCCGATAACATCCCCGGAGTAAGCGGCATCGGCGATAAGACCGCCGTTAAGCTGATTCAGAGCTTCGGGGGAGTAGAAGATATTTACGAGCATATAGATGAAGTAACCCCCGTCAAACTGCGCGAGAAATTACAGCAAAACGAGGAGATTGCACGCAAGTGCAAGGTACTTGCAACCATCGCCCGTGATATGCCGATTGAGCTTGACCTTGCTGTTTCCGATGCTAATAACTTCGACCATAATAAAGCTGTAGCTTTCTTCCATGAGCTGGAGTTTACCAAGCTGCTATCACGGCTTCCGGGAGAGGAAAATACCAATACCGAAAAAACAGGCTGCTCTCAGCTGAGCTTCGATATGAATGAAAAAATCGAGATTCAATACAGCATCATCTGCTCAACCGAAGAGTTGGATAAACTGACAAAAAGACTGAAAGAAAAAGGCTCGTTTGCCTTCGATACCGAGACCACCGGTTTAAATACGCTAACGGATAAACTGGTAGGCATTTCGCTCTCACCCGCCCCCGGCGAAGCATATTATATCCCGGTGGGGCATATCGGCTGGGAGCAGGTGCAGCAGCTTCCGGTAGAACAGGTAATCGAAAAACTGAACCCCGTTTTTGCGGATGAAAAGATAGCAAAAATCGCCCACAACGCCAAGTTCGATATGGAGATTCTGGCGGAATACGGCACAAGCGTTAATAATCTGGTTTCCGACACTATGGTCGCCGCATACCTTTTGGGAGAGAAATCGCTGGGATTGAAAGCGCTGGCTTTTAACCGCCTGGATATAGAGATGACGGATATTACCGGGCTTATCGGCTCGGGCAAAAAACAAATCAATATGTCGCAGGTAGAGGTTTCCGTTGCCGGTAAATACGCCTGCGCCGACGCCGACAACACCGGCAGGCTGGATAAACTTTTCACGTCAGAACTCGAAGACCAAAACCTGTGGCAGCTCTATACCGATGTTGAAATGCCGCTGGTGCCGATTTTAATGAAGATGGAGCTAAAAGGAATTACGCTGGATACCGACCTGCTCGAAGAAATGTCCGGCAGACTTGGGAAGAGACTTCTGGAACTGGAAGAGGATATCTACGAGAAAGCCGGGCGGCGTTTTAACGTCAATTCAACACAGCAGTTGAGCCCGATACTCTTTCAGGAACTTAAGCTGCCATCGACGCGCAAGACCAAGAGCGGCTTCTCCACCGACGCCTCCGTTTTGGAGGAATTAAGGGGACAGCACCCGATTATTGAACTTATTATCGAATACCGCCAGTTAACCAAACTCAAATCGACCTATGTCGACGCCCTGCCCCAGCTGGTTAACGTAAAAACCAAACGACTGCATACCAGTTTTAACCAAACGAAGACGACCACTGGAAGGCTTTCCTCCAGCGACCCCAACCTGCAAAACATCCCCGTGCGCGGCGAGCTGGGAAGAGAAATCCGTCAGGCATTCATCGCCCCGCCCGGTCATCAATTACTTTCTGCCGACTATTCACAGATTGATTTGAGAGCGCTGGCACATCTATCGAAAGACCCGGAATTACTAAAGACTTTCGCCGGCGACGGAGATATTCATACCGATACCGCTATCAGGCTCTTCGGAGTGAAAAAAGATGAAGTCACCGCCGATATGCGCAGGCTGGCAAAGACCGTAAACTTCGGTGTTATTTACGGTATGAGCGGCTACGGGCTGGAACAGGCTACCGAGTTCAATCGCGAGGAAGCGGAGAAGTTCATCAGCGCCTACTTCGAGAAATACCCGCGTGTTAAAGAATATATGGAAGAAACCAAGAAACAGGCACGCGAACTGGGATATGTTCAGACCATTCTGGGCAGGAAAAGGCTGATTCCGGAGGTCAATTCGTCCAACCGCAACCTGCGTGAAGCCGCCGAGCGTATGGCAATCAATATGCCGGTTCAGGGAACCTCCGCCGATATCATCAAGGTAGCTATGGTTAAACTGGATAAGCAGATGTCAAAGCTCCGAATGAAAAGCTCGATGTTACTGCAGGTACACGACGAGCTTATTTTCGAAGTCCCCGATGATGAAATGGAAAAGATGCGCAAGCTGGCAGTAAAAGTAATGTCGGAAGCCATCGAACTCATTATTCCCTTAAAAGTGGAGACCAAGGCCGGCAAGAACTGGGGTCGGATGGAGTAGCCGTTGAGCATATTTCGCATCGCTTATCTAATGCTTTTTGTTCTTCTGGTCTTTATCACAATCGCCGTTGTTTCCGGTATGAGCTTCCCCGGTGATACAGCAGTCAACGAATGGATAAATAATATTCAATCCCCGTTCTTTGACTCATCAATGACATTTATCTCTTACCTCGGTGCATTCCCCTACTGTATTATTGCCAGTCTGCTTGCAGGATTGGTATTCCGGCTGTTTAACAGGAAAATCGAATCGCTGTTTATAATTATCGTACCATATATCGGCGTATCCATCAGTTATATCTTAAAGTTCCTTATCGACAGACCGCGTCCGTTAGAGGATTCGTTGGAAAACAGCTTCCCCAGCGGGCATACCATCTTCGTTTCTATATTGATGGTACTGATAATCTGCTTCCTGCCGCAGGTCGTAATAAATAAGACTTGGCGCATTCTACTGCAAATAGCGGCGGGACTGTTGATAGCGCTGACGGGTTTTTCACGATTGTATCTGCAAGCGCACTGGTTAAGCGATGTCGTTTCCAGCCTGGTCATAGGAACATTGATAGTTGTTCCTGCTATAATCGTATATAAATACATCATGAAAAGAGAAATCGAATGCCTGAGCTTCCTGAAGTCGAAACCATAAAAAATGACCTCGAACCGAATGTAACAGGACGCACGATCAAGGGCGTGACGCTGCTCTGGGAGCGAACGCTGCAACAGCCTTGCAAAGATGATTTTATCCGACTTATCACAGGACAGAAGATAAGCGATATGGAAAGGCGCGGTAAATACCTTATATTCAACCTTGAAAGCGGCTTCAAGCTGATTATGCATATGAGAATGAGCGGCTCATTGATGCTTGGGAAAGATAACCACCCACCCCACACCCGTGCCGTTATTCATCTGGATAACGATACTGAAATCTACTTTAACGACCCGCGTAAGTTTGGAAAGATGCAACTGGTGAAGGACTGCGAGTGCGTGCTGGGGAAACTGGGTATCGAGCCTCTAACCGATGAGTTCACGGTTAAGGCATTTGCAGGACTGCTCGAGAATCGTAAAACGCCGATTAAAGGGATTTTATTAAATCAGTGCCTGATTGCCGGAATCGGCAATATGTACGCCGATGAAGCCCTCTTTGCTTCCAAAATCCACCCGAAAAGACCCGCCGGTTCGCTCTCTGAAGACGAGATCAAAGACCTGCACAAAGCTATACAGGACGTTTTAAGGCTGGGTATAAGGAACAAGGGCGCTACGGTAAACAATTATGTCAGACCGGATGGAGATTCGGGCTCTGCCCAAAAACAGTTCAAGGTTGCCCACTGCAAGGATAAACCNNCTGTCTGCCGGACTCCCCTGCAACGTATCCGTGTACATCAACGCGGCACCTACTTCTGCCCCAACTGCCAGAAATAAAACCCTCTGTCATCCTGGGGGGAGTGTTGAACAAACTCGCAATGCCGATTGTAAATAAAGGCAAGAACTACCACTCCGCGATTCTCTCACTTTCGAAAAGAGAGATTAAGAGGGATTTTGCAAGTTACCGGAATAGATGGAGCAATCCGCAGCAAATCTCCCTCAT
>DIKD01000002.1:10590-13270 GCA_002421585.1 Dehalococcoidia bacterium UBA5627
GACGTGTGAAATCAGCCTTCCCTCGTGGGAAGGCGGCATTTACAAAGTAAATGACGGATGAGGGTCGTTATTACTCCTGATGCCAAAGTAACCTTTGCGCTGCTTCTCCCCACACCCCGGATTCTTCAGTCACCCATTATGACTTCCAGAATGACAATTTAATCGTTAACCACGTAGGGACGGGTATTGCTCGTCCGCCAGATACGAACATATAAAAAAGAGGCGACGAATGGTCGCCCTTATGTATTCGTGGGTACTACCACACAGTCTATTCGGGAAAAATTGCTTCGTCCGCCTGCAACGTACTCGCAAGGATATTTTTTATTTGTCATTCTGAGTTCCTGGTTCATCAGGGGCGAAGAATCCAAGAGTTGTCGAATGGTATCTGGACTCTTTACTTCGTTCAGAGCGACAGTTTCAAATAGATGTCTCTTCTGCATTTCAGGGCTCACCAAGGCATCTTATTGCGCTTTGCGCTCAAAAATGATTGTCGATACCTCATTCCTGTGCTATTATGAGCACTATGGAAATAGATATCCTTTTCGATGAGAGTTTCGAGGATTGCCTCGACGAAATCTGGCTGCGTGGTATTATCGAGGCTGCGCTCAAGGCTGAGAACGCCGGCGATAATATCGAGATGAGCCTGCTTATTACCGGGCAGGAAAGAATTCACCAGCTCAATAAAGATTACCGTAAAATCGACAAGCCTACCGATGTGCTCTCATTTGCAATGCAGGATGAACTACCCTCCGAAGACGGGGAGGATTTCTCGTTCATCGCACCGCCGGATGGCATAAAACAGCTCGGAGAAGTCATTATCAGCTTCCAGCAGGCGGTTATTCAGGCAGAGCAGCACCAGCATTCCGTTAAAAAAGAAGTGGCAGTCCTTGCCATCCACGGCGTACTGCATCTTTTAGGTTACGACCATATGGAAGACGATGAAGCTGATATAATGGAAGCCAGGGAGAAAGCCATTCTCGAATCTTTATGGGGAGATTTATTATGAGAGTGCTGGGACTTGCCGGCAGTCCGCGCCGCAACGGCAACACCGATAAGCTATTGGCGGAGGTATTGCGCGGAGCTTCTAATAGCGGGGCGGAGGTAGAAACTATTGTCCTCAGTGAGCTTCAGATTGCCCCCTGTGAAAACTGCGATTCGTGTTTCGAAGCCGGAATCTGCAAAATCGACGATGATATGCAGGATGTCTATAAAGAACTGATGCTGGCGGATAGAATCGTGCTGGCTTCTCCGCTGCATTTTATGGGTCTGACTGCCCAAACCAAGGTAATGGTCGACCGCTGCCAGTCGTTATGGTCAAAGAAGTATAAACTGCACATACCTCCGCTGGGAGATGAAAAAATCAGGAAGGGAATGTTCGTTTCGGTAGGTGGACAGAGGTTTCCCAATCTCTTTCAGCCTGCAATAGCTACAGTCAAAGCGCTCTTTATCAGTCTGGATATCGAATATGCAGGTGAAGTGGTCTTTTCCGGTATAGATAAAGCCGGAAACATCAGCCTGGAACCGGGGGCTTTAGGCAAGGCTTACCTTGCCGGGCAGAAACTTACGGAAAGTTAGCAGACTTCCTTTGTTTTACGCATAAACAAACCCGCCAAAGCCAGCAGCAAAACCCACAGCGTCAGTATTACAATCAATGATATCCCCGAAATATAAAGGCCTGGGGGCGCACCCCTCCCGAACAGAGCCAGCGCTTCAAAAAGGTTATATCCATAAAGTGTATTAAGTACGATGTTTCCCCCGATAAATATCAATGAAAATATTGTTATCGGCAACAAATAAAGCACGGTTTGCCACGCCGGCGGGCAGGGTCCGGCAATATTTGAACGGAAAAAGCAGCGTTTACCGGCGTTAAATTGCTTAAGTAACCACCATAGATACATTATCAATATAATAAACAACCCGATTACCGAAAAAAGGATGCCGGTTGCCAGGGTATCCAGCGCTTTCCAGTGCGCCCACCATGGCACATTAATAGCTGTCAATTCTAATCCCAGTTGCATATTTGCGATTTCGGCGGCGATATTGTGGCTGATATTGCTCACCTGCCCGTTTACCAGTACGGCAATTCCGGTATCATGGTCGGGAAGTAGCAGCATATCTGCGGTGAAGTTGGGAGTATCACCGCAATGAAAGTGGTAGAGGATATCGGTATTATAGCTGATGCTCCAGCCCATTCCGTACGCCATTTGCTCGTTGTTATCCCGGTAGAGTATGGCTATCGAATGCAATTCCTCTATGTCATCGTCAGGGACTACCTGTTTGCCATCTAAAATTCCCCCGTTCAAATTGACCAGCAGCCATTTCCCCATATCCTCGGCGCAGGACATCACCCAGCCGGCTGCCCTGGCGCTTTTCATAGAGGGGATATTGCGAACCACCACTTTGTCGTACATCGGCTGATGCCCGTCGGCTTTCCCCAGTAGCTTGGCTTTATCGGGGTCGACCGTGGTATGTTCCATACCGAGCGGAGTAAAAACAGCATAATCCATATACTCTTCATAGGTCATGCCGGATACTCTTTCAATCAGCGCCCCCAGCAGACAGTAGTTTAAATCGGCGTATTCAAAAGCAGTTCCGGGGTCGTTGTTTAGTCTTAAATTATTAAGTGAAGCCAGCATTTCTTCGTAGCTGTCGTTGAAAATCAGGATTTCGGAAAAGATAC
>DIKD01000110.1:0-1923 GCA_002421585.1 Dehalococcoidia bacterium UBA5627
CCAGCTGAACCATAATTGCACCGTCTCCCTGCCTGAGGCCAAGTTTGGTGATACGGGTATAACCGCCGGGACGCTCTTTAAACCTCGGCGCAATGTCCGAAAATACTTTTTCGACCACTTTTTCATCATAGACAAAGGTTAACATCTTTCGCCTGGCAGCCAAATCGTTGCGTTTCCCCAGCGTGATGGTTTTCTCGGCCAGACCCTGTATTTCCTTTGCCTTGGCTTCGGTAGTCACAATTTTCTCATAATCCAGTAAATCGGTCACCAGGTTGCGGAACATAGCCATCCTGTGTGACGAATCTCTATCGAATTTTCTTCCAGATACTTTATGCCTCATTTTTGCCTCTTCCTATACTTGTTACCTATTCGGCAGATTCCTTCTTTTTTTTCTTTTTGGGAACAGCAACTTCTTCTTCATCATCTTCGCCGCTATCGGCGCCAATGGTGAAATTGAGCCCCAGCCCCTGAAGACGTTCCTGTACTTCCTGACGCGATTTCTGCCCGAAATTACGTAATCCTAAAAGTTCTTTTTCTCCGATATTTACCAATTCGCCTACCGTAGTGATACCGCTGCGGCGCAGACAGTTCATTGCTCTGACGGAAAGATCGAGCTGTTCCACCGGCATATTGAATATATCCTGCGGAATCGATTCCCTTAAAGCCTTCTTTTTCTCTTCCATCAGCGATACTTTGCTGTATCCGACAAACGGGTTGAACTGTTCAACCAGGATAGATGCGGCGCTGCTCATAGCATCGGCAGGCGTAATAGTGCCATCTGTCCATATTTCGAGAACCAAACGCTCACGACTGGAGATTTCCCCCACGTGAATCGGTTGTATACTGAAATTAACCTTACGCACCGGTGTAAAAATGGCATCAATGGGTATAGTACCTACCGACAGATTGTCTGTCGATTCGGCAGCTTTAAAACCCATCCCGATTTCAACATCGAAGTCCACATAGAAACGGGCTTCCGGCGAATCTACGGTTGCCAGATACAAATCCGGATTAACAATTTCAAAATCCAGAGACGGATTAATATCCCTGGCATAAATCGGACCTTCTTTTTGTTTTTCCAGCGACAGTCTGGCAGATGTACCGGAAAGCGCTTTCAAACGCAGGGCTTTTACATTCAGTATAAACTCCAGCACATCCTCTTTAACATAAGGAATAGGCGCAAATTCATGCTGAACACCCTCTATCTTTATCTTGGTAACGGCAGCTCCCGGAAGAAACCCCAGAAGCACGCGACGCAACGCATTGCCGACAGTGGTGCCAAAGCCCTTTTCCAGAGGCTCGACTTCAAAAAGCCCATAGCTGTCGTTACTCTCTTTACAATCTATATTAGATATGACTAAACCAAACAAACCTTACCTCCTTGCCAGCCCATCTATCTTGAGTAGTACTCAACTACAGACGCTATATTATATTTCGCCTCGATATCATCGGGCGTCGGCAAAGATAATACCTTACCAACTGCTTTCTCTTTATCCAGATTCAACCATCCCGGAACTATTTTACTGGCCAGTGATGCTGACATTGTTTTGAAATATTCGTTTTTTACACTGTTGCTATGCCAGCTTATAACATCCCCTTCCTTAATAAAACATGAAGGAATGTCGGTTTTCTTACCGTTTAAGTCGAAATGCCCGTGCTGTACCAACTGACGAGCCTGAGCCCTCGAATCGGCAAACCCGAGACGATAGACTACATTATCTAGACGCCTCTCAAGTAATACCAGCAGATTCTCACCGGTGATTCCGCTTTTTCTTTCAGCTTCGGCAAATATTTTCCTGAACTGCCTCTCGAGTACTCCATAGCTGTAACGAACTTTCTGTTTCTCACGCAACTGCTCACCGCGGTCGGATATCCGGCGCCTGCGCCCGAGCTGAGGCCCGGGGGCTTTGGGACGCTTATCCA
>DIKD01000110.1:1942-3268 GCA_002421585.1 Dehalococcoidia bacterium UBA5627
ATTAATTTTTCACCGCTGCGTCTGCATAGACGGCAAACTGCTTCTGTATATCTAGCCATTCTTTAGACTCTCCTCCTTTTGGGGGCACGGCAACCGTTATGAGGTATGGGGGTTATATCCCTGATACTGGTAACATATAACCCGGCTGCCTGTAAGGCGCGCACAGCCGCTTCGCGACCGCTGCCCGGCCCTTTAACAAATACGTCAACCTGACGCAAACCGTGCTCCATAGCTTTGTGTGCAGCATTGGTAGCTGCCAGTTGAGCTGCAAACGGAGTGCTTTTACGCGAACCCTTAAAACCGGCTGCTCCGGCGCTTGCCTGCGAAATCACATTGCCCGCCGGGTCGGTTAAAGATATTATGGTATTGTTAAAAGTTGCCTGTATATAAGCCCTTCCGCTCGGAATAGACTTTCGGTCTTTTTTACTTACTTTTGCTTTTGCTTTCTTATTAGGTGCCATTTATTATGTTTCTCCCTTAATACTACGTCTTAGCCATGCCGCGCTTCTGTCCTCTGCCGGCTACTGTCTTCTTTATGCCTTTTCGCGTACGGGCATTGGTGCGTGTTCTCTGTCCATGCGCCGGAAGATTACGACGATGCCGTAAGCCGCGGTAGCTGCCGATATCTATAAGGCGTTTGACATTTAAAGTAACTTCTTTACGAAGTTCCCCTTCCGTTCTGTATTCACGGTCGATGATTTCACGAAGGCGACTGTTCTCCGCCTCCGTCAGGTCATCCGACTTGGTAGTCGGTTCGATTTCGGCCTTCTCCAATATCTTCATACTGTAGGTCGGACCTATTCCATGAATATACTGTAGTGCATATTTTATTTGCTTATTTTTAGGGATATCAACCCCGGCTATACGTGCCATTCATTCCTCCTTATAGACACCCGTCTAACCCTGACGCTGCTTGTGTTTGGGATTTGTGCAGATATTTCTGACCACGCCGCGTCTTTTAATGATCTTGCATTTTTCACACCTTGTTTTAACTGATGCTCTAACTTTCATAATAAACCTCTTACTCACCTCGCCCGGGTAAATCCCGCCTATTTCAAGCGGTAAGTTATCCTCCCGCGACTTAAGTCGTAGGGCGATAACTCTATTAGTACTTTATCACCGGGTAATATTCTAATATAGTGTACTCTTATTTTACCAGAAATATGGGCTAAAACTCTATGCCCGTTTGCCAGCTCTACATTGAACGTAGCATTCGGCAGAGCCTCAACGACCACACCTTCCACCTCAATCGCCTCTTTTTTTCCCATAATCTCCAGCCTTATAATACGGTGAGCACCTCGGGCTCACCGTCGGTAATCGCAATAG
>DIKD01000110.1:3307-4462 GCA_002421585.1 Dehalococcoidia bacterium UBA5627
TTGGTACGCCAATCCCCGATATTAACCATCGGTTCGATAGCCAGCGTCATCCCTTTTTTCAATTCTATGCCGGTTCCCCGGGTACCGAAATTGGGAATCAGCGGGTCTTCATGCATTTCCCTGCCGATACCGTGTCCGGTGTATTCACGCACCACCGAAAAACCCCTTGATTCGGCATATTCCTGTACGGCAGCCCCGATATCTCCCAACCTGGCTCCGTCACGTGCAGCAGATATACCGGCGGCAAGCGCCCCCTCGGTAACCCGCATAAGCTCAGCCGCTTTGGGACTGATATCGCCGACTCCCACTGTTAAAGCGGCATCTCCCTGGAACCCGTCATATATAGACCCGAAATCCATCGAGACGATATCGCCGTTTTTTATAATCTTATCACCGGGAATACCATGAACGATTTCCTCGTTTACCGAAACGCAAACGCTGGCAGGGTAACCGTAGTAACCCTTAAAGGAAGCTTTCGCTCCCAGCCTCTTTATTTCTCTTTCGGCTATCACATCCAGTTCCTTAGTTTTCATTCCCGGCTGCACGCTGTTTTTCAACACATGCAATACTTCAGCTACAATCCGTCCGGCTATTCGCATAGTCGCGATTTCCTTTTCGGATTTTATTTTTATACTCATAAATTGTCTTCAGGCTTTCTCGCGAAGAGCCTTAATTATCCTCTGTGTTATTTCCCCGACTTCACCCTCCCCGTCAACCTCAACCAATTTACCGGTATTCCGATAGTATTCAATCAGGGGAGCGGTCTCATTAAAATAGACCTTCAGCCGGTTTTTAATTGTTTCCAGATTATCATCCGGACGTTGATAGAGCTCACCACCGCATTTGGAGCATTTTTTCTGTTCTTCTGTTAAAGCTCCCTTTATGCTGTAGGGTGACTGGCAACTGCGACAGACCCAGCGTCCGCTTAAGCGCCTTATAAGTTCCTGCTCTTCAACCTTAATATAGACTACACTGTCTATCTTCTTATTTTCTTTTTCAAAAGCCTCGTCAAGCGCTTCCGCCTGCCCCAGATTTCTGGGGAAGCCATCGAGAATAACCCCGCTTTGGCTTTCAGGTTCAGACAGCTTATTTAAAACCATCTGCACTGTTATTTCATTGGGGACCAAAATCCCCTTTTCCATATATTCCTTGACC
>DIKD01000110.1:4493-7591 GCA_002421585.1 Dehalococcoidia bacterium UBA5627
AACTCTTCTGCAACCCCGATAGCCTGAGTACCTTTACCCGCTCCCGGAGCCCCAAGGAATATAATATACATTTTATTCTCCCTGGTGCTTTTGTTATTTTATAAAGCCCTCGTAACGTCTCATTGAAAGCTGAGCTTCCATCTGCTTCATGGTATCCAGCACAACACCGACAACAATCAGTAATCCAAAACTGGATAATACCAAATTGCTGACACCGCTTACCATACTTACAATGAAAGGCATTATTGCTACAACAGCCAAAAATAGTGCCCCACCCCACGTGATGCGTTCTATCACACCCGTAAGATAGGTAGCTGTTTGCTTTCCCGGCCTGATACCAGGCACAAACCCCCCTTGCCTTTGAAGAACACCCGGAAGGTCCTGCTGCTGGAATATAACCATAGTATAAAAGAATGCAAAAGCAAACACCAGCACAAAGTAAAGCGCCCAGTATATGATTCCTAACGGTAAAGCCGTATCGGCGCTGAATATCTGCACCACCCAGTACCAGAAGTTCTGTGCTTCTACATCCTGAAAATAGCTGCCGATAATACCGGGGAACATCACCAAAGCCATAGCAAATATCAAGGGTATCATACCGGCGGTATTAACCCTCAAGGGTATATGGCTCGACCCGGACTGACGGTACATACGCCCGCTCTTAAAAACGCTCTTGGCATATTGAACCGGGATACGCCTGTGAGCTTCCGTAAAGATTACTATCAATATAGTTGTCGCCAAGCCTACCAGGAAGAAGGTGATTAAACCGGCGAGCTGTCCCTGCTGTGCCGCTAAAACAGCATCCCCTACCATCTCCGGTAATCCGGCAACTATACCGGCAAATATTATAATAGAAATACCGTTGCCGACACCATATTCGGTGATTTGCTCACCCAGCCAGACCAGGAACATTGTTCCGGCTATCATTGTCATAATCATAGCTATAGTTAACAACAGGTCAGCCATAGCAACCGCTCCGGCATTCTGCAAAACAACCAGTTGTCCGTAACCCGCAAGCCCGGCAAGCGGAATCGTCAACCAGTGGGTTATACGATTTATTTTATTTTTACCGTTCTCACCTTCCTGAGATATAGCCTGTAATTTGGGAATAACCGGCGTCATTACAGTCATAATAATGGACGCAGTAATATAGGGATAAACTCCCATAGCGGCAACACTGAAATTCTTCATCGCACCGCCGCTGAAGAGGTCCATCATTCCCAACAGAGCATTATTTTCAAATAAAGCCGCCAGAACGGCGGAATCTACTCCGGGGAGAGGGACATGCGCTATAAATCGGAATGCAACCAGTATACCGAAGGTAATAAGAAGGCGCCGTCTCAAATCGGGCAGTCTGAAGGCATCAATAGCTGCCTGCAGAAGCCTGGGCTTAGCCATTAGCCACCTCTGTAACCGTACCGCCTGCCGCTTCTATTTTAGCTTTGGCAGCCGCTGAAAACTTATCGGCTTTGACGTTTAAGGCTTGATTTAAATCCCCGCGTGAAAGTATTTTAAGCGGTTTTTTGGTGTTTTTTATAATACCTGCCTCAACTAATTTATCTGCTGTAACTTCACTGCCGGCCTCAAAAACACTGAGACTGCTCAAGTTGACTACTTCATATTCAGTTTTAAAAATGTTGGTAAATCCGCGTTTACGCGGAAGGCGTTTGATTAAAGGCAGTTGCCCGCCTTCAAAACCCGGCCTTACCTTGTTGTTTCCGGCACGCGATTTCTGTCCCTTGCAACCCCTGCCGGAATATGTACCATGCCCGCTGCCGTTTCCACGGCCAACACGCTTACGATCTTTTTTTGAACCCGTTGCCGGTGATAATAATTCCTGCCTCACTAGTTTGCTTCCTCCACTTTAACCAGATGCCTTACTTTCTGAATCATTCCCCTGATGGCATTTGAGTCTTCAAGCACAACACTCTGATTCAATCGTTTAAAACCCAGTGCAGTTAAAGTCCTCTTTTGGTCTTCGGCATAACCGATACCGCTTTTAACCAGTGTAATGCGTAACTTAGACATCCGCAACCTCCTCCGCCTCTGCCGTATCGCTTACAATGCCTTTGCGTCTGGCAACCTGCACTTTGGGGTTCTTGAACTGGCTGAGCCCTAAAATAGTTGCTTTTGCCACATTTGTTTTGTTGGCGCTCCCCAGAGATTTTGTTAGGATATCCTTAATCCCGGCAGCCTCTACAACCGCTCTGACGCTGCCGCCGGCGATAATACCGGTACCGGGAGACGCCGGCTTTAAGAGAACTTTCGCCGCTCCAAATTTAACAACGGTTTCATAAGGAATGGTAGTACCCGATAGTTGGACCTTTATCAGGCTCTTTTTGGCAACAGCACCGGCTTTGTTGATGGCATCGGGGACTTCGGCTGATTTCCCTGTCCCGATACCTACATGACCGTTTCCGTCACCGGCTACCACAAGAGCGCTGAAACTGAGACGTTTACCGCCCTTGACAACCTTCGAAACCCTGTTCAGGTAGATAAGTTTATCGTTTAACACCATTTCCGATGGGTCTATTCTATTTTTTATTACAAGCTTCTTGGCCACTGCTATAACCCTTCCTTAGAATTTTATTCCGCCCTTACGAGCTCCATCAGCCAGAGTTTTAACTCTGCCGTGATATTTGTATCCGCCACGGTCAAACACTACCTGTGTTATTCCGGCTTCCAAAGCCCGCTTGGCTACTAAAAGACCGACCATTTCAGCCTGATCTGTTTTTTTCTTTCCGTCTGTATCCTTGGCGATTTCGGGGTCGACAGTCGAAGCCGAAACAAGCGTGCAACCCCTGGTATCATCGATAACCTGCGCATAAATATGCACCAGGCTGCGATATACACACAGGCGCGGCCTTTCGGCAGTTCCGCTTATTTTTGCACGAACTCTGGCATGCCTTTTATAACGTCCAGCTCTAGCTACATCTTTGCTCACTACTTCTTACCCCCTCCGGCTTTACCAGTCTTACCGGCTTTAAGACGTACAACTTCTCCGGCATATCTGATACCTTTACCCTTGTAATGATCCGGCGGATGCACCCTGCGTACCACTGCAGCAAACTGCCCGACCTTCTCTTTGTCAATCCCCT
>DIKD01000090.1:0-5199 GCA_002421585.1 Dehalococcoidia bacterium UBA5627
AAAGATGTACCAGGTGATGTATAACGGTGCTGATGCCAAACAGGTGATTGGCGAGCTTTTGGGTGCTGAAGGACGGCACGAGCTTTCCGGCAGACGCTGGAACTTGAAGAGTTTCCTCAGACGCCCCGGAAAAAATAACCGTTCAAACGGTAAATAATCAAGAAATCCGCTTAGTAATTTATCCTCATATCAATCTGTAAAAACGGTTTCAATCAATCCAGCTGTAAAATTATACCCGGCGGTAAAGGCTGCAGCTTTACTTGAGGCATTAACTCCGGCATGGCAAAAACTCCAATCGTCGTTGTATATCATAATTATAATAATCCCGCTCGCTCTGAGTCCCGATATATCGGGAAAGGGTCAAACGAACGGAGTTTAATTATAATTGATTTAGTCGTCGCCGCTTAGTTCGACAAGCTCACTACGAACGGCTTTGGTTAGGTGGCTTACTACGAGCGGCTTTTGTCAGTCAGCTCACTACGAACGGCTTTGGTTAGGTGGCTTACTACGAGCGGCTTTTGTCAGTCAGCTCACTACGAGCGGCTTTGGTTAGTTAGCAAACTGTGAACGGCTTTTCTAATACCCGCCGTTCTGATTCCATTGAAGGGCAGGGGGTGGTTTTTATCTGATAATATCCCGTCTGACAGGGCATTTTCATCGGGGCTCCCAATCTCGATATAAACGGAATGACAAGTGGGGCACGCTATTTGATATCTACCGCTGATTTAATTCTTCTGATCTTTGGCAAAGCTCTTTTCGAGCTCTTCGAATAATTTACGCTGTTCTTTGGTAAGCTTTTCCGGCGTCTCCACAAACAGTCTAACCAGTTGGTCTCCCTTGGCATTGCGGCGCAGGTGTGGTATGCCTTTGCCTTTAAGTGTAAATATTTTACCCGATTGACTGCCTGCCGGCACTTTCAGCTTCTCGTTTCCGTAAAGCGTCGGAACGTCAACTTCCGTACCGAGGGCGGCTTGCGCAAAATTGACAGCAAGGTCATAAATGACGTTGGTATCATCCCTTTTGAAGAACTTGTGCGGTTTTACTTCTATGGCAACGTAAAGGTCTCCGGGCGGGGCTCCTTTGTCGCCGATATCACCCTGTCCGTTTAATTTCAGGTTGGTGCCGTTATCGATTCCGGCCGGCACTTTTAGTTTCATATTGTGTTCTTTTCTTTCTTTACCGGAACCCTTGCATTTCGGGCAGGGGGCGGTAATGATGTTGCCTTCGCCGTTACATTTTGGGCAGGAGGTAATGTTGGTAAACTGCCCGAAGATGCTCTGTTGGACACGCTTTACTTTTCCGCTGCCGTTACAATCGCTACAGCGGCTGGGCTGGCTTCCCGGTTTGGACCCGCGGCCGCTGCAGTTCGAGCACTGCTCCATTCGGCTTATCCTGATATCGGCATTGCATCCGAGAGCTGCCTCTTCAAATGTAATGCTGATTTTTTGCTGCAGGTCAGCTCCGCGTCTGGAACTTCTGCGCCCTCCGCCTCCGCCGAAGGCATCGAAAAAGTCTTCGAAAATACTGCCGAATCCGCCGCCAAAACCGAAATCTCCGAATCCCTGTCCAAATCCCTGTCCGAACGTACCGTCAACACCGGCATGCCCGAAACGGTCGTAGGCAGATCGCTTTTCGTCGTCGGAAAGAACACTGTAAGCTTCGTTTATTTCTTTAAATTTGGCTTCGGAGTCCTCTCCCTGGTTATGGTCGGGATGACATTGGAAAGCAAGTTTGCGGAAGGCTTTTTTTATCTCATCGGCGTTGGCATTTTTGTTAACGCCGAGAACTTCATAATAATCCCTTTTTGATGCCATATTTTATCAGTTTCCGTCCTCTTTTTAGGTTAGATATTTCCCACTATAAAAAAGGGGCAGCGCCCCTTTTTAGTTAACCTTACTATTATATATCATTAAGCTACAAATACTCCAGCAAACGTTTTTCCGGTCCGCTGAAAAAGGGGAGTGAAATGCCCGGTAAAACAGGTTATCCCACTCCCCCCGAATTGGAGAGTTATTATACCTCTCGGAACTCGCCTTCTACAGTACCTTCATCGTCTTTTTTGGGTTCCTCTTCTGTTTCTGCTGATTGGGCATCCGGTTCAGCCTGTGCGCCCTGTTGTCCGTATACCGAAGCGCCTGCTTTCTGCATTAGCTCCGAAAGCTCCTGGGACTTTGCCTTGATATCCTCTACATCGGAACCCTGAAGCGCAGTGCGCAACACTCCTATCTTATCTTCGATTTCCTTCTTTGTTTCCTCAGGAATCTTGTCTTTATTGTCGTTAAGCATCTTTTCGGCGCTGTAAGCCATGTTATCAGCGTTATTCTTAGTTTCTACTTCTTCTTTCCTCTTGGTATCTTCTGCGGCATGAGCTTCCGCTTCGTGCTGCATCTTTTCGATATCTTCCTTGCTGAGACCGCTGGAGGCCGTTATAGTGATCTTCTGCTCCTTGCCGGTTCCTTTGTCCTTAGCCTTTACGCTTAAGATACCATTGGCATCTATATCGAAACTTACCTCGACTTGAGGTACGCCTCTGGGAGCGGGCAGTATGCCGTCCAGTATAAAGCGTCCCAGTGTCCTGTTGTCGGCTGCCATGGGGCGTTCTCCCTGCAAAACGTGGATTTCAACACTGGGCTGATTGTCCGCGGCAGTGCTGAAGACCTGCGTCTTGGAGGTCGGTATGGTGGTATTGCGGCTAATCAATGGTGTGGCAACCCCACCCAATGTCTCGATACCGAGTGTCAGCGGGGTAACATCCAGAAGTAATACATCCTTTACCTCTCCCTTTAATACGCCGGCTTGTATAGCGGCTCCTATAGCCACCACTTCATCCGGGTTGACTCCTTTATTCGGTTCTTTACCGAAGAACTGTTTCACCTTTTCCTGTACCAGCGGCATTCTTGTCTGTCCGCCGACCAGTACCACTTCATCTATCTGTGAAGCTTTTTTATCGGCATCGGCAAGAGCCTGTTTGCAGGGCTCCATTGTTTTTTCTATCAGGTCCATTACCAGTTGTTCCAATTTAGCCCTGGTCAGTGTTATATTCAGGTGTTTGGGACCGCTGGAATCGGCGGTAATAAAGGGAAGATTAACCTCCGCTTTTTGAACGCTGGAAAGCTCGATTTTTACTTTTTCCGCAGCTTCTTTCAAGCGTTGCAGGGCGGTTTTGTCGCCCGAGAGGTCAATACCCTGATCTTTCTTGAACTCTTCGATTAACCAGTCCATTATTCTCTGGTCGAAGTCATCGCCGCCGAGGTGGGTATCGCCATTGGTTGATTTAACCTGGAAGGTACCGTCTCCGATTTCGAGTATCGAAACATCGAAGGTGCCGCCGCCAAGGTCATACACAGCGATGGTTTCATCCTTTTTCTTGTCCAAACCGTATGCCAGCGAAGCAGCTGTCGGCTCGTTGATAATCCTCAGAACGTTTAAGCCGGCAATTTTTCCGGCGTCCTTGGTTGCCTGTCTCTGGGCATCATTGAAATAAGCCGGTACGGTAATGACAGCATCGGTTACTTTTTCGCCCAGATAAGCCTCGGCATCCGCCTTCAGTTTTTGCAGTATCATGGCGGAGATTTCCGGCGGGGTGTATTCCTGACCGCCCATTGCTACTTTTACTTCGTTATTCGGTCCTTTAACGACCTTGTATGTTTTTCTCTTGGCATCTTCTTCTATCGGAAGTTCGCGTCCTGCCGGTTCGCCCCATTTGCGCCCCATGAAACGCTTGATGCTGTAAATGGTGTTTTCCGGGTTGATGATAGCCTGGCGTTTGGCAATTTGACCAACCAGTCTTTCGCCGCTTTTGCTGATTGCCACGAAAGAGGGGACTGTGTTTCCGCCTTCCGATGAAGGAATGACCACCGGTTCTCCGCCCTGCATCACTGCTACTTCACTGAAAGTAGTGCCTAAATCGATTCCTATAGCTTTTGCCATATGTTTAATACTCCTCCTTAAATAAACTTAAAACTTTAACTTCCTAAACTATTTATTGCCGTTACCGACCGCTACTACAGCCGGCCGTATCACCCTGTCATATAATTTGTAACCTTTTTGTAATTCATTGATTATCATTCCATCTTCGCCGTCAACATGAAGCGCCGCTTCATGTACACTCGGGTCGAAGGCTTCTCCCTCGGTTTTAATCAATTTGACTCCCTGTGTTTCCAGGCTGCTTGAGAACTTGCGTTCTATTAATCGTATGCCTTCTACCCAGGGCAAATCTTTTATATCTTCCGGAACGGAGTCCAGCGCTCTTTGCAGGTCGTCAAGTACCGGCAGTATTGCAAGCAGTAACATCGAATTGCCGAACTTTACTGTTTCCTCTTTTTCCTGCTCTGTGCGCTTCTTATAATTTATAAAGTCTGCCTGAGTCCTCTTCCAGTTATCCAGATATTTATCGGCTTCGCTCTGTTCTTCCGGTTGAGCTTTGCCGGTATCCGCAGAGTCTTCCTGCTCCTTTTGTGTTTTCTTTAATTCTTTATCTTCTGATTCTTCAGGCCGCTTTTCTTTTTTCATAATTCATTACTCTCCGTAAAGTTAGTTGTTTTGCATCTTTTCTGTGTTATCCTGTTCGTTCTTGCCGTAGAGGTCGCATATCAACTTGCTCATCATCGATGACATAAAGCTGATGGTGGAGATTGCCCTTCCGTAATGCATACGGGTAGGTCCGACTATTCCGATAGTGCCGATTGCTTCATCGGTTATACCGTAGCGGCTCATAACGACACTTAAGTTCTGAATGGACTGTGCCCGGTTCTCTTTTCCGATAATTACCTGAACTCCGTATTCATCAAATTGATTTTCCATCATGGCTTCTATCAGTTTTCTTTGCTCCATAAGTCCAATCAGGCTGACTATGCGATTTCCGGTATTGAATTCCGGCTGATTCGTTAGATAATGCAATCCGTCTATATATGAACCTTCATTGCTGCGCTGGTCTTCCGTTTTCATCAAGTTGATTATGCAATCGGTTACTTTCTGCTCGTTAGGGGATAGCACCGTTTTATTCTTCAATATTTGCGATGCGGATAATCCGGCGTAATTTCTCACTGTTTTATCCGCTATACTTCTCAGTTCTTCCTGAGTGACCGGATGTTCGAAGTTCACCAGTTGCTGACGCACAACCGCTCCCCCCAGCACCAGTACTGTCAACGCCAGATGCTCCTGCAGTGAAACAAGTTCCATGTGCTTAAAGCGGCATGA
>DIKD01000090.1:5218-10539 GCA_002421585.1 Dehalococcoidia bacterium UBA5627
CAAAGATACCGCCAATGCCAGCCATTGCTCGATATTTTCCTCTACCTGATGAAACATGTGGCTTATGAGGCGTTGTTCCTCCAACGGTAAATCGACGTAGTTCATATTTTCAACATAAAAGCGATAACCCTTATCGGAGGGAATACTGCCTGCGGCATGATGCGGGCGTATTATATACCCGGCTTCCTCCAGGGCGACCATTTCATTGCGTATAGTTGCCGAGCTTATATCCAGCCCGCAATCTGCAACGACGCTTGCCGAAGATACCGGCGCCGCCCGGGATATGTATTGTCTGGTTATGGAACTGAGTATCGCTGATGTTCTATCGTTCAATTCTCTGAACCCCCGTTAGCAATCAACCTCTTAGATTGCTAAAGTAATCATAATTTATCATTTTATAAGGTTGTTTGTCAAGGGACTTTAATAATATTTTATAAACTATTGAATGATTGATACTGTTGTTTTATATCCTAAAGTACTTGAGTTTATTGACATCATGTACTTAACGGCATACTATCATAGTGAAAAATGTAGGATTTGTTTTAAGGAGTCAAAAAATGAGCGCTCCTAAAATTATCGGTGCTGTACTTCTCAGCCTAATTCTCTTTATTTCCCTCTGTGTTTTCGGTGTCGCTTTATCGGTAAAAACAACGGCATTGAATGTCTCTTATGTTACATCGCTGGTTGATGATATTCCGCTTACGGAAATTATAGAAGAGGCGCAGAAACAGGAAAATGCAGCTGATTCTGAGCAATTCAATATTATGAAGGGACTTGTCGCTAATAATGAAGCAGCCCTGAAACAGCAGATAACCTTATTCATTACCGAAATATATGATTATCTGAATTCGAAAAGCGATAGTATTAATCTCAATCAATTACTGGGAGATACCATACTGGATGATGATTTTGTCATAAGTATGATCGAAAGTGCAGATTTGAAGCCGCTTCTTAAAGAATTTGTAGAAGGTATTATTACTGATGTTGGTTTACCCGCAGGATTGGCATATGAAGAATATTTAGACGATATTGCGGCTGATGTCGAACTATGGGTAAAGGAACAATTGGAAAACATTATTCCGCCAATTATCGATTATTATCTCGGCAATAGTGATGTGCTCGATGTAACTGTTTCCATTGAGGGCTTAAATGATGCTCTGAAAGATAATCTGAAGCAATCTTTCTTATCAGCACTTCCGCAGAAGTTCCAGGGCTTGACACAGTCAGAACTGGGGCAGATATTCGACAATCTTTTTGAACAGACGTCTGCGGATATCCCGTCGTCGATAACCATAGACGAAGAATTTTTTAACTCTGAAAACGCAGAGTCAATGGTTATTGATTTATCGGAATACGAGCAGACTTTGCATGAGACAAGAGATGGAATCAGAATATTCAACATCGCATTTATATTATTGATTGTATTGATACTGCTGCTTGTAGCAGGAATAATTTTGATTCACCGCAATCTTAAATGGTCTGCCCTCAATCTGGGCGTGGTTTCTTTTATATATGGTATCGGATTGATGGTTTTCTACTTGAGCTCGATATGGATAATCAAGAATGCAGTGGCACAGCAGGAAATTGCTATTAATCCCGTTATCCGGGATTGGTTGTTACAGATGTCTACCGGCTCTCTGTTCCCGTTGCAAATCCTGTTTATTGTTTTTATTATAATCGGGATTGCGTTACTGGCAACTTTCTTTGTTTATAACAGGCGGCAACCGTTGGATACGGCATCGATATACGGCGATACCTCCGAATACAGGGAAGCTGATACTAATAAGCCTTTCGAATAAAAGAGTGCGGTTTCAGCTTAATTCTCCAGTGGGCATACATTAAAAAACAGCCGGCTTATTTAACCTTTTCAATCTAATATGCTATGCTATATGAATCATGAAAGCTGATTTTAATACGGAGAACGAATGAAACTCGGACTTTTGGAAATAGGTATAATACTTGCTGTAATTCTGGTTGTCTTCGGCCTGTCCCGCTTATCCAAAATGGGCAAAGAAGAAAAAGAGCAATATGTTAAGTATACCCCCGAAGAAGAAGCTGTCATAAGAGAGAAACGCCTGGCTCTCATTGCGGCACAGGATGCAGAAGATGAGCGGATACGGCAAAAACGGCGCGCCAGCGGAAGGATGCTGGGCTACATTCTTATCGGGCTTGGTATTTTAGCCATATTCTATCTTCTTTTTATCATTAAGTGGGTTGCTACCAGCCCTCTTTGGATATGGGGTGTTGCTGTTGTCGTTCTGGGTATCGTAATTGTATACTCAACACGCGGAAAGTAGGCCGTATATCCATTGACACGCAACCGCTACGATGTTACACTTCGTTTTCACTCTAAACGCAGTGTTTTTTTAGTATAAGGGCTAAGTAGATGAAAAATTTCGGGATTGTTTATCATCCTTTAAACGAGGGAGCCTCGGCATTAGCCGTCGAGATAGAGTCCTTTTTGCTGTCTCGCGGCCTTTCTGTTTGGCTGTGTTCGGCATGGGAAGGCGATGCCTTACAGGAAAATCTCCCGCTTATGGATTGTGCTGTTACCGTTGGTGGAGACGGCACGATACTTAGAACCGCCCAGGCGATTGCTCCTCATGCTATTCCGATAATCGGAATCAATCTCGGCAAAGTCGGGTATTTAACGGAAATAGAGCCGGATGCGGCGATAGAGAAAATAGCCTTGATACTGGACGGCGTCGGCTGGGCCGATGAACGGGCGATGCTGGAAGCCACATTATTCGATGATGAGAACGGTGAAATCCGTTCTTTTAACGTGCTTAACGACATCGTGATTGCACGCGGAGAAATTGCACGCATCATAAATATAACGGCTGACGTAAACGGGGAAGTGCTTACCACTTACAAATCCGACGGGGTTATTTGTGCTACCGCTACCGGCAGCACCGGATACTCTATGGCTGCCGGCGGACCGATATTGCATCCTCAATCGCCGGATTACGTATTATCGCCGATAGTGGCGCATATGAGCTTCGATAAAATACTGATTATACCGCCTGAATCGGTAGTACGATTGCAGGTATCCGCAATTCATAAAGCCGTTTTGAGCATCGATGGACATATCAGCGTGCCTGTAAACGGAGGCTGGTCGATTGAAGTCAGACACAGCGATGTAAAAACCTGCTTTCGGAGAATCAATCCGAAAGGATTCTATGCAACTTTAGAACAGAAATTAAAGAGGTAGATAAATGGAATACAGTATTGAGAAGGCGCGTATAAACGATGCCAGCCAGATACATAAAATGGTAAATCACTTTGCCGCCAACGGCAAGATGCTGCCGCGCTCGCTTTCCGAAATATACGAAAATATCAGGGATTACTTCGTCATCCGCGAGAACGATAAAGTGGTTGCGTGTGTCGCTTTACATATCAGTTGGGATGACTTGGCTGAAGTAAAATCCCTTGCCGTGACAGAAGAATACCAAAAACACGGGGTAGGTGAAAATATGGTGGTGGAATGTCTTTATGAGGCAAGAGAACTTGGCATCCCCAATGTTTTTTGTTTGACCTATGTGCCGAATTTCTTTGCAAAATGCGGATTCGAAATGGTGGATAAAAGGGAATTGCCGCACAAGGTCTGGGGTGAATGTTATCGTTGCCCTAAATTCCCGGATTGCGATGAGTCAGCGCTTATTTACCATATAGGAAAGCAGGAATAGAATGGAAGAAGAAACCTTATCGAGTAAGACAGCTTTTACAGGGGAAATACTGAACGTGCGTGTAGATGAAATCCGTCTGCCGGGCGGTCGCAAAAGCACGCGTGAAATTATAGAGCACAGCGATGCGGTAGCTGTAGTGCCTATCGACAGAGAAGGAAATATCCTTTTAGTCAGGCAATATCGGCGTGGGGCAGGGAAAGACCTGTTAGAAATACCGGCAGGGTGCGTAGAGCCGGGTGAGAATCCAATTGAAACCGTGAAGCGTGAGCTGCAGGAAGAAATCGGCTATCTTCCCAATAAAATAACAGGCATGGGCGGTTTTTATGCTTCTCCGGGTTATAATACCGAGTATTTGCACTTATATCTGGCTACCGAACTGGTACCCGCCAAACTGCATGCCGAGGATACCGATAGCATAGAAGTGGTGCCGGTTCCCATAAAATCGATAACCGATTACATAAAATCAGGGAAAATCTGCGATGCCAAGAGTGTTGCCGGTATTCTATACTATATGTTTATGAGGTAACAATGATAATTCCATTGTCATAATCCGGGTTGGGGCTTGACAAAGCCGCTCGTGGTGAGCCTGTCGAATCCATAGCGGCTGGGATGAGATAAGCGATTCAATTCCGCTCGTTAGCCCCTTCGATGAACTCAGGGCGAGCGGAATTTTTATAAAAATCTCCGCTGAATACCCCTCAGCTTGCTGGGGGGATGAAAGCGGCCTCGTCCGTAACCTGGAGTGGGGTGGCTCCCTTTCCCGTAATGCCCCACAGCTTGCTGTGGGGTAGTTTACTCTTTGTATAAAATTAGGTTAATGTAATTAGTAATTCGAGGCAAGGAGATTGCCGCGTCATTCGCCCCGATTGTATCAGGGCTCATTCCTCGCAAAGACAATTTGAAGCATCCTTCGACAGGCTCAGGATGCGTGGATGTTAGAAAAGCCGTTCATAGTGAGCTTGTCGAACTAAGCGGCGACGATAAATAAACATGTTTAAAATCGGTTTTAGCCCCTTCGATGAACTCAGTAAATATTAACAGAATGCTCTTTTAATCGAAATCGCCCGACATCTGCCTGCCACCGAGAATATGCATATGCAGATGGAAGACTATCTGTCCGGCATCTTTGCCGCTGTTGATAACCAGCCTGTACCCGCTTTCGGATATGACCTGTTCCTTTGCTACTTTATTGGCGACAGCAATCATATTGCCCATCAGCGCATTATCCGTAGGTGCCAGGTCTGTCAGCCCGGAGATGTGCTTTGCCGGTATTACCAGCAGGTGGGTGGGGGTGAGGGGATGAATATCTTTAAAAACGACGATTTCATCGTCGCGGTAGACAATATCACCGGGAATCTTTCCGTCTATTATCTTGCAAAAGATGCAATCTTCCATAATTCTAGACCTCCGTTTTTTGATAAACAGCCCTGCCTGTTTCGTACAAATCATTACCATATATATCGTTGGCAACAATAGCAGGCAAATCCTCTACTTCCAATCTCGTCACGGCTTCTGCGGCAAGCTCGGGGTAGGCGATAACCTCCGCTTTTTTGATGCATTTGGATATTAAAGCACCGGCTCCGCCGAAGGTAACCAAATATAAAGCGTTGTATTTTTTGAGAGCCTGTATTACCT